>NZ_RBXX01000002.1:7523827-7824780 GCF_003635025.1 Saccharopolyspora antimicrobica | reverse complement strand
ACCGTCGAGGACGTCACCGACGACGGCAACGGCGTCGCCGTGCACTTCCGCCGCGGCGAGGAGGTCCAGGTCGAGAAGTTCGACCAGGCGGTCGTGTGCACCGGGCCGTGGATCACCCGGAGCGTGCCGATGCTCGCCCGCGACATCGAGATCCGGCGCGCGGTGCTGTGCTGGTTCGAGACCGCGGAGAACTGGGGCCCCGAGCGCTTCCCGGTGGGAATCCGGCGCAGCGGAGGGGAGAACACCTTCTCCTTCTTCCCGGACGTCGGCGGCGGGGTCAAGGTCAACCTGCACGTGCGGAAGTCCATCGTGGACGATCCGGACCTGCTGGATCCGGTGGTGGCACCGGACTACGTCGCCAGGGTGTCCGCGGCGGTGTCGCGCTGCCTGCCCGGGCTGCCGTCGCGCCCCACCGCGGTGCGCACCTTCATGGAGGGCTACACCGCGGACAACCACGGCATCATCGGCCGCGATCCGCACCGGCCGAACGTGCTGGTGATGGGCGGCTTCTCCGGCCACGGCTTCAAGCTGGCACCGGTGTTCGCCAGAGCGGCCGCCGAGCTGCTCCGCACCGGCCGCACCGACGTGCCGATCGACCACCTGTCGCTGTCGCGCCTCCGCTAGAGGCGGATCGGTGTCCTTCCCCGAACGATCCGCGCAGCGGTGGGGCAGCGCCACCTCAGCTCACCGTCCCGGTTCCGGGACGTCCACACCTCGTCGAGCGGCTCGTACCGCTTGCTCGAACGACCCTTGAGGAATGCCATGCTCCGCATCGGTATCGACGTCGGCGGCACCTTCACCGACGTGACCGCGCTGGACACGGCCACCGGCCGGTTCCACATCCACAAGCTGCCCTCCACCACCGACGATCAGTCGGTCGCCGTCGCAGACGGCGTCCGCGCGGTGCTGCGCTTGGCCGGCGCCGACGCCGCCGAAGTCGGCTACCTCGGCCACGGCACCACCGTGGCCACCAACACCGTGCTGGAATCCAACGGCGCCCGCACCGCGCTGGTGACCACCGCGGGCTTGCGGGACGTCCTGGAGATCGGCCGTCAGCAACGCCCCAGCCTCTACGACATGGACGCCGACAAGGCGCCCTCGCTGGTGCCGCGGTCCCAAGTGCACCCGGTGGTCGAGCGGATGTCGGCCGAGGGCAAGGTCCTCGAACCGCTCGACGCCGACGACCTCGCGGCGGTGATCGACCGGGTGCGCGCCGGCGAACCCGAGGCCGTCGCGGTGTGCTTCCTGCACAGCTACCGCAACGCCCACCACGAGCTGGAGGTCGCCGAACGGCTGCGCGCGGCGCTGCCCTCGGCCTACGTGTGCGCCTCCGCCGAGATCGCACCGGTCTTCCGCGAGTTCGAGCGGTTCTCCACCACCGTGGTCAACGCCTACGTCGGGCCGCGGATCAACCGCTACATGTCGCGGCTGGCCGAGCGGATCCGGGCCACCGGGGTGCCGGTCGAGCAGAAGGTGATCGGCTCCAGCGGCGGCATGATGTCGTTGGAGTCGGTCGGCCGCTACCCGGTCACGACGCTGCTGTCCGGGCCGTCGGCAGGCGTGGTCGCCGCGTCGCAGGTGGCCGGGCAGGCGGGCTTCGAGAACCTGATCACCTTCGACATGGGCGGGACCAGCACCGATGTCTGCCTGGTGCGCGACGGTCGCGCGCTGGTGTCCGCGCAGCGGCGCATCAACGACCGCCCGGTGCGCACCCCGTCGCTGGACATCCACACCGTCGGCGCCGGCGGCGGCAGCATCGCCCGGGTCGACACCGGCGGGGCGCTGGAAGTCGGCCCCAGCAGCGCCGGATCCCAGCCCGGGCCCGCCGCCTACGGGCGCGGTGGGACCGAACCCACCGTCACCGACGCCAACGTCCTGCGTGGACGGTTGAACCCGGAGCACATCCTCGGCGGCGCCCTCGCCGTCGACCACCGGGCGGCGACGCGGGCGGTCGAGGGCATCGCCGCCGCGATGGGCGTCGACCGGACGGTGGCCGCGCGCGGCATCGGCCGGATCGCGGCGGTCAACATGGCCGGTGCGGTGCGCAAGGTCTCGGTGGAGGCGGGCGAGGACCCGCGCGGTTACGTGCTGGTCGCCTTCGGCGGCGCGGGACCGCTGCACGCTGTCGAGGTCGCGCGCGAGGTCGGCATGAGCACCGTGCTCGTGCCGCCGAACCCGGGAACGCTGTGCGCGCTCGGCCTGCTCGTCACCGACATCCGCACCGAGTTCGCCAGAGCGATGCTGGCCGATGCGGCTGCCAGCGACCTCGACAAGCTCAACGAAGCGCTGCACGAGGTGCACGGCGCGGCCCGGGACTGGCTGGCCGCAGAAGCACCCGCCGATGCGGACACGGCCATCACCGGTGTGGCCAGAATGCGTTACGCCCGGCAGAACTTCGAACTCCCCGTACCGCTGCCGCAGCAGGTGATCGACACGGCGCGGTTCGACGCCGCCGCGCTCGCCGAGCTCGTCGCCGCCTTCCACGACCAGCACACCAAGAGCTACGGATTCGCCCACCGCGACGCCCGGGTGCAGATCGTGGAGGTGCAGCTGACCCCGACAGCGGTGGCGGACAAACCCGAACTTCCCGCCATCGCTGAAGGAACCGACCCCGCCGGTGCACTGCTCGGGTACCGACCGGTGGACTTCGACGAGACCGGCGAGATCGACACCCCCGTCTACGACCGGTCGGGCCTGCGCGCGGGCACCGTGCTGCCCGGCCCGGCCATCGTCGAACAGCTCGACACGACCACGGTCCTCACCCCGGCCTCCACCGCGCGCGTCGACCGCTGCGGCAACCTCGTCATCGAACTGGAGCAGCGTTGAACACTCCCGACACGATCACCGTGCAGGTCATCGGCGCGTCCCTGGTGACCATCGCGGAGGAGATGGGCGCGGTGCTGCGCCGGGCCAGCTACTCGACCAACATCAAGGAACGCTCGGACTGCTCCACCGCGCTGTTCGACGAACACGGCAAGCTGGTCGCCCAGGCCGAGAACATGCCGATCCACATGGGATCGATGACCGGCCTGATCGACTCGCTGGAAGCCGCCGCGCTGCCGGTGCGGCCCGGAGACGTGTTCATCACCAACGACCCCTACCACGGCGGCGGCACCCACCTGCCGGACATCACGATGGTCAAGCCGGTCTTCGACGGCGGCGAGCTCATCGGCTACAGCGCCAACATCGCGCACCACTCCGACATCGGCGGCCGGGTGCCGGGCAGCAACGCCGGTGACTCGAACTCGCTGTTCCAGGAGGGACTGCGGATCCCGCTGGTCAAGTTCGCCACCGCCGCCGGGGTCGAGCAGGCACCGCTGGCGTTCATCGAGCTCAACTCCCGACTGCCCCAGGAACGGCGCGGTGACATGCTCGCCCAGCTCGCCTCGGTGGAGATCGGGGAGCGGCAGCTGCGCGAGGTGCACCAGCGCCACGGCCGCGAGACCGTCCGCGCTGCCACCGCGCACCTGCTGGAGCACTCCCGGAAGCGGCTGTCGGCGGCGCTGCGCGCGGTCCCGGACGGCACCTACCGGTTCCGCGATCGCATGGACCCCAGCGACGGACCCGCCACCGAGATCGTGGTGGCCGTCACCATCGCCGGCGACCGGGTGGCGCTGGACTTGACCGGCACCGGCCCGCAGAGCCCGGTCGGCATCAACGTGGTGCGCCCGGCGCTGGAAGCCACCGTCTACTACGCGTTGAAGGCGGTGCTGGACCCGGGGATCCCGCCCAACGGCGGGTTCTTCGACGCCATCGCGATCAGCGCGCCGCACGGCAGCATCGTCAACCCGGTCGAGCCCGCGCCGGTCACCGCCCGCACCGACACCTGCCAGCGGGTCGCCGACGTCGTGCTGGGCGCGCTGGCCGAGGCGGTACCGGAACGGGTGCCCGCGGCCAGCCACAGCACCGTCACGTACGTGACGTTCTCCGGGGAGCACGACGGGGAGTTCTTCGTCTACCCGGAGGTGGTGGCCGGTGGTGGCGGTGCCCGGACCGGCAAGGACGGCATGGACGCCGTCCAGGTGCACATCACCAACTCCTCGAACCTGCCCATCGAAGCGCTGGAGCAGGAGTACCCGCTGCTGGTCGACACCTACGAGCTGATCCCCGACTCCGGCGGCGCGGGCACCCACCGCGGCGGCCTCGGCGTGCGCCGGGACGTGCGGATCCGCTGCGAGCACGCCGAATTCTCCGCGCACGCCGACCGGCAGGCGTCCCGCCCGTGGGGCTTGCGCGGCGGCCGGGACGGCAGTCCCGGGCAGTTCGTCATCAACCCCGGCCGCGCCGATGAGCGTCGGCTTCCGGGCGGCCGAATCTCCGGTGTGCAGCTGCGCGAAGGCGACGTGCTCCGGGTGGAGAGCCCGGGCAGCGGCGGCTTCGGCGACCCAGCGCAGCGCTCGCCCGAGCAGGTCCGCGAGGACCTGCGCAACGGCCGCATCACCGAACGAGCAGCACGCGAGCACCACGGATTCACCTCGGCCGACTGACTCCCGGCACTGATTGGAGTGCAGGAATGACGACGACATCGACCGTTTCCGCTCCACCGGACAGATCCCTGGTCCGCAAGGTGACCTGGGCGACCTGGTCGGGTTGGGGCCTGGACGGCTTCACCAACCAGATGTTCCCGCTGGCGCTCGGTGGCATCATCGCCACGCTCGGCCTGACCACCGCTCAGGGAGGCCTGGCCACCTCCAGCGCGCTCATCGCCTCGGCGGTGGGTGGCGTGGTCGGCGGACGCCTGGCCGACCGGTTCGGCCGGGTCCAGGTGCTCGTGCTGGTGATCAGCGCCTACGCCCTGTTCACCGGACTGACCGCGACCGCGCAGAACTTCGAGCAACTGCTGATCTGGCGCACGCTCGAAGGGTTCTTCTTCGGTGCCGAGTGGCCGGTGGGTGCGGCGCTGATGGCCGAGTACGCCGCACCGGAGCGCCGGGGGAGGGCGTTGGCCTGGATCCAGTCGGCGTGGGCGGTCGGCTGGGGCGTGGCCAACCTCGCCTACGCGCTCAGCCATGCGTGGCTGCCCGAAACCGTCGCCTGGCGGGTGATGTTCGCCGTCGGCATCCTGCCCGCCGTGGTCGCTCTGCTGATCCGCCGGAACCTGCGCGACGTACCGGATGTCCGGGTGCAGCGCCGACCGCGGCAGAAGGGCGCGTTCGGCGAGCTGTTCGCCCCGGGGCTGCGCAAGTGCACCGTGCTGGGCACCCTCTTCGGCGCCACCGGCCTGGCCAGCACTTACGCCCTGCAGACCTGGATTCCGCTGTACCTGAAGGAAGAGCGCGGTCTGAGCGTGAGCAGTACGGCGCTCTACATCTGGTTCATGATCGTCGGCAATTGGCTCGGCTACGTGCTCGGCGGGCACGTGCACGACCGGATCGGACGCCGCTGGGCGTTCACGCTCTTCTACCTGGGCACCGCGATCTCCGGTTTCCTGTTCATGGCCGTTTCCGTTCAGGCGCTCTGGTACAACCTGCTGCTCGCCACCGTGGTCGGGTTCTTCGTCTCGGCCCAAGCATCGGGCAAGGGAGCCTTGTTCACCGAGCTGTTCCCGGCGCGGGTGCGCGGGACCGGAGCGGGCATCACCTACAACGTCGGCCGCGGTGTCGCGGCGTTCAGCCCGGCCCTGATCGGCTGGGCATCGGACGGCATCGGGCTGGGCAGCGCCATCGTCGCAGTCCTGCTGGTCTGCACGGTGCTGACCGTCCTGTTCATCTGGCTGCTCCCGGAAACCAAGGGCCGAGTGCTCGACTAGGAGCTCTGCCGGAGCAAGGGGAGGTCGCCGGGCACCACCTGTCCGGTGAGGACTCGACACGCATGGAGAATTGAGAGCTCAATGGAGAGATTCCTTCCCACGGCCAAGCGCCGGTCGCTCCCGGTTGCGGTGCTGGGCGCCCTCACCGCCGCCACCCTTCTGTCCACAGTGGCATCGGCGGCCGAACCGTCCCCGACCGCGGCTGATCCGGCCGTGGCAGCGGAGCAAGCGCCGCCGACCACGGCTGCTCCGGCCTCGACGGCGAAGCGAGTGGCGACGCCGATCGTCACGGGCCCGGTGCCGGCGGCGATGCCTCCTGGCACCGACCTCGCGCACAACTACCCGCAGTTGGCCGCGGAGCCGGGCTTCGACCTGTCCGGGCGCGGCTACGTCGAGGAGGAGTACTTCTTCGAAGGAAAGGCGACGCGCTACGACACGCCGCCGATGGCCGACGGCGTCGCGCTGTCCACCGGCAACCCGTACAAGACCCGGATGATCGTCCGGCGCCCGGACGACCCCGCGAAGTTCAACGGCACCGTGATCGTCGAATGGGTCAACGTCACCTCGGGCTACAACCTCGACGTGCACTGGCAGGCATCCCGCGATTACCTGACCCGCGAAGGCTATGCCTACGTGGGCGTATCGGCGCAACGCGTCGGCGTGCAGCAGGAGCCCTACGGCCTGACCGCGTGGAGCCCGACCCGCTACGGCACGCTCGACGTCACCGCAGGTGGCACGATCACCGACGACTCGCTGTCCTACGACATCTTCTCCCAGGCCGGACAGGCCGTCCGGACCGACCTCGCCGTGCTCGGCGGGCTGCGACCGGCCACCGTGCTGGCCGTCGGGCAGTCGCAGTCGGCGTCGCGGCTGGCGCTGTACTACAACTCGATCCACCCGCTGGCCCAGGTGTACGACGGCTTCATGCTCTTCGTGGGCAGCGGCGGGCCGTTCCGGACCGACGTTCCCGCGAAGCTGCTGCGCATCAGCACCGAGACCGAGGTCTTCTTGGGCCGGGTGCCGAAACAGGCGGATTCCGGGGTCTTGCGCTCGTGGGAGATCGCGGGTGATTCGCACGTCGACTACTGGTTCATGATGAATCGCATGCAGGGCGTCGCGCGCGACGGCCTGAAGCCCTTCTCGTTCACCTGCGACCGGCCGCCGCTGAGCCACGTCGACACCAAGAACGTGCTCAACGCCGGGTACCACCACCTCGTCGACTGGGTTCGCCACGACAAGCAGCCGCCCACCGCGCAGCCGATCCGGACGACGTCCACACCGGACGGGGTGGTGGTCCCACGCGACGAGAACGGGCTCGCGTTCGGCGGCATCCGGCTGGCCGAAGTCGACGCACCGACCGCGACCAACACCGGCGAGAACTCGGGACAGGAACTCTGCCGTCTGTACGGATCGCACGAGCCCTTCACCGCTGAGAAGCTCGCTTCGCTGTACCCGACCCACGACGCCTACGTGCGGGCGGTGCGCGATGTGACGAACAGGAACCTCCGGGCGGGCTTCATCCTCAAGCACGACGCCGATGAAACCGTCCGCGAAGCGGAAGCATCGCGCGTCGGCACGCCGAACCCGATGCCGATCCCGTGACCACCATCGGGGCCGTGAGTGCCATAGCAGCCCAAAGCACTCACGGCCCCGCACACCACCGGCCGTAATCGCCTGTGGCGGGCTCTTTTCCGTCGCGTCTCCGGTCCGCCGTCTCGACATGGCCTCGGCCGGTTGCCGAGTCTGCTGTTCAGTATTGACCGCCTCTGTTCGGTGTGACTAAATATCGCTACTCGAACGGAAGGGGCAGGAGACGTGGTCGACAGCGCTCGTCCGGCCGAGCCGGCCGCCGATGGCCCGAGCCGGTTGGTGGGGGCGGAGATCAAGCGGATCCGCGCCGAGCGCGGCCTGACGCTGCGGGACCTGGCGCAACGCTGCGGGCTGTCGCCGGGTTTCCTCTCGCTGGTCGAGCGCGGCATCAACTCGATCTCGCTGACCTCGCTGTTCGCGCTGGCCAACGCGCTGGACGTGGACGCGGTCGAGCTGCTGGGCACGGCCGGTCGCCGAAGCCGGCGCGAATACTCGGTCGCCCGGCACGACGACCCGGACGCCACGCGGGTGGTGATGGGCGAGCGGGAACACCGCGTGCTGACCGCGAACCTTCCCGACCAGCACATCGAAGCGCTGGTCACCAAGGTGCACCCGACCACCGAACCATCACCGGTCACCCAGCACGACGGCGAGGAGTTCTGCTACGTGCTGCGCGGTGAGCTGACGTTCCTGCTGCCGGACGAGACCGCGGTGCTCGCCGCGGGCGACTCGATCCACTTCAAGTCCAGGATTCCGCACGCCATCCACAACCGCGGCACCGACATCGCCGAGGTGCTCTGGACGGTCGACCGCCCGATGCTGCGGCGACCTGACGGCACGACGCGCTGACCGCACATCGCTTCACCCCTTCCGCCGGTGCGCGCCCTCCATCGAAAGGCGGCCATGAGCGAGCAGACGAAGGTTTCCCCGAACGACAGAAAATTCTTCGGCCACCCCCGCGGTCTGGCCACGTTGTTCTTCCTGGAGATGTGGGAGCGGTTCTCCTACTACGGGATGTCCGCGATCCTGCTGTACTACCTGTACGACCGGACCTCCGACGGCGGGCTCGGGTTGGACAAGCCGACTGCCTCGGCGTTGGTGTCGATCTACGGCGCCCTGGTGTTCATGTCCGGCATCTTCGGTGGCTGGCTGGCCGATCGGGTGCTGGGCATGCGCCGCGCGGTCCTGCTGGGCGGTCTGCTGATCATGTGCGGTCACCTGGCGCTGACGGTGCCCGGCGGGTTGCCCGCGCTGCTGGTGTCGATGCTGCTGATCGTGGCAGGCACCGGGCTGCTGAAGCCGAACGTGTCCAGCCTGGTGGGCGAGCTGTACTCGCCGACCGACAATCGCCGCGACGCCGGGTTCTCCCTCTTCTACATGGGAATCAACCTGGGCGCTTTCCTCGCGCCGTACCTGGTGGGCACCCTCGGGCAGCAGATCGGCTACCACCTCGGCTTCGGTCTTGCGGCCGTGGGCATGGCTGTCGGGCTGGTTGCCTACGTCCGGGGGCGGGGGAGACTGGGCCGGGCCGGGGATGTGCCGACGAATCCGCTGCGCGCGGGTGAGCGGCGCCAGGCGGGAATGCGCGCAGCTGCGGGAGTCGCGGTGTTGGCGGTGGCGGTCGTGGCTCTCGGAGTCACCGGATCCCTGACCGTCCAGACGCTGATCAACGCCGTTTCGGTGCTCGCAGTGCTGCTGCCGGCCGCGTACTTGATCACGATGCTGCGCAGCCCGCACACCGATGCCGTGGAGCGGTCCCGGTTGATCGCCTACATCCCGCTGTTCCTCGGCGCGGTGTGCTACTGGGTGGTCAACGAGCAGTCCGGCTCGGTGCTGGCGCAGTTCGCCGATACCCGGACCGACCTGGAGATCTTCGGGTTCGCGGTGCCGTCGTCGTGGTTCCAGTCGCTGAACCCGATCGCCACCCTGGTCCTGGCGCCGACCTTCGCCTGGCTGTGGATCAGGATGGGGGACCGGCAGCCCGCGACGCCGCGCAAGTTCGCCATCGGACTGCTGCTCGGCGGAGCATCGTTCGTGCTGATGGCCGGGCCCGGTCTGCTGCACGGCGTGGATGCGCCGGCCAGCCCGTGGTGGCTCGTCGGGAGCTACTTCGTGGTGATCTGCGGGTCGATGTGCCTGTCACCGGTGGGATTGTCGGCCACCACCAAGCTCGCCCCGCGGGCTTTCCTGGCGCAGATGATGAGCCTGTGGTTCTTGGCCTCCGCCGCGGCGGAAGGCATCAACGCGCAGCTGGTGCAGTTCTACCGCGCGGAGACCGAAGTCGGCTACTTCGCCGGGGTCGGAGCGGCGGTGATGGGCGCCGGAGTCGTCATGCACCTGATGACGCCGTGGGTGCAGCGGCGGATGGGCGGTGTGCGGTGAGAAGAAAGCGGTCGAACCAGGAGGAGCGGAAGATGCGAGTGGCGGTCATCGGGAGCGGCATCGTCGGTGCGGCAGCCGGTTACGAGTTGGCCCGGGCCGGGGTGGACGTGGTCCTGGTGGACTCGCTGACTCCAGGCCGTGCGACGTCGGCCGGTGCGGGGATCATCTGCCCTTGGTCGTCCCAAGTGGACGATCCGGACTGGTACCGGTTCGCGGTCGCCGGGGCGGAGTACTACCAGGAACTGCTGGCGACGCTGGCGGCCGACGGGGAGACCGAGCTCGGCTACCGCCGGGTCGGCTCGTTGCGACTGGTCGCCGACGACGAATCCGGGGAGGCGTTTCGGCGCGTGGCCGAGCGCGCCGCGGAGTCTCCGATGGCGGGCGAGGTGGAGTTGATCAACGCGCGCCGGGCTCGTGAGCTCTTCCCGCCCCTCGAGCACGACGGCGCGGCGATCCACATCCCCGGAGCAGCACGACTGGACGGCCGGTTGGTCCGTGATGCGATGCGCCGCGCCGCGGTCCAGCACGGCGCCCGGATCGTCAACGGCACGGCCGCGATCGTCGCCGACAGCGCGGTCCGCGGAGTACGGGTCGACGACGTGTTCATCGAGGCGGATGCCGTGATCGCAGCGGCCGGTGCTTGGTCGCCGCAGCTGCTGGAACCGATCGGCGTCCAGGTGCGGGTCGTGCCGCAGCGCGGGCAGATCACGCACCTGCGGCTGCCAGGCGTGGAAACCGCGAACTGGCCGGTCGTGCTGCCGCGGTCGCGGCACTACCTCCTGGCCTTCGACGACTCGCGGGTCGTGGTCGGCGCGACCCGCGAGGACGACGCCGGCTTCGACCACCGGGTGACCGCCGCCGGCATGGCGGAGGTGCTGGGCGAAGCGCTGTCGGTGGCTCCTGGACTGGCCGATGCCACGCATGTGGAGACGCGCATCGGGTTCCGCCCGATGGGACCCGACATCCGACCGCTGCTCGGGGCGGTTCCGCAGGTCGCCGGGCTGGTCGTGGCCAACGGGCTGGGAGCGTCCGGGCTGACGATGGGCCCGTACGCGGGATCGGTCGCGGCGCGGTTGGCCCGTCAGGCCGACCCGGGGATCGACCTGTCGCCCTACGACCCGCTGCGTTGAGTTCGACCCGCGCCGGGTCAGCGGCGAACCGCACCTGCCGACCCGGCGCGCGGTGCCGACCGCAGGAATCACCTGGTCGGGCTGGGCCGGAAGTGGGACGTGTCAGTGCGGGCCGGTGGCGCCGTACTCGTGGTCTCCCCGGATGAGCGCTCCGGTGGCGAAGCGGCGGTCGGTGAAGGCGGTGAGCTCGGGGCGTTTCGGGGCGCCGGTGAGGATCCAGCGGGCCAGTTCCGCGCCGATCGCCGGGGCCTTGCCGAATCCCGAGCCACTCCAACCCACTGCCAGGTGCAGCCCCGGCACCTCGGACGGCCCGAGGATCGGGCGGCCGTCTGGCGTGATGTCCAGCGCGCAGGTCCGGCCGAGCCGGTACGGGGCCTCGGCCATCGCAGGGATCCGGCGGCCGAGCCGCGCCAGGCCCTCGGCGACGAAGTCGGTGTCGGGCTCTCCGGAATCGGCGTCCGGGTCGTCCAGCCATTCGCGCTCCGGCGCGTGGCGGCCGACCAGCGTGCACCGGTCCGCCGTCGGGCGCAGGTAGATGTCGTTGGCCACGTCCGTCATCGTCAGGTGGGTCGTGAGCTCGTAGGGCCGCTCGTAGAGCATCACCTGGATGCGAGCCGGGCGGATCGGCAGGTCGAGGCCCACGGTGGCGGTGAGCCGCGGCGTCCAGGCACCGGTCGCGAGCACGACGGCATCGGCCCGCCGCACACCGTTCTGCGCGCGGACGCCGACGACCCGCCCGGACTCCTCCACCAGCGCCGACACCCGCAGCCGCTCGAAGCGCGCACCGCGGCGGCGAGCGGCCTGCTGCAGGCTGATCGTGGTGGCGGCCGGGTCGGCGTACCCGCTGCGCTCCTCGTAGGACGCGACGCTGATCGCCTCCGTCGAGATGGCGGGCTCCAACTCGGCCAGCTCCTCCGGCGTCAGCAACTCATCGGGCACTCCGTGCGCCCGGAGCATGGCGACGTTGGCCCGGAGCGCTTCGGCGTCGCCCTCATCGGCCAGGTAGGCGAATCCGGTCCGGGTGAAGCCGCACGCACCGCCGATCCGCGTCGACCACGACTCGTAGTACTCGGTCAGGCTCTCCCGGGCGAGATCGGCCTCCACGGTGGTGGCGTGGTGATCGCGGACGATCCCACCGGAGCGCGGCGTCTGCCCGCCGAAGCCCTGCTGCGGGTCGAGCACCACCACGTTCGCACCGCTCTCGGCGAGGTGGAAGGCGGTGCTGGAACCCACCACACCGGCACCGACGACGATGACATCAACCATTGCGCGCCCCTTCGGGATCGTCTGCTCCGGACAAACTGGCACGAAGCTCCTGCGTCGAATACCCGCTGCCCACCGCCCAGTAGTAGGCGACCAGGCCGAGCGCCGCCGCCACGGCGCTGTCCCACGGGAACGGCAGCA
The DNA here is from genome assembly GCF_003635025.1 of Saccharopolyspora antimicrobica. Lineage (GTDB taxonomy): Bacteria > Actinomycetota > Actinomycetes > Mycobacteriales > Pseudonocardiaceae > Saccharopolyspora > Saccharopolyspora antimicrobica. Next base: position 7,812,525 of record NZ_RBXX01000002.1, on the reverse strand, counting down.
GCGGCGCGGCGGCCGGTCCGTAGGCCCCGTAGTAGGAGACCAGGTACAGCACCATGGTCAGCGCGACCGCCCAGTTCGACGCCCGGATCTCGCGACGCCCCTCCGGAGTGCTGATCAGCCACAGCAAACCGGTGAAGCCGAGGACCTCTGCGGCGGACAGGAACCAGAAAGCCAGGAACGGCAGGCTGTCGGTGCCGAGAGGGCCGATCACCTGGGTGGCGATCCAGAGCACGGCGAACACCGCCCCCAGCCAGGTCGCGGCGGTCATGGGCATCCTGCCCTGGCGCGGCCCCTGGTACAGCGCGTAGATCGGCAGCGCGACCAGCACGGTGGCGACGACGCCCTGCAGCACCTCGTAGCCGGACCAGTACAGGATCATGCTCGCCGCGAGGAAACCGAGCGGGGACAGCAGCTTCGACGCGCGCAGGAAGAACGGCCGCGGCGCATCGGGCACGACCCGGCGCATCACCTGCAGCTGCGGCGCCGCGGCGAGGTAGGTGATCACGGCCGTCGACGAGGTGTAGCCGATCAGCTTGTACCAGCCGGGGAAGGGCAGGAAGAACGCGCACCCGGCGACCAGGCAGGCGACCATGCCCAGCCACGGCACCCGGGTCCGCTCGCCGACGCGGGCGAAGGCCTTCGGCATGCTGCCGTGCAGCGCCATCCCGTACAGGGTGCGGGCGGTGTCGCCCAGGTAGATCCAGCCGGTGCCGGCCGGCGAGATCGCCGCGTCGATGAGCAGGAACACGCCGAACGCGCCGAGCAGCGCGATCCCGGTGGACTCCAGCGCCGAGTAGAGCGGCTGGTCGGCCCAGCGGCTGCCCTCCAGCCCGCTCCAGTCGCCCGGGGCGACGCCCGTCGAACCCCAGTCGAGAGCGCCGATGAACGCCACCTGCAGCAGCACGAAGATGACCGCGCAGATGGCCACCGATCCGACCGTGGCGATGAAGATGTCGCGCTGCGGGTTCCGCGCCTCGCCGCCGAAGTTGACGCCTTCCCGGAAGCCCTGGAAGGCGAACACGATCCCGGACACCGCGATGGCGTTGAACACCGCGCCCCAGCCCTGCGGGGCGAACCCGCCGTGGCCGGTGAAGTTCGAGCTGTCGAAGACGGTGAACAGCAGCAGGAACGTCAGCACCGGGATGATCAGCTTCCACCAGCTCACCCACTGGTTGAACTTGCCGAAGAACCGGATGCCGAAGACGTTGACGCAGAAGAACAGCAGCATCACCACGACCGCCACCACCCGGCCGGTCCCGGTCAGCGTCGAGCCGTCGTCGCCCTGGCTGGTGAGCTCGACACCGGTCCACGTGGTGACGTAACCGGCGGCGTACTGCACGACCGCCAGCGCCTCGATGGCCACCGTGGTCACGCCGCCCAGCAGCATCGACCAGCTCAGCAGGAAGCCGAGGTAGTTGCCGTGGGTCAGGTACGGGTAGCGCGCGATGCCGCCGCTGCGCGGGATCATCGAGCCGGTCTCGGCGTAGTTCAAGGCCAGCACGGAGATCAGGATCGCGGTGATCACCCACGCCACGATCACCGCCGGGCCCGCCACGGCTCCGGCGGAGAGCACCGCGAACAGCCAGCCGGAGCCGATGATGGAACCGATCGAGATGAACAGCAGTTGTTGGGCGGACAGATCGCGCCGGAGCTTCGAATCACTGTCCTGGAAGTCGTGCAACTCGGCCATGCGCACCCCGAACTGGTCGCTTCTGCACACCGGAAGATCGCCGGGCGTCCAGCAGTATGCGTCGCCGGATGGGCCGCGGAAACCCATCGGGCACAGCGGATTTCCCACCTGAGCGAAAGCCGAGCTTTAGGTCCATCTTGGACAGTCATGCACGCGGGCGGGGCACGGCGCGTGCACGCCGTGCCCCGGTGCCGCTGGTCCGGTCAGCCCTCCGCGCCGGGCCCGGAACGCAGGTCGCGGCCCCGGGTTTCCCGCACGATCAGCGCGCAGACCAGCCCGATCAGCGCCGATACCGCCCACAGCGCGGAGATCGGCCAGGAGGCACCGCCCGCGGCGCCGACGAGAGCGCCCGTCATCAGCGGCACGAATCCCGCCACGACCCCGCCGAGCTGGTAGCCGATCGAGGTGCCGGTGTAGCGGACGTTCGCGCTGAACAGCTCCGCGTACAGCGCGGCGGTCGGCCCGTACATGCCCGCGTGGGCCACGGCGAGCGCGAGCAGCATGGCCAGCCAGACGAATCCGGTCTGCCCGGACTCCAGCAGCCAGAAGAAGGGGAAGGCGAGCAGGGCGGTGAACGCGGCGGCGGTCAGGAACACCGGGCGCCGGCCCAGCTTGTCGGACAGCGCGCCGAACCAGGGCACCGTCAGGGCCTCGACCAGTGCCGCGACGAGCATCCCGGTCAGCAGCACGCCGCGCGGCAGGTCGAGCTCGGTGGTGCCGTACGACAGCACGAAGACCGAGACGATGTAGAACGGCACGCCGGCCGAGACGTACAGGCCGACGGTCAACGAGATCGCCTTCCAGTGGTTCCGGAACGCCTCGGCGGCCGGCAGCTTGCGCGTCCGCCCCGATTCCTTGGCCTGGACGAACGTCGGGGTCTCGGTGATCCGGGACCGGATGAACAACCCCACCCCGATCAGCGCGATGCTGAGCAGGAACGGGATCCGCCAGCCCCAGGCGCGCAGGGCTTCGTCGGGCAGCGGGGAGATCGCGGCGAACACCGTCGTCGAGAGCACGAGGCCCAGCGGAACGCCCATCTGGGGCAGGCTCCCGTAGAAGCCCCGGCGGTGGTCCGGTGCCGATTCCACCACCATGGTCACCGCTCCGCCCCACTCGCCGCCGACGGCGAAGCCCTGCAGGAACCGCAGCGTGACCAGCAGGACCGGCGCCCAGATCCCGATGGTGTGGTAGTTCGGCAGCAGGCCGACCAGGACCGTCGCCGCGCCCATCAGGAACAGCGTGAGCATGAGCGCGTTCTTGCGGCCCACGCGGTCCCCGAAGTGGCCGAAGATGACGCCGCCGAGCGGCCGGGCGATGAAGCCGACCGCGAACGTGGCGAAGGCGGCCAGCGTGCCCGCCGCGGGGGAGAACTCGGGGAAGAACTCCGTGCCGAAGACCAGCGCCGCGGCGAGACCGTAGATGTAGAAGTCGTACCACTCGATGGTCGTGCCGATCATGCCCGCGAGCCCGGTCCGGCGGGTGACCGCCGGTGGTGCCTCGTCGCGCCGCTGCGCTGCTCCGGCAGCGATGTGGGTGTCGTTCATGCGGGTTCACCGCTCTCGTCGTTGGGAGTCGGGGAGGTGCGACGGGTCAGAGGGTCGGCACCAGGCCGCCGTCGCACCGGAGAGCGGTGCCGGTGATGTAGGCGGCTGGTGCGCTGCACAGGAATGCCGCTGCTGCGCCGAATTCGCCGGGTTCGCCGTAGCGGCCGGCGGGGATCGCTGCTCGCGACGCGGTCTCCACCTCGCGCAACGTCCGGCCCGTGCGCTGGGCGGCTGCTTCGTCGATCTGCCGGGCGCGCGGAGTCGCGATGCGTCCGGGCAGCAGGGAGTTGATCGTCACGCCCTGCGAGGCGACCTCGGTGGCGAGGGTCTTGAGGTAGCCGGCGAGCGCGGCCCGGCCGAGGTTGGACAGCGAGAGGTTCGGCATGGGCGCTTCCACGCTCGTCGAGCTGATGCTCAGGATCCGGCCCCAGCCCTTCTCGAGCATCGCTGGCAGGACGCTGCGCACCAGCAACTGCTGTGGCTTGACGAGGGTTTCGATGGCCTGCTCGATTCCGGCGGTGTCGGTGTCGCGGGCCGGTCCCGGCGCGGGGCCGGGTCCGTTCAGGACGAGGATGTCGATGTCCCCGACGGCCTTGCGGGCAGCGGTGAGGAGTTGTTCCGCGCCGCCGTCGGCGACCAGGTCGCAGCCGATGCCGACGGCGTTGGGCATTTCGGCCGCGACTTCTCGGGCCCGGTCGCTCGACCGGCCGGTGACCACGACGGTGACGCCCTCTTCGGCCAGCGCCCGGGCGGTCGCCCGGCCCAGTCCGGACGTGGAGGCGCACACGAGTGCGGTCCTTCCCTGCAGACCCAGTTCCATTCCGACTCCCGTCTGAAATATAAGACGCCGTCTGGCGAGTGAGTCAGATGGTGATGGATTCGAACGGGCACGTCAAGTCTTGACCGCCGTCGAAGCGCGGGGCGAGAATCCGAATTCTCGGACTGCGTCCAATATTTCGTCACCCCTTGCGAACGGCATCGGCCATCCGCACGTCGAGAGGCAGAACAGTGACCGCCACCCCGACCCGAGTTCCCGCCGCAGCCCCGGCTCCGGTTCAGCAGCGACCTCGCGTTGCGCGACAGCGTCCTCGGTGGACAGAGCTCCGCGAGCTCCTCCGCCTGCGCAAGCCGACTTTCAACCCGGTGGAGCGGAGGCTCGGCGCCGCGCTGAGCATCGGCGACCTCCGGGCGGTGGCGGCGCGCACGACGCCGCGCGCGGTGTTCGACTACGTCGACGGTGCGGCCGACGCGGAGCTGACGGTCCGGCGGAACAGGGCGGCGTTCGCGGCGGTGGAGCTCGTACCGGAGTACCTGTCGCCGGTCGACCGCCCCGAGTTGTCCGCGGAGGTGCTCGGCCAGGAGATCGCGATGCCGCTGATCTTCGCGCCGACCGGCTACACGCGGATGATGCACCACGAGGGCGAGGTGGCGGTGGCGCGCGTCGCCGCTCGCAACGGGCTGCCCTACGCGCTGTCCACAGTGGGCACTTCGACCGTCGAGGACGTCGCCGCCGCGGCTCCCGGCGGGCAGCACTGGTTCCAGCTCTACCTGACCCGCGACCGGCGCCTCAACGAGGAGCTGCTCGACCGCGCGCTCGCGGCCGGGTTCACCGCGGTGCTCCTCACCGTCGACACACCGGTGGCGGCGAGGCGTCTCAAGGACACGCGCAACGGCCTCACGATTCCGCCTGCACTGACCGCGCGGACGTTGCTCGACATGGCGCGGTGCCCGTCCTGGGCGCTGAACAAGCTGACCACCGCACCAATCACCTTCGCGTCGCTGAGCAGCATCGCCGGCAGCGGACTCGACGCGACCCGAGTCGCCGACGTCGCGTTCGAGCCGACGCTGAGCTACGCGGACCTGGCCTGGTTGCGCGCTCGCTGGCCGCACGAGCTGCTGGTCAAGGGGATCCTCAGCCCGGGGAACGCCCGTCGCGCCGTCGAGGAGGGTGCGGACGGCGTCATCGTGTCCAACCACGGCGGGCGGCAGCTCGACCGCGCTCCGGCGACGCTGGCCGTGCTGCCCGAGATCCGCGCCGAGCTCGGCCCCGACCCCGCGGTGATCCTGGACAGCGGCATCACCCACGGCCAGGACATCATCGCGGCGAAGGCGCTCGGGGCGGACGCGGTCATGATCGGCCGCGCCTACCTGTACGGCCTGATGGCGGGCGGCGAGCGCGGGGTGGAACGCGTCGTGGAGATCCTGCGCGAGGAGTACTCGCGCAGCCTCCAGCTGCTCGGTCTGAACTCGACCGCCGGAATCGCTCCGCATCACGTCCGCCTGCCTTGAGCGGCGAGAGATGCGCAACGGGGGCGTTACCCGAGCGGTAGCGCCCCCGTGCTTGTTCTCAGGAGATCCGCTGGGAAATCCCCAACGGGTTCGCGTCGCGCAGTGCCGGCGGCAGCAGGTGCTGCGGGACGTTCTGGTACGCGACCGGTCGCAGGAACCGGTGGACGGCCTCGGTTCCGACGGAGGTCGTGGCCGGTGCCGTGGTGGCCGGGTAGGGGCCGCCGTGCTGCTGCGCGTAGGTGACCGAAACACCGGTGGGCCACTGGTTCCACAGCACGCGCCCGGCCTTGCCCGCCAGGAGTTCGATCAGCTCGCCGGCGATCTCGTCGTCGTCCTCGCCCTGGATGGTCGCGGTCAGCTGGCCGTCGACGATCTCGGCCACCTCGAGCAGTTCGCCCTCCTCGGCGTACTCGACGACCAGCGTGGCGGGGCCGAAGACCTCCTGGAGGTAGGTCTCGGGGGAGCCCAGCAGTTCGGCCGAGGTCGTGCGCAGGACCGTTGGCGAGCCGGGACCGCCGCTGGCCAGGACGCGCACGCCCGCGGCGCTGCGCAGTTCGTCCAGGGCGCTGGCGTAGGAAGTCCGGACGCGGTCGTTGAGCAGCGTCAGCGGCTTGTCCGGAACAGCACCGGACAGCTGGTCGGCGAGCCCGGCGGACGCGGGCACCAGCAGGATGCCCGGCTTCGTGCAGAACTGCCCCGCGCCGAGCGTGAACGACCCGACGAACTCCGAGATGATCGCCGGTCCGCGCCGTTCGGCGGCGCCCCTCGTGACGAAGACCGGGTTGACGCTGCCCAGCTCGCCGAAGAACGGGATCGGCTCCGGTCGGCTGGTGGCGAGGTCGAACAGCGCCCGGCCCGCCTCGATCGAGCCGGTGAACGCGCCCGCCTTCACCCGCGGATCCGTGATGGCAGTGCGCCCGGCATCGGTGCCGAAGACGACGTCGAAGAGCCCCTCGGGTGCGCCGGTGGTCTCCAGGGCCCGCCGCACGACTTCCGCCGTGGCGGCCGAAAGTCGCGGGTGACCGGAGTGCGCTTTGACGACGACCGAGCACCCGGCGGCGAGCGCCGAGGCGGTGTCCCCACCGGCGACGCTGAACGCGAACGGGAAGTTGCTGGCGGAGAAGACGAGGACCGGGCCGAGCGGTCGGAGCACCCTGCGCAGGTCGGGTCGCGCGCCCATCGGCCACTCCGGGTCGGCGTGGTCGATCGTCGCGCCGAGGTGCTCGCCCCGCGTCACCGCCCGGGCGAAGAGCCGGAGCTGGAACGCGGTGCGGACCACCTCGTTGTTCAGCCGGGTTTCCCCGAGGGCGGTTTCCTCGTCCGCGATCGCCACGAGCTTCGGCGCGGCCTCCTCGAGAGCCGAGGCGATGGCCTCCAAAGCGGGGGCGCGGTCGGCCGGTTGGAGGCGACTCCACTGCTCGAACGCGCTGGAGGCGGCGTCGAGCTTGTGCGCGAGTTCCTGCGGGCTCGTCGCAGCGGTCATCGGGACCCTCTTCCTGTGTCTAATATTTCGGACAACGTCTTTCTGTCAAGACACAGTTGCACTCTCGTCCGGCCCAGTCAATGGCCTTGACGCCGGCAGTGGGCGTCTTGATACTCAACCGGTAAGACAGTGTCCGAAGTTTCGTACAACTGAGGCGAGGTTCGATGAGAGCAGCAGTCCTGCACCGGCCCGGTACGCCGTTGACCGTCGAGGACGTCGACCTCGACGACCCCGGGCCGGGCGAGGTCACCGTCCGAGTGCTCGCTGCGGGGGTGTGCCACAGCGACCTGCACTACATGAACGGCGATCTCCAGGGGCGCCTGCCCGCGGTGCTCGGGCACGAAGGCTCCGGTGTCGTCGAGCGCGTCGGTGCTGGGGTGACCCGGGTTCGGCCCGGCGACACCGTCATCACCCTGTGGCGCCCGCGGTGCGGTGAGTGCGAGTTCTGCCTGACCGGTCGGCCCGCTCTGTGCCCGCTGGGGAAGGTGCAGGCGAGCTCGGGCGGTCTGCCCGACGGGACGTCGCGGTTGACGCTGAACGGCGAGAAGATCCACCACCTCATGGGGGTTTCCTGCTTCGCCGAGCAGTGCGTGGTGTCGGAGCGCTCAGTGGTCGCTGTCGACCCGGACGTGCCGCCCGCGGTCGCGGCGATCACCGGGTGCGCCGTGGTGACCGGCGTCGGCGCGGCGCTGAACGTCATGACGGACGTCGCCGGATCGGGCGTCGTGGTGATCGGGGCCGGCGGTGTCGGGCTCAGCGCGGTGATGGGTCTGCGGCTGGTCGGCGCCAGCCCGATCATCGCAGTGGACACAGTGGACGCCAAGCTGGGCAGGGCGCTCGAACTCGGCGCGACCCACACGATCAACGCGCGCACGCACGACGTCGTCGAGGAGTTGGCGAGGATCTCGCCGCGGCCGGTGCGTTGGGCGCTGGACGCGGTCGGTGCGCCGCAGACCCTGGAGCAGGCGTTCGGGGCGGTGGGAACGGGCGGCACCGTGGTCGCCGTCGGCCTCGGCAAGGTGGGCGCCACCGTCCCGGTGCCCATCAACCCCCTGGTGCAGCAGGAGAAGCGGCTGATCGGCAGCCTCTACGGCTCGGCCAACGCACCGGTCGACATCCCGAAGCTGATCGGCCTGTTCAAGGCCGGTCACCTGCCGCTCGACAAGCTGCTCGGCGAGCAGTACGAGCTCTCGCAGATCAACGAGGCCTACGCCGCGCTCTCGCGGGGAGCGACCGGTCGCGCGGTGATCCTCCCGGCGGGCAGGTGAGCGTCATGTCGCGTCGGAGGCGCCGAGGCGCTTCGACATCTCCTTCGCTCCGGTGAGGACCAGTTCGACGTGGCGCTGCTTCTCGGAGTCGCTCCACCGCACGACCGGCACCGAGATGCTCATGGCGGCGACGCAGGCGCCGAGCCGGTCGTACACCGGTGCGGCGACGCAGGCGGCGTGGTCGTTGGACTCGCAGTTCTCCTCGGCCCAGCCGCGTTCGCGCGCCGCGTCCAGGTCGGCCAGCAGCCGGTGGCGGGTTCCGATGCTGTTCGGCGTCATCTTCTGCAGCGCCCGGTCGTCCGGGAACAGCGCATCGAGTTCGGGGGCCGGGAGTGCGCTGAGCATCGCCTTGCCGCCGGCGGTGCAGGTGGCGGGCAACCGGCTTCCGGCCTGCGACACGAGGCGGACCGGGTGCGTGCTGTCGATGCGGACGATGAACACGACGAACGCGCCGTCGCGCACGACGACCTGGACCGTCTCACCGCAGGCGGCGGCCACCTCGGTCGCGCACTCGCGCCCCACGCTGGCGAGATCGATGCCGCGCTCGTACCCGGCGCCGAGCTGCAGGGCCTTGACGCCGAGCGCGACGCGGCCGGTCTCCTTGGACAGGGTGAGGTAGCCGCGGTCGACGAGCGTGTTGACCAGCTCGTGCGTGGTGGCCCGCGGCAGGCCCAGCCGCCGCGTGATCTCCGGAACGCGCAGCTCCTCGCTGCTCTCGGCGAGCATCTCGAGGATGTCCAGGCCCCGGCGGAGGGCTGGAGCGGTCAGGCGGGCCATGATTTCCTCCCAGTGCCAAGAATCAGACAACGTCCAAAATATCAGACACTATCGATTCCGTGAGGAGACCCGTGCAGAACGACGCGATCCCGGAACTGGCCAGGCGATTGTGGCACGCGGGAGGCGGCGCGCCCCCGGTCGATCCGGAGGTGGCGGGTTGGCTCGACGACCTGGAGCTCGCTCACGCCGTGGTGGACGCCACCCGGGAACTGGCGGTCGGAGCCGGTGAGCGGGTGATCGGTTACAAGATCGGTCTCACGTCCCAGCCCGCGCGAGACGCCTTCGGCGCCGTTGAACCGGCGGCCGGGCACCTGCTCGCCGGCAGGCTGCTCCCGGCGGGCCGGTCGCTGTCCACCGCCGGGTTGTTCGCGCCGAAGGTCGAGGTCGAGATCGCTTTCGTCCTCGGCGAGCCCTTGCCGGGGCCGGAGGTGACCGCGAGTGATGTCCGCAACGCCACGGCCGAGGTCGCGCCCGCCTTCGAGATCGTCGACAGCAGGTGGCGAGGAGCCGCGCCGACGCTCCCGATGCTGGTCGCGGACAACACCAACGCCGCGCGAGCCGTGCTCGGCCCCCGCGTCGCGCTGCCCGGTGGAAGCCTGGCGGAGGCCGTCGCCACCTTGTCGATCGGAGACCGGGAGATCCCGGGCAGTGCGAAGGCCGTCATGGGCGACCCGGTCGAGGCGGTCGCGTGGCTGGCGCGGCACCTGCTGAACCGCGGAATCCGGTTGGAAGCCGGTGACATCGTGCTCAGCGGAACCCTGTGCCCGCCAACGGCGATCGGCACCGGCGATCGCCTGGTCGCCGACCTCGGCGAGTTGGGCCGCGTCGCGCTCGACGTCGACTGACCTGCGAAACCGGCGATGCCCGCCTGCTTCGCGCGGGCGGGCATCCGCGAGGTGCTCGGAGTCACGCGCCGAGGGTTTTCTTCAGCGCCGCCAAGCCGTCGGTGTAGATGCCGTGGAACAGGGCGATCGCCTCTTCGTCGCTCGCTCCGTCCGGGGTGAAGGTGCCGGACCACTCCACTCGGCTCTGCGCGCCCGACACCGCGTGCACGGTGATGGTCGAGCGGTAGCCGGTGACCGGGAACGGGGCCTTCACGATCGAGTAGGTGTAGGTGCGGGCGTCGTTGTCGAAGGCTTCGAGCCGTTCGACGATGGTGCCGCCGTCCTCGTTGGTGAGGCTGCGGACGCGCCCGCCCTCGCTCAGCTCGCTCGCGGGGATGTAGGGCAGCCAGTCGGGCAACGAGTCGAAGCCTCCGATGAGCTGCCAGACGCGATCGGCGGGCACCGGGATGTCGGTGGTCGCGGTGGTGGTTGCCATGGTCGTCTCCTGGTCGGGTGTGGGTCAGGCGTGGGGGACGGGGGCGTTCTGCGCGATGAGGCCTTCGGCGCGCAGCGCCGTCCAGAACTCCGCCGGGACGGTCTCGGCGTGCGCGGCGACGTCCTCGGCGATGCGGCTCGGCCGGGTGGCGCCGGGGATGGTCGCGGCGACCGCCGGGTGGGCGAGGGAGAACTGCAGCGCCGCCGCCTTGATGCTCACGCCGTGCTGCTCGGCGAGCGCCTTGATGCGCTCCACCTTGGTGATGATCGCGGCAGGAGCCTTCTGGTACTCGAAGTGCTGTCCGCCGGCGAGGATGCCGGAGCTGTACGGGCCGCCGGCGACGATGTCGACGTTCTGGGCCTCGGCGGCGGGCAGCAGGCGCTGCAGGGCGCGCTCGTGGTCGAGCAGCGTGTAGCGGCCGGCCAGGAGGAACCCGTCGGGCTTCGGCTCGTCGAGGTCGAGCGTCATCTCCAGCGGCTCGACCTTGTTGACGCCCAGGCCCCAGCCCTTGATCACGCCTTCGTCGCGCAGCTTCTGCAGGACGCGGAACGCGCCGGTGCGAGCGGACTCGTAGGCGGCGACCCATTCGTCGCCGTAGAAGTCCTGCGCGACGTCGTGCACCCACACGAAGTCGAGGCGGTCGGTCCGCAGTCGCTTGAGGCTGTCCTCGATGGAGCGGATCGTGGCGTCGGCCGAGTAGTCGGCGACGATCTTGTTGGGCCGCCCGTGCTCGAAGATGCCGCCCTTCTCGCCCAGATCGCGGGAAGCGGGGTCCTCGATCTCGTCGAGGATGATGCGGCCGACCTTCGTGCTCAGGGCGTAGTCGTCGCGGGGGTGGTCGGCCAGCACCTCGCCCAGCCGGATCTCGGCCAGGCCCGCGCCGTAGAACGGGGCGGTGTCGAAGTAGCGGATGCCGTTGTTCCAGGCGGCCTCCACGGTGGCCGCCGCCTCCTCGTCGGGGATGGCGCGGAACATGTTGCCCAGCGGTGCGGTGCCGAAGCCGAGCTCGCCGGGCAGGTGGGACTTGATGGACATGCTGTGGAACCCCTCGAATTCCGTGCTGTGACGGGAAAGCGCGTCCTGTCGGCTCGCGCTCCGTCGGTTGACAAGTTCCAGACTAGGAACCAGACTTAAGACTGTCCAAGACTTGCTTGGACAGAGTTGAGTCTTCAGAGGTCTTACGATGTTGGACTTGCGGCAGCTCCGCTACTTCGTCGCCGTCGCCGAAACCGAGCACGTCGGTCAGGCCGCCGAGCGGCTGCACATCTCGCAATCACCGCTCAGCAGGCAGATCGCGCAGCTGGAGAAGAGCCTGGGGCTCACGCTGTTCGAGCGCTCCCAGCAGCGGATCCGGCTCACCCGGGACGGCCAGGTGTTCCTGGTCGAATCGCGCGCGCTGCTGCAGCACGCCGACCGCCTGGAGAACCTCGGCCGCAGGCTGGGCCGCGGAGAGGAAGGCGGCCTGTGCATCGGATACGTCGCCGATGCCATCCACACCGGCATCCTCCCCGGTGCGTTGCGCGCGTTGCACGATGCCCAGCCAGACGTGCACATCGCGCTGTACAACCTGTCGCCCAGCGCGCAGTTCGAAGGTCTGCGCCAGCGCAGTCTCGACATCGCGCTCGTCCACCAGCCGCCGTCCGCCGACGATCCGGACCTGGTGGCCGCGCCGCTGTTCCAGGACCCGTTGCTGCTGGCGGTGCCGGCGAAGCACCCGCTGGCCGACAAGGCGGAGATCGTGCCCGGTGACCTCGACGGCCTGCCGTGGGTCGCGATCGAGAACGCCCAGGACCCGGCCTGGCGGGACACCTTCATCGCCTCCTGCGCCGCAGCGGGTTTCACGCCGGACATCCGCCTCGACGCCGCTGAGCCGCTGACCGCGCTCGGGCTGGTGGCCTCCGGGCTCGGGCTCGCGCTCGTGCAGAAGAGCATGGCGAGTGCGACCACGGAGGACATCGAGGTGCGCGAACTCCCCTGGCACGAAGGATGTGTCCAGCTCTGGGCGGCATGGCACCACATCGACCTGCGCCCCGTGGTGACCTCGTTCCGCGCCACCGTGCTCGGCACGCGCGGCGCCGAATAGCACACCGAATCGTCCATCGTGGATTCTGTCCACGGTGGACGATTCGGTGCCTGCCCTCAACTGGTGGGGAAGTGCGGCAGCACCTCGTGCGCCAGCTCCTCGATCACCTCTTCGGCCGGGCGGTCTCCGGGGCGGACGTTGAAGGAGACGTGCGCGACGCCGAGCTCACCCATCTCGCGCAGCTGCTCGATGAGGGCCAGTCGGCCGGTCCGCATGCCGAGCCGGAGCGGGGTGGGGTCGGCGGTCGGGTCGTCGAGCAGGTCGAGCTGCATCGGGGTGAGATACGGCTTCGAGGCGTCTCCGGTGAGCTGCCGCCACTCGGCAGTCTTCTTGCGCAGCGCCCCCAACTGACGGGGGTAGTTGAGGGACGCGTCCGCGTTCTCGGCGATCCACTCGGCGGACTGCTGTGCGCTGCCGGCGATGGCGATCGGGATCGTCGAACCGGTCGGCTCGGGCAGCACCTCGAGCCGGCGGTCGGCGGTCAACCCGAGGTCCGGGAGATCGATGCCCTCGCCAGGGGAACGTGGTGCCCAAGCGGCGCGGAGGATCTCCACACCCTCGCGGAACGCGGCCCCGCGGGCGTGGAAGTCCAAGCCGAACAACGGATATTCGACCGGCCGGTCACCGCTGGCCAGGCCGAGCACGAACCGTCCTCCGGACAGCACGTCGACGGTGGCGGCGGCCTTGGCGACCAGCCAGGGCTGGCGCAGGGGCAGCACGACCGCGCCAGTGCCGAGCACCGCGCGTTCGGTGATGGCCGCCAGGTGCCCCAGGTGCGTGAAGGTCTCGAAGACCGAACCCGCGTCGCCGAACTGGACCGGGTCGTACAGCGGGACGTCCCGCACCCACAGGGCGGCGAAGCCGAGGTCGTCGGCCAGCTGGGCCAGGCGGGCGTGTTCGGACAGGTCCGGAACTCCGAAGGGACGGCCTTCAGCGCGATCGGCGTGGAGCCGGGTCTCGCCCCAGTCGTTGTCCAGCGGGAGCTCGAGGCCGAGCGTCGGCAGGCCGGTCGGGCCGACGAGGCGGTCCAGTGCGGTGAGATCGGAAGGCATCGTGGTTCCTGCGGGGCAGCGCCGGGGAGGCCGCGCGGAGCGTGCGGCCTCCCCGGCGGGCGGTCAGTTGAGGGTGTCGGGGTCCGGGCCGGTGCGCAGGCCGCGGTCGAGACCGGCGATCGCGGTCATCTCGTCCTCGGTCAGGGCGAAGTCGAAGACGTCGATGTTCTGGCGGATGCGGGACGGGGTGACCGACTTCGGGATCACGATGTTGCCCAGCTGCAGGTGCCAGCGGATGACCACCTGGGCGGGCGACTTGCCGTGCCGCTCCGCGATGTCGGTCAGCGCGCTCTCGCGCAGCATCGCGCCCTGGGCCAGCGGGCTCCAGGCCTCGGTGGCGATGCCGTGCTCGGCGTGCAGGACGCGCAGCTCGCGCTGCTGGAGGCCCGGGTGCAGCTCGACCTGGTTGACCACCGGGACCAGCGAGCTGCTGCCGAGCAGCCGCCGCAGGTGCGCGGGCTGGAAGTTCGAGACACCGGCGGCTCGAACGCGGCCGTCGGCGACCAGCTTCTCGATCGCCTTCCAGGTGTCCAGGTACCGGTCGCGGGCCGGGGTCGGCCAGTGGATGAGGTACATGTCCACGTGGTCCAGCCCGAGTTCGGCCAGGCTGCGGTCGAAGGCCGCGAGGGTCGCGTCGTAGCCCTGGTCGTCGTTCCACAGCTTGGTGGTGATGAACAGCTCGTCGCGGGGGATGCCCGATTCGGCGATGGCGCGGCCGACGCCCGCTTCGTTCCCGTAGATCGCGGCGGTGTCGATGGAGCGGTATCCGGCCTCCAGGGCGGCGGTGACGGCGGCGGTGGTCTCCGCGTCCGGGACCTGGAAGACGCCGAAGCCGAGCTGCGGGATCTCGATGCCGTTGTTGAGGGTGACGGTGGGAACCATGATTGCTTGGAACTCCTGTTGATTCGGTGCGGGTTCAGCGCTGGGCCGCGGCCACCGGCGCTGCGATGTCGGCGGGCGTGCTGGGTGCGGTCGTCCGGGTGCGGCGGTTGAGGAAGGCCGCGAGGAACGACAGCAGCAGCGCGGTGCCGGCGAGGACGGCCCCGACCCAGTTGGGCGAGGTGTAGCCGTACCCGGCTGCGATCACGACACCGCCGAGCCAGGCGGCGAGGGCGTTGCCGAGGTTGAAAGCGCCGATGTTGGCGGCCGAGGCCAGGGTCGGCGCAGCGGAGGCCTGGTCGAGGATCCACTTCTGCAGCGGCGGCACGGTCGCGAAGCCCAGCGCGCCGATGACGGGCAGGGTGATCGCGGCGAGGACCTGGCTGTGCGCGGTGACAGTGAACAGCAGCAGGGTGCCGGACAGGGCTGCCAGCGCGACGAACAGCATGGGCATCAGGGCCTTGTCGGCGAACTTGCCGCCGAGCAGGTTGCCCAGGAACATGCCGATGCCGAACAGCACCAGGAGCCAGGTCACGCCGCCCTCGGAGTAGCCGGCCACGTCGGTCATCATCGGTGCGATGTAGGTGATCGCGGCGAACACGCCGCCGTAGCCCAGGACGGTCATCGCCATCGCGAGCCAGACCTGAACGTTGCGGAACGCGGCGAACTCGGTGCGGATCCTCGCGGCCTCGGGCTTGCCCTGCTCCGGGACGAGCGCGGCGACGCCGAGGAAGCCGATCACGCCGAGCAGCGCGACGATGCCGAAGGTGACCCGCCAGCCGAAGACCTGTCCGACGTAGGTGCCGCCGGGCACGCCGACGATGTTGGCGACGGTCAGGCCCATGAACATCAGCGAGATGGCCGAGGCCTTCTTCGCCGGGGCGACCAGGCCGGCGGCGACCACCGAGCCGATGCCGAAGAACGCGCCGTGCGCGAACGAGGCGACGATGCGGCCGAGGAGCATGACGGCGAAGGTGGGGGCGATGGCGGACAGCGCGTTGCCCGCGACGAAGACGCCCATCAGGAACAGCAGCATCTTCTTGCGGGACACCTTGGTGCCCAGGACGGTGAGGATCGGCGCGCCGATGACGACGCCGAGCGCGTAGCCGGACACCAGCCAGCCCGCGGCGGGGATGCTGACGCCGAACTCGCCCGCGACCTGCGGGAGCACCCCCATGATCACGAACTCGGTGGTGCCGATCCCGAAGGCCCCGATGGCCAGGGCCAGCAGCGCGAGAGGCATGTCGAGGCCTTTCCTGTACGACTGCGTTTGTGTCTTACAGGCGTCGACAATAGTTGCACGCGCCGCCTAGTTCAATTTGCAGGTACTGTGATGTGCGAGATAGTTGCATGCGCCTCATAGGGGTGCGAGCTGATGATGTTGATGCAGGTCGGGCGGCGGGAAGTGCTCGCGAGGGTGCCGACGGCGCCCGGCCTCGACCGCGTCCCGGATGCCGGTTCGGCGTCATCGTCCGGTGCGGACGATCAACGGTGTTCGTCCAGCAGCTCCAGGAACGCCCGTGCGGCGGGTGAGATGCCGGACGTGAGCGAAACCGCCTGGACCGTGCGGGATGCGATCCCGGCGGTCGGAATGCTATCCACAGTGGACATCCGGGCGGCGACGGCGGCGAAGACCACGCCGAGGCCCAGGCCGCGCGCGACGAGCTGTTCCAGCATCGCCGTGGTGTCGGCCTCGAAGGCGACGGTGCGGGTGACCCCGGCCGCGGCGAACGCGGCGTCGTTGTGGCCCCGGATGCCGGAGCGGAGCGGCATGTCGACCATGTCCTCCTCCGCCAGCTGCGCGGGCGTGACCACCGCTGACCCGGCCAGCCGGTGGCCGTGCGGGACGATCGCGACGAGATCGTCGTTCTTGAGCACGCGCCCGGAGAACCCGCGGGGGAGCTCACCCGTGCCGATGTCGACGAAAGCGATGTCGCAGGTGCGCTCGCGGACCTGTTGCAGCTGGTCCCGGACCAGGGAGGAGCGCAGGGTCACGCGAACCGCCGGGTGCCTCTCCCGGTAAGCGGCGAGCAGGTCGGGCAGGTTCACCGCGGTGAGCGGAGCGATGCTGCCGATGACCAGGCTGCCCCGGATCTCGCTGCTGCGGGCGACTGCTTCGCTGCGTGCGCGCTCGGCGGCGGCCAGCGCTTCCCGGGCAGGTCCGAGGAACCCCTCGCCGGCCGGAGTGATCTGGACGCGACGGCTGGTGCGCTCGAACAGCCGGACCCCCAGCTCGCTCTCCAGCCGGGCGACCTGCTCGCTGAGCGCGGACTGGACGACGAAGCAGCGTTGCGCGGCCCGGGTGAAGCTGCCGGTCTCGGCGACCGCGACGACGTAGGCGAGCTGGCGGAGTTCCACGCATCCATCGTGATCTCCGATCGGTCCCATGGCAACAACCTGTTGGACCGATCGATGCCGACCGGGAGAGCATCGGCGCTAGGCCGGATCCGACCAGCTCCACCAGCGCTGCACCCACCCATCGGCACTCCCGGAAGGAAACGTCGTGGCTTCCTCCGCTGCTCAGCAGCCGCCGCTCCGCAACGCCGCACCGAAGGTCCGCCAGCACACCGCTACCGGCCCGGGGCGCGGCACGGTCCTGCTCCTGTCCGTGGCCGTCGGGCTCTGCGTGGCGAGCAACTACTACGCCCAGCCGCTGCTGGACACCATCGCCCGCGACCTGGGCATGACCGCCGCGTCGGCATCGCTGGTCGTCACGTTCGCCCAGGTCGGCTACGCGCTGGGGCTGGTGTTCCTGCTGCCGCTGGGCGATCTGCTGGAACGCCGCCGCCTGGTGTGCGGGCTGACGGCGGCGACGTCGATCTCGCTGGTGCTGACCGCGATCGCCCCGAACGGCGCGCTGCTGCTGGCCGGTGCCGCGCTGACCGGTCTGCTGTCGGTCACGGCGCAGATCCTCGTGCCCTTCGCCGCGGACCTCGCCTCGCCGCACCAGCGCGGCCGGGTCGTCGGGACCGTGATGACCGGTCTGGTGCTGGGGATGCTCCTGGCCCGCACCGCGTCCGGAGCGCTGGCCACCATCGGGGGCTGGCGGACGGTGTACTGGGTCGCGGCGCTGGCCATGCTCGTCCTGACCGCGGTCCTGCACCGCTCGCTCCCGCAGTTCCGGGGCACCGCGGCTTCGAGCTATCCGGGACTGGTGCGCTCCACCGCCCGGCTGCTGGTCGAGGAGCCGGTCCTGCGGTTGCGCGCGGTGATCGGGATGCTGGCCTTCGCCTGCTTCAGCGTGCTCTGGACTTCGCTCGCATTCCTGCTGTCCGGGCCCGGTCATGGCTGGTCGGAGGGTGAGATCGGGCTGATCGGCCTGTTCGGCGCCGCGGGCGCGATCGCCGCTCAGCTCGCTGGGAGGCTGGCGGACCGTGGGCTGACGACGCTCACCACGATCGTCGGCGCGGTCGCGCTGCTCGCGTCCTGGGGGCTGCTGTTGCTGGGCGCGCACAGCCTGGTGCTGCTGATCGCCGGGATCGTCCTGCTGGACCTGGCCCACCAGGGCGTGCACATCACCAACCAGTCGCTGATCTACGCACTGCGCCCGGATGCGCGCGGGCGCATCACATCCGCGTACATGACGTGCTACTTCGCCGGCGGTGCGATCGGTTCTGCCCTGGCAG
Source organism: Saccharopolyspora antimicrobica (assembly GCF_003635025.1). Classification (GTDB taxonomy): domain Bacteria; phylum Actinomycetota; class Actinomycetes; order Mycobacteriales; family Pseudonocardiaceae; genus Saccharopolyspora; species Saccharopolyspora antimicrobica. The sequence continues at coordinate 7,794,514 of NZ_RBXX01000002.1, read as the reverse complement.
CGGTCGTGCACGCCCGGGCCGGGTGGACGGGCGTGTGCGCACTCGGTGCGGTGCTGGCGGGCGCGCTGTGCCTGATCTGGGCCGCGAGCGCCGCGAAGGTTCCGCGGGCCGGGCGGGAGCTGTGGGCGGTGGCCAGCGCCGTGTTCATGGGCGCCGGCTCGCTGGCGCTCATCGCCGTTGTGCTGCGTCTGGCCTCCTGATGGGCGCGGCATCCCCGCCTCGGGCCAGGACCGGGTCGGGGACGCCGCTCAGCACCGGGTCAGGGCAGGATCGAGTCCACGTAGCCGCCGTCCACGCGCACCGCGCCGCCCGTGGTGGCCGAGGCCAGCGGTGAGGCGAGGTAGACGACCATGTTCGCGATCTCCTCCGGCTCGATGAGCCGCTGCAGGAGCGACTGCGGCCGATGGGCGCGCATGAACTCGCGCTGCGCCTGGTCCCAGGGCAGCGACCGGTCGACGAGCTGGTAGACGAAGTCCTCCACACCACCGGTGTGGGTCGGCCCGGCGATGACCGAGTTGACCGTGACCCCGGTGCCCGCGGCGGCCTTCGCGAAGCCGCGGGAGGCCGCGAGCAGCGCGGTCTTGCTGGTGCCGTAGTGGATCATCTCCTCGGGGATGACCACCGCGGAGTCGCTGGCGATGTTGAGCACGCGTCCCCAGCCGCGCTCGACCATCGCGGGCAGCAGCAGCCGGGTCAGCCGCACCGCGGCGAGGACGTTGACCTCGAAGTAGCGCCGCCAGTCGTCGTCGGTGATCTCGAGCGCCGGGGTGACTCCGAAGATGCCGAGGTTGTTGACCAGGACGTCGACGTCGCCCGCCGATTCCACGGCGCGCTCGGCGCCCTCCTCGGTGGACACGTCGGCCACCGCCGCGCGGACGACCGCATCCGGGAACTCCTGGCGGATCTCGTCGACGGCAGCGGCGACGGTGCCCTCCGAGCGGCCGTTGACGACCACTTCGGCGCCCGCACCGGCGAGACCGCGAGCGATCGAGAACCCGATGCCCGCTGAGGAACCGGTGACGAGGGCGGTCTTCTTGCCGAGGTCGATGTGCATGGTGCGCCTCTCTGCTCGGGAGATCACCCGCCGGTCTTCGCGCGGCGACGGGCGGTCCCGGATTCTCCTCCACGGCACCGCTCGCCGCTGACCGCGCCGCGGGTCGATTTCTCCGCTCGGGATGTGCGAAATGCACGGGAACACGTGTGGAAAGGACATGTCAGGACCCGGGCCTCTGCTGGTAGCTTCGAAGCCGTTCCACGGCACGGGTTCACCTGGGTTGTTCTGATGGAGCTGATCTGATCGCCGCAGGCGTTCGAACGTGTCCGTAGTGGTGCGGTGATCGCGGGTCGTTCGGCCTTCGATCGCAGTTGTCCTGTCCGGGAGATGTCCTGTGCCACCTCAAGCGGCAGCCACGAATTCGCCCCGGGAGCAGGTGGCGGATTTTCTCGAGCTCACCACCGATGAGCGCGCCGGAGTTGTGCTGCCGTTGGCGGGCAGTGGTGGAGCACGTCGTTTCGGCGCGGGCATCGCGCGCTGCGGGCACCTCCGCGGTGCTGTTCGGCGGAGAACTCCCGGTGACCGGTGTCGCCGGGATCGCTCGCATTCTGCCGGGTGCCGAAATCGTCGAGAACGAGAGAAGGATGGAAACCAATGCCAGGTTATGAGAATCTGTCCCGGCTGGATCTGACCTACCGCGAGGACACGCCGCGAATCCGCACCCGGGAGGGCGTGGAGCTCTACTACGAGACCCGCGGCGAAGGCACCGCCATCGTCCTGCTCAACCCGCTGTTCCTGCCCGCTCCGTCGTGGCGGGTGTTCACCGAGGAGCTCGAGCAGCAGTTCCGGCTCATCGGTTTCGACCTGTGCAACCACGGTGCCTCCTCGCACGTCGCCGAGGAACCGACCTGGGAGGAGCACGCGACCGACGTGGTCGGGCTGCTCGACGCGCTGGAGGTCGAGTCCGCCTACCTGATCGGCGCGTCGACCTCCACGATCCTGGCGCGGGACATGGCGCTGCGGTACCCGGACCGGGTCAGGGGCGTGGTGCTGGCGGGCCCGGTCTTCGGCCCCCAGGGGATGCGGCGCCAGCGGCAGGTCCAGAAGGCGTGGCTGCGGACGCTGGAGAACCACGGCATCACGGCGCTGTACGAGCACATGTACCCCGAGGTGTTCAGCGCGGCGATGAACGAGGCGCTCGGTGCGCCGGGCTTCCTGGGCTTCCGGGAGGCGTTCTCGGCGCTGTCCACCGTCGAGGACCTCACCAACGGCATGAAGCGCGCCATGCAGGACGACAACAGCCCTGAGCTGCTGGCCCGTGTCGCCGCGCCGACGCTGGTGGTCATCGGCGACGACGACTTCCTGATGGGGCCGACGGCGGCCAAGGAGCTGGCCGAGCAGTTCCCGAACGGCCGCTGCGAGATCATGGCGAAGGCCGGTCACGTGCCCTACGTCGACGACGCCGAGGCCTTCCAGGCTCTCGTCCGCAAGTTCATCGACGAAGTGGAATCGAATGCCTGAGCAGGTGCTGGAGGTGCGGCAGCGCATCCGCGCGCTGCTGGAGGACCTCTACGGCGGCGACGAGTTCGTCAGCACCGTGGCGGACGCGGCATCGCTGCGCCAGGCCGGGGTGTCGTCCAACGCGCTGGTCAGCCTGCTGGTGTCGATGGAGGACGCCTTCGGGTTCGAGTGGGACGACGACGTCCGGCCGGAGGCGCTGCGCTCGATCGAATCGCTGGCCGAGCACGTCGTGTCGATCAGCGGTTGACGGGCCCGCGCCGGCCGCCGTACCGCGGGCGCGTTCGGACTCCGCGGGCGGGAACGGTGAATGCCGCTCCCGCCCGCCGGAGGAATTCGCTCCCGGCGGGAATTTCGCCGTTGAGATCGGCGCGGTGAATTCCGCTGGATCGGTCGGGAATCGGTGAATCCGGTTGTTCGTCATGGTCGGCTCATTCACCGCGCGGGTTCGTTCGTGGATCGGTCCCCGGTGAATTCGGCGCGACTCACGTGGCCACGTGCGATCTTCACGTTTACCGCCATCGGCGATCTTGATAGCATTGTTCCCGGTCGTTTCGTTTTCGGGTCCGGTCGCGCGGATGTGGTCTTCCCCGCGCGGCGCCCCGATTGTTCATGATTACTTCACCTCCGTTGCGAGAGGCGTCCAATGGGCATGCACGAGGGGCGATCGGTGATGCCGGGAAGCGGGAGCACCGCGGCAGGAATCGCTTTCCGCTCGCCGCGTTCGATTCTTGCGCGAACATCGGGTGACGCGTTCGGCGCGCACTTGTGCGCCGAACTGTGCTCGACCACTTCGGCCCTGGTGTACCGCCTGGGCGGGGGACCGGCACGACCCGATCGGCGCGATGCCCTCGAAGGGCGGCTCGTCGAGCTCGCCCGCGAGGATTCCCGCCCCGGGCTGGGGCTCTCGGCGCGCGACCGCGACGCCCTCGCCGAGTCCGTCGAGGTGATCATCGACAGCGAACCGGCGGACGACGTCCACCACCTGATCTCCTTCGCCGAGCGCCGCGCCGAGCTCACCGGACGCCGTCCGCTGATCTGCGCGGTGTTCCGCCCGGAGACCTCGCGCGCCGCGACGTCCGACGACAGCCTCGCCTGGGTCAAGCTCCAGGACGCGTCGGCGGGCGGGATGCCGGTGGTCCGCATCCAGACGGGGCTGACCGTCAACGGCTCGTCCGACGGGCGGTCCGCCACCCCGAACCTGCTCGCCGCCCTGCAGCGCGTCGCCGCCACCACCGGAACCAGGCCCAGGGACCCAGGAGCGGCCCACGTCGAGCTGGCCGACGTCGCCGCCAGGGCGGTCGTCGCCCTGGCGCTGCGCGAGGACGCCGCGGGCCAGGTCTTCACCCTCACCCGCCGGCAGCCGGTCCGGCTGGACGACGTCTTCGACGCGGTGGAGCGCAGCGGCACGGCGCTGACCCCGGTGCCCCTCGACAGCTGGCTGCGGCAACTGGACGGCAGCGCCCTCGCCTCGCAGGCGGCGCGGTTGCTGGTCGGCCCCGGAAGCGAACCCCCGCCCACCGGCGAGGGCGGCGTCCGGCTCTCGCCCTCCGACGCGGGAGTGGACGAGGCACCGCTGGACCCCGGGTTCTTCGACCGGATGGCCCTCGGCCGGGCCGTCGAGGTGATCCCGGCACCCCGCGCCCGCGACCGGGATCCGCGGCCCGAGCCGGAAGCCGCCGCGGCCGTGCGCTTCGACGGCCACAACGCCCCGCTCGCGCTGGAGCACCGCGAGATCGACCCCGGCGGAGCGGCGGCGGCGAGCGAGGCCGCCGGCTACGGCGCGTTCTGGGTGCCGGAACAGCGCTTCGACCCCTTGCTGGCGCTGACGGTGGCCGCCGGGACCACGACGGACATCAGCCTCGGCACGGCGGTGACGGTCGCGCTCGCCCGCAGCCCCATGACCGTGGCCTGCTCGGCCAACGACCTCCACCGGCTCTCCGGTGGCCGGCTGATCCTCGGTCTCGGCTCCCAGCTGCCGGTGCACCTGGCGAACCGGATGGCGATGCCCGGCAACCGCCCCGTCGACCGGATGCGCGACTTCATCGGTGCGCTGCGGTCGATCTGGGCCAGCTGGAACGAGGCGGAACCGCTGGCCTACCGCGGCGAGTTCTACAGCTTCACCCTGAGCTCGGAGTTCTTCAACCCACCGCCCAACCCGCACGGTGCGCCCGCGGTCTTCCTCGGGGCGGCCGGGCCCCGGATGGCCGAGCTGGCGGGCGAGATCGCCGACGGACTCATCGCGCCGCCCTTCGCCAGCCGCCGCCACCTGACCGATCTGCTGCTGCCCGCGGTGGAGCGCGGGCTGGCCAAGGCCGGCCGGTCCCGCGAGAGCTTCACCGTGGTGGCCATGCCGCTGATCGCCACCGGCCGGACCCCGCAGGAGCGGGACGCCGTCGAGAGCCGGTTGCGGCGCCTGGTCGCCTTCTACTGCAGCCCCAAGGACTACCGCCGCGTCCTCGACCTGCACGGGCTCGCCGAGTTCGGCGACACCATGCGGGAGATGAGCCTGTCCGGCGACCCGCAGCGCTGGCGGCGCATGGGCGAGATGGTCGACGACGAAGTCCTGGAGACCTTCGCCGTCCGGGCGGATCCGCACGACACGGGCGATGCGGTGCTGGCCCGGTTCGGCGGACTGGCCGACCGCGTCGTGCTGCCCGCTCCGCACGGCGCCGAAGCGGGGCTCTGGCACCCCGAAACCCTCCGGCTGGACCGCCAACTCCGCACCGGACGGGAGAAGGTGATGTGACGCCGACTCGGGGCGTCGTGACCGCTGCTGCGCGTGGCCCCACCGGACCCGGATCGCTGAGCACCTGTCTGGACGCACATCGGGAGGGACTCCCGCAGTCCGGGGAACCTCTCAGGTTCCGCCAAGCGACCACCCATCCAGACCACTCACCAACAGGCTCTGAATGACGACACGCGAGGACCGCATGAAATCCCAGAACTTCCAGCCCGACCAGGACAACGCGATCGCCATCATCGGAATGAGTGGACGGTTCCCGGGCGCACCGGACGTCGATGAATTCTGGGAACTCCTCCGGCAGGGCCGCGAAGGCGTCGCGGACGCCCCTGCCGACCGGTCGTGGATGTACGAACTGCTCGGCGAGCCGCGGACCCCGGGCAGGGTGCCCACGACCCGCGGCGGTTTCCTGCCCGGCGTGGGCGATTTCGACGCGGGGTTCTTCGGCATGTCCCGGCGGGAGGCGATCCGCGCGGATCCCCAGCTGCGGCTCCTGCTGGAGGTCGCCCACGAGACGGCGGAGGACGCCGGTGCGACGCGCCACCAGCTGACCAGCGCTACCACCGGCGTCTACATCGGCAACACCTACGGCGACTACTGGCTCCGCCAGATCGGCGACCCCGAGGGCCTGGACCACCACGCCGAGTTCGGTGTCGCGCGCAGCTCCCTGTCCGGGCACGTGGCGTACGGACTCGACCTGCACGGACCCACCATGACGGTCGACGCGGCCTGCTCCTCCTCGCTGGTGGCGGTGCACCTGGCGTGCCAGGCGCTGCGGGCGGGCGAGTGCGAGCAGGCCTTCGCCGGAGGCACCAACATCATCCTCGCGCCGTCGAACTACCTCACGTTCAACAGCGCCGGAGCGCTCTCGCCGGACGGGCGGTGCAAGTTCGGCGACGCCTCCGCCAACGGTTACGTCCGGGCCGAGGCGGTCGGTGCGGTTCTCCTCAAGCCGTTGCGCCGCGCGCTGGCCGACGGCGACCGGATCCGCGCGGTGATCCTGGGCAGCGCGGTCAACAGCGTGGGTTTCACCGGCCGGGGCATCGCAGCGCCCACTGTGGAGGGTCAGGCCGAAGTGCTCCGGGCGGCCTACGCCCAGGCCGGGGTCGACCCGCGCGAGGTCTCCTACGTGGAGGCGCACGGCAGCGGCACTCCCGTCGGCGACCCCATCGAGCTCACCGCCCTCTCCCAGGTCCTCGGGCCGCGCGGTCCCGGTGAGCCCGACTGCCTGGTCGGCTCCGCGAAGGTCAACGTGGGGCACACCGAAGGCGCCGCGGGGATCGTCGGGCTGATCAAGACCGTGCTCACCCTCGAGAACGGCGTCGTCCCGGGCAATCCCCACCTGCGCGAGCTGACCCACGCCGTCGACTGGGACGCCATGCCGGTGCAGATCTCGGCCCGCAACGCGCCGCTGAACAGCACCGGCGGGCGGTCGATCGCCGGCGTCAACGGGCTGGGCGCATCCGGGACCAACGCGCACGTGGTCGTGGCCAGCGCACCTGCCGAGAACTCGCGGCGGAGCCGCCGAGCCGCGGCGGGCACGCCGGTCCTCCCGCTGTCCGCCCGCTCCGAGGACGCCCTGCGCGAGCTGACCCGGTCCTACCAGGACCTGTTGTCCCGGCCCGACGCCCCGGCGCTGGAAGACCTCTGCGCCGCCGCGGGCCAGCACCGCCACCACTGGGAGCACCGGCTCGCGATCACGGCGGCCGACCTGCCGGGGATGCGCGCGGGCCTGGCCGGTTTCCTCGCCGGTCAGCCGGAACCCGGGACCGCGTCGGGAGCCGGTGGCGAGCCGCCGCGCGTCGTCTTCGTCTTCCCGGGCCAGGGCTCGCAGTGGCCGGGCATGGGACGGCGGCTCCTGGAGCAGTCGGAGGCCTTCCGCACGACGCTGGAGGCGTGCGACGCGGTCATCCGCAGGCACGTGTCCGGCTGGTCGCTGATCGAGGCGCTGCGCCTGGAGGACACCGCCTTCCTGCAGGAGACGGCCAAGGTCCAGCCCGCGCTCTGGGCGATGGGCGTGGCCCTCGCCGAGCACTGGCGCTCGTGGGGCGTGACGCCGGACGCGGTGATCGGGCAGAGCCAGGGCGAGATCGCCGCCGCGCAGGCGGCCGGGGTGCTCAGCCTGGAGCAGGCCGGTCAGCTCAGCTGCCTGCGGGCCCGGCTCATCCAGGACCTGGCGCCTCCGGGGAGCATGGCCTGGGTCGAGATCTCGCCCGAGGAGCTGCCGGACCTCCTGGCCACCATCGGTGCGGAAGCGTCGATCGCGGTCTCGGAGACGCGTGGCAGCGTCGTGCTCGCCGGGCACGGCGAGGAGATCGCGCGAATCGTGCGCGGCTGCGAGAAGCTCGGCGTCGACTGCCAGGAGGTCAAGGTCAGCTACGCCGCCCACAGCCCGCAGATCGACGCGGTGCGCGAGCCGCTGCTCGAAGGCCTGACCGGTCTCGTCCCGTCCGCCGGTGACGTCCCGGTGATCTCCACCGTCACCACCGGCGAGCTGCCGGGCCACGCCTTCGACGCCGACTACTGGTGGCGCAACCTGCGCGAGACAGTCCGGCTGGAGGAAACGGTCCGGTCCCAGCTCGGCGACGGTCCCGTGGTGTTCCTCCAGATGTCCCCGCACCCCGTCCTCACCGCCCCGATCAGCAGCATCGCGGACGGGGCGGAGGCCACCGTCCTGGGATCGCTGCGCCGCAACCGCGACGAGCTCGACTCGCTGCGGGAGTCCTTGGCAGAGCTGTACGTGGCGGGTGTCGACGTCGACTGGGAACGGGTGCACGGGTTCCGCGCGGAGCACGTGGACCTTCCCCGGTACCCGTGGCAGCGCGACCACTACTGGTACCAGGCAGCGGACTACCCGTGGCCTGCGATCTCCCCCGCGGCCGACGCCGCGGAACCGGCCGCCGCCGCACCGCCCGCCGCCGCACCGGCCGCTGCCGCACCGCCCGCCGCAGCGGGCCACGACCTGCTGGGCGCCGCGACGGGGAACGGTCCGGACGGCTGCGAGTGGATCGGGCAGCTGGACCTGGAGCGCAACAAGTTCCTGTCCGACCACCGCGTGTCCGGCACGTCGGTGATGCCGGGCGCGGCGTTCATGGAGCTCGCCCTGGCCGCCGCCGCGCAGCTGCCCGCCGGCGGCGCGGAGCCGACGGTGCGCGAGCTCGTCCTGCGCCAACTGCTGCTGCTCGACGACGACACCAGGCTCCGGGTGCGGATCGAGGAGGAGGACGGCACCCGGCGGGTGGTCGTCGCCAGCTGCGCCGGTTCCGGCGACACCTGGACCGACCACGCCGAGGCGACCGTCGGCGAACCCATCGGAGCTGTTCCGCTGGAACCGCTGGACGCCATCCGCGCTCGCTGCATCGCGCTGCAGTCCGGCGAGCGCTTCTACGCCGAGCACGCCGGGCGCGGCAACGCCTGGGACGGGGCGTTCGCGGGGATCGCCGAGCTCGAGATCGGCAGCGGAGAGCTGCTGGCCCACATCGCCGCGCCGATGCGCGGGAACTTCCTCTTCCACCCGGCCGCGCTCGACGCCTGCATCCAGCCCGTGGCCGCGCTGCTGCCCGATGGGTGGGCGGCCGACGGCCGGGGTTTCGTGCTCGAAGGCGTCGACCGGATCACGGTGCACCGGGCGGGGCCGGACGTCCCGCTGTGCAGCCACGTCCGCATGACCCACGTCGGTGAGACGACGCTGCGCGCCGACATCACGGTGTACGGCGAACGCGACGAGGTGGTGGCGACCCTGCGCGGTGTCCGCGGTCGGGCGCTCGTGACGAAGTCCGAAGGGACGCCCGCGCAGCCGCCCGCCAGGACGACGTCCGCCGCGACGGCGACGACCGGGAACGCGGGCAGCGACTACGACGAGTGGTTCCACGGCATCCACTGGGAGCCGATCGGGGCGGAGGGCACCGAGCGCGCCACCGGGCGCTGGCTCGTCCTGCACAGCGGAACCGACCTCGACTCGGCGCTGCGCGAGCAGCTCGAGAGGGCCGGGAACACCGTCGTCACGGTGCGGCCGGGGCGCGGGTTCGCCGTCGAGGGCGCGGACCGCTACCGCATCGCCCTCGGTTCCGAGGAGGACCTCGAACTCGCCATCAAGGACGCCTCCCGCCGAGGCGCTCTCCGCGGGGTGATCGACCTGACGCCCCTGGACGTCCAGATCGACCCGGACGCCGCCTCCGAGGTGGTCCAGCGAGCGGCCGAGGACCTGTGCTCGGGCGCCACCGCGCTCGCCCGCGTGCTGGGCACGTTCGGGCAGGGGCAGACCCCGCGCCTGTTCCTGGTCACCCGCGGCGCGCAGCGGACCTCGCCGGAGGACCCGAGCACCGCGCCCTGGCAGGCCGCGCTGTGGGGCTTCGGCAAGGTGCTCGGCGTCGAGCACCCGGAGCTGGATCCGGTCCTCATCGACCTGCCCGCCGCGGCGCAGCCCGGCGAGGCTGCCGCGCTGAGCTCGGCACTGCTCGGCGCGGGCACCGAGAACCAGCTCGCCCTGCGCGGTGGCCGGGCGCTCGTCGCCCGGCTCGTCCCGGCACCGCCGGTGCGCAACGGGCACCGGCCCCAGCAACCGGCGGACGGGGTGGAGGTGCGGGCCGAGAGCCTCGCGCTCGAACCCTTCCGCCGCGTCGACCCGGGCCCCGGGCAGGTGGAGATCGAGGTCTCGCACTCCGGGCTGAACTTCAAGGACGTCCTCATCGCCACGGGCACCATCAGCGTCCCGAACGGCAAGGCACCCGTGCTCGGGGCCGAGTGCGCAGGCACCGTCGCCCGCGTCGGGCCGGGCGTGACCGAGTTCGCCGTGGGGGAGCCGGTGATGGCCATCGCGCACCCCGGCATGCGCTCCCACGTCGTCACCGACGCGCGATTGGTGGCCCGGCGGCCTGCTCCGCTCACCGCGGCCGAAGCGGCGGTGATCCCGGCTGCCCACGTCACCGCCTACCTCGCCCTCATCGAGATCGGACGGCTCCAGCCCGGTGAGACAGTGCTCGTCCACTCCGGCACCGGTGGGGTGGGCCAGGCGGCCCTCGACATCGCCCGGTGGCGGGGCGCGACGGTCTACGCCACCGCCGGGACACCGGCCAAGCGGGACCTGCTGCTCAAGCTGGGCGCCGCCAAGACCGCCGATTCGCGGAGCCTGGCCTACGAGGACGAGTTCGCCGACGGGGTGGACATCGTGCTCGGCACCAATGTGGACGAACACGTCGAGGCGGGCTTCCGGCTCCTCAAGCCCCTCGGCCGCTACGTCGACCTGGTCGGCAAGGGCGCTGGCACCGGCCAGGCGCTGCCGATGAGCCTGTTCACCCAGAACCGCTCGTACTCGACCGTCGACCTGGCCGATCTACACGTGCACTCCGCGCAGGTCCTCGGCGACGCCCTCCGCGAAGTGGGGCGGTTGCTGGAGACCGGTGAGCTCGCACCTCCCACGCACCGGGTGTTCCCCGCCGAGCGCGCCGCCGAAGCCTTCGGCGTCATGTCGGGTGGTCGCCACATCGGCAAGCTCGCGCTGTCCTTCCCCCGCGCGGAGCGGTCGGCCCCGTCGGCGACGCCCGCCATCCGCGCGGACGGGACGTACCTCATCACCGGGGGGATGTCCGGAATCGGCGCGCTGTTCGCCCGCTGGCTGCACGAGCGGGGTGCGCGCCACCTGCTGATCACCGGTCGGAGCACCAACCCCGCGGACCAGAGCCTGCTGGAGCTGCCCGGCGTCCGGTACGCGGCGGTCGACGTGGCCGACGAGGACGCCATGGCCGCGTTGCTGCGGGACGGTGAACGGGCCGGTCACCCGCCCGTGGTCGGTGTCGTGCACGCCGCTGGTGTGCTGGAACCGGGCCCGCTGGCGGACCAGAGCGAGAGCGAGCGCAGCGCCACCCTGCGGCCGAAGGTCGCCGGTGCCTGGTCCCTGCACAAGCTGTTCGCGGACCGCCCGCTGGACTTCTTCGTCCTGTTCTCGTCGGGTGTTTCGCCCTTCAGCTCCCTCACCGCGGGCTACCACCTGTCGGCGTACGCGGCCGGGAACACCTTCCTCGACTCCCTCGCCTCCTACCGCACCTCCCGCGGACTGCCGGCCACCGTCGTCGACTGGGGCTACTGGACCGAGACGGGTCTGGCTGCTCGGTTGTCCGCCCGAGGCGGGCACGACGTGCGGCCGACCGGCATGGGAGCCATCCGGCCTGCGGACGCGGCAGCGCTGTTCGGCCTGCTCCTCGCCCACGACCACGGCCAGGTGATCTGCACTCCGGCCGACTGGGAGGCCTATGCCGCCGCGTACCCGGCCGATGCGTCCCGCCCGCTGCTGCGCACGCTGCTGAACGGAACCCGGCAGCCGGTGGAGCCGCCGCGGCCTCCGGCCGCCCCGACGCTGAACGGGTCGGGTTCGGCGAAGGTGGTGGGGCGTGGTGATGTTTCGCTGAACGGGCGGAGCTCGGCGCGTCCGGTTGAGCGGGTGGTGCCGCCTGTTGCGCCGGTCGAGCGTGCGGTGGAGTCGGAGAAGCAGGCTTCGTCCAACGGGAAGTCTTCTGGTGGCGGGGATTTGGCTGAGTACGTGGTGGGGCAGTTGGCGCGGATTCTCGGGGTTGGTGCTGATCGGGTTGATCAGGGTCGTCGGATGAATCAGTTGGGCATGGATTCGTTGATGCTGGCTGATTTGCGGACGCGGTTGCGGCGTGATCGGGGTATCGATGTGACGGTGGCCCGGTTGCTGGAGGCCGGTAGCGTCCGTTCTCTGATCGCCGAGCTGAGCAAGGCCGGGGAGAGCACCGGTGTGCAGGAGAGCACCGATGCGCGAACGACCGGGTTCAACGGGTCGGGTGCGACGAAGGTGGTGGGGCGTGGTGATGTTTCGCTGAACGGGCGGAGCTCGGCGCGTCCGGTTGAGCGGGTGGTGCCGCCTGTTGCGCCGGTGGAGCGTGCCGTGGAGTCGGAGAAGCTGCCCTCGTCCAACGGGAAGTCTTCTGGTGGCGGGGATTTGGCTGAGTACGTGGTGGGGCAGTTGGCGCGGATTCTCGGGGTTGGTGCTGATCGGGTTGATCAGGGTCGTCGGATGAATCAGTTGGGCATGGATTCGTTGATGCTGGCTGATTTGCGGACGCGGTTGCGGCGTGATCGGGGTATCGATGTGACGGTGGCCCGGTTGCTGGAGGCGGGCAGCGTCCGCTCTCTGATCGCCGAGCTGACCAAGGCAGGGGAGAGCACGTCATGAGCCTCCGGTCCGTCCTGCTGACCGGGGTGACCGGATCCCTCGGCAGCAGGCTCTGCGACGAACTGCTGCGGCGGACGTCCGCGACGATCTACTGCCTGGTCCGCGCCGAGGACGAGGCGGCGGCCGTCGCGAGGCTGAGCGGACTTCCGTACGCGGCCTCCGAACGGGTGGTCGCCGTGGCCGGGGACGTGCGCAGTCCCGAGCTCGGCCTCGGCGGCCGGGCCTGGGACGCGCTGGCCGAGACGATCGGGGCGGTCTTCCACTGCGCCGCCACCGTCAACCTCCAGGCGCCCTACGACCTCCTGGCGCCCACGAACGTCGGTGGCACCCGCGTGCTGGCGAGCCTGGCCGCGCGGAGCACCGAGCTGACGGGCAGGACCTGCGACTTCCACTTCGTGTCGACGCTGGGCGTGTTCATCAACCTGGGAAACCGGGGCGTCGAGTTCGTGGACGAGACGTTCGTCCCCACCGAGGACAGCGCGGGGGAGCTGGGCTACCCCACGACCAAGGTGGTGGCCGAGCGGGAGCTGCGGGCCGCCGCGGAACGCGGCGGGCTGCGGCTCACGGTCCACCGGCCCGGCCTCATCACCGGCGACTCGCGAACGGGACGCACGTCGGACTCCGACCTGCTGGTGCCCGCGCTGCAGGCCTGCTTGGAGCTCGGCTCGGTCCCCGACGGCGCCGGCGAGACGCCCGCGGACACCGTCGACACGGTCGCCCGGTGCATCGTCGAACTCGCTTCCCGCCCAGCTGCGCTGGGCGCGAGCTACCACCTCGTGCGCCGCGAGCCGCTGCCGCTCATGCGCGCGATCGACGCACTGGGCCGCCGTGGCCACCGGCTCGGAACGATCCCGCGCGAGCAGTGGTGGGAGATGGTCCAGGAGCACTCCCTGGACTCCGGGAACCTGACCCTGGCCATGATGAGCGAGGTGTCCCGCTACATGTTCGCCGTCGGACGGCGGACTCCGCGGATCCGCGCGGATGCCACGTGGGCCGCGCTCACCGCCGCCGGCGTCAGCGCGCCACCTCTCGACGACGCGCTCTTCGATCGCGTCGTCGGCTCGCTGGAGGCGGACGGCAAGCTGGCGGCTCCTTCGGAAACGCGCACGGCGGTCCGGATCTGAGGCCCTTTCCCCAGCAGTCCGACGGCGAAAACCCAGTCGTTCCAACGGGACGACTGGGTTTTCGCCTTCTCCGGTGCGTCCACGGGGACGGAGAGAGCGGGTGTTCGGGGTTGATCTCGGGTGGTGGGTGTTCGGCAGCGATTCCGCTCGAAAACGGCTGTGCTGCGTTCTCGACGGTGGGAACGGCGCCGATCTCAACGCGGAGATCCGGCGTCGCTGTGCTCGCCGCGGTTTCCGTTCGGGCGGTCGCTGGGCAGTGTTCCGGTGGCACGAAAAAAGGATCGCGAGCCGCGGCGGGCGCGGGCTCGCGATCCTCTGGGGTGGGCGGGGCCGCCCACCTTCGGTTCGCCGGTCAGCCGGGGGAGTTGGCGTGGACCAGCGAGGCGGCCTGGGCGGTGAGCGTCTTGCGGTCGACCTTGCCGTTGAGGTTCAGCGGGAACTGCTCCAGCCGGACCAGGAACCGGGGCGTCATGTAGGTGGGCAGGCGGTCGGCCAGGAAGTCCCGCAGGGCTTGGTCGCCGACCGGTTCCCCGGTGTAGAAGCCCGCCAGCTCCACGATGCCGTCGTCGGCCGGGCAGGGCACCACGACGGCCTCGTCCAGGTCCGGATGCGTGCGCATGGCCGCCTCGATGTCGCCCGGTTCGACGCGGTAACCGTGCACCTTGACCTGGTTGTCGGCGCGTCCGAGGTAGATCGCCGAACCGGCCTCCAGGCCGATCCGGTCGCCCGTCCGGTACCAGTACTCCGCACCGGGCTCGCCGGGTCCTTTGTGGAACTCGGCGAAGCCGTTGTCGTTCAGCAGCGCGAACCGCCGGCGGTTGTGCGCCGGGTCCAGGTAACCGTCGAACCGCTGCGGCCCGCGGACCAGGAGTTCGCCCGCCTGTGCGGGCTTCCCCTCCTCGTCGACGACGACGTGCTCGATGGCGGGGTGGGTCTGCCCGACCGGGAAGGTCCCGTTCGACGTGGTGGGCCAGTCGCCGGGATCGGCGGGCAGGACGTAGGCCAGGCAGGTCACGGTCGTCTCGCTCGGGCCGTACACGTTGGCCACCGCGCTGGCCGGAGCCGCCTCCGTCCAGGCCTGCACGTGCTCGGGCGTCAACGCCTCCCCGCCGAACAGGCTCCAGCGCAGCGTCGGCATCGCGTCCGGCACCAGATCGCCCAGCCACCGGGCCATCGTCACCGAGGACGGCGTCGAGATCCAGTGCGTGATCCGGTCGTCGGCGATGTGCTTGGTGGGAGCGAGCAGCGCGGTCTTGGACGGCGCGACGACCGCGCCCCCGGAGCCCCACGCCAGCCACACGTTGATCACCGAGAGGTCCCACGACAGGTCCGCGGTCTGCGAGACCCGCGCACCGGGACCGTCGGTGAAGAGCCCGACGAAGTGCGGCATCCAGGCGGCGATGTTCCGGTGCTTGATCGGAACGCCCTTGGGGCTGCCCGTCGACCCGGACGTGAAGATGATGTACGCCAGGTCGTCGGGTTCCGGTGCGCCCACCGGCGCGGCCGGGCCGTCACCGGTGAAGTCCGAGCCGTCATCGGCGATCGGCAGCAGCGCCACCCCGGTCTCGTCGCGCAGTTCCGCGGCGAGCTCCCGCTGCGACTCGTTGTGCACCAGCACGTCCAGCTCGGCCATCCGCGTGATCTCGGCGCTGCGCGGGGTCGGGAACTCGGTGTTGAGGGAGATCACCGTGTCGCCCAAGCGCAGACCGGCCAGGTAGGCGATGTAGCTGGCCGCCGCCGCCCGGTGGCCGAGAACACCGATCCGGCGGGGCCGCCGCCCGGAACCGCTGCCCACCAGCTCGACGATGGCGGCCCCCACGCGAGCCGCGGCCGCGTCCAGCGAGGAGTAGGTGAAGTCGGTCCCGCCCGCGCTCAGCGCGATGTGCTCGGGATGAGCGCGGGCCGATGTGCGGAACCACTCGTACATGCCGGGGACCACGGACACGTGTTACGCCTCCCTCTTCTCGCCACTCCCGGCGGCGGTGTGCTCGGCCCGGTCGTCGCGGGAAGCCTCGGCGAACACCGCGTAGATGCCGCTCGCCGTCTGCTCCTCGAACAACCTGTCCACCGAGGCCCGGACACCGGTGAGCTGCTCGACGGCCGCGAACAGGCGCACCCGGTGGATGGACCGCCAGTTCACCTCCTGGTCGAAGGCGTGCTCCAGATCGGGATCGGCCAGCGGCAGCCGGAGCTCCTCCCGGACGATGCGGATGAACTCGGCTCGGCTGATCACCTGGACGCACCGCCCTCGTGCTGCGGCGTCGCGTCGGGGAGCTCCGCGACGATCTCCAGCACGGCCGCGCAGTACATGAAACCGGTGCCCGAGCCGTAGACGAGGACGCGGTCGCCCGGCTGGACCTTCTTGGACTCCAGCAGGTGCGTCAACCCGGCGAACTGGTCGCCCGCGCCGAGGTGACCGCAGCGGCGGCCCCAGTCCCACGTGGTGCGGGAGACGTCCACGCCGAACGCCTTGCGGCCGTCCCAGTCGGTCAGCGACAGCCCGTTGTGCGGGAACACCCACCAGTCGATGTCGCCGGCTTCGAGGTCGGCGTCGGCGAGCGCGCGCTCCATGGTCTCCAGCTCGCTGCGCGCGGCGGCCTGCACCATGTCGACGAAGATCTCGGCGCCGTGCTCGGCCGCGTAGCTGTGCACCCTGGACTGGACGTTGAGCGGCCACCCGTTCCCACCGGCGACGTCGCTCCAGGGCTCGCCGGCGAGCTGGACGTCGCCGTAGGTGGTGTCGCCGGTCGTG
This sequence comes from Saccharopolyspora antimicrobica, assembly GCF_003635025.1. Classification (GTDB taxonomy): domain Bacteria; phylum Actinomycetota; class Actinomycetes; order Mycobacteriales; family Pseudonocardiaceae; genus Saccharopolyspora; species Saccharopolyspora antimicrobica. Next base: position 7,778,191 of record NZ_RBXX01000002.1, on the reverse strand, counting down.
GCGCTGGACAGCAGCCGGGCGACGCCCGAGCCGCGGCAGAGCACCGCCGCGGTGCCGCCGTCGCCGAACAGCATGCCGCCGACCGTGTTGTACCGGTCGTAGCCCGGCGGCACGAACCGGTCCGCGGTGGTGATGAGCACCGAGGACGTCTGCGGCTGGGCCGTCAGGTAGCTGGCGGCCAGTTCGAGCGCGGCCATCCCGCCGTTGGACGCCTGCGCCACCTCGATGGCGATTCCCGAGCCGCCCACCGTGCGCCCCTGGATGTAGGCGGCCGGGGAGAAGTCGTCGATGCCCTGGTAGAAGATGCTGGAGTGGAGCACCAGACCCACCTGGCCGGCCTTCTCACCGGCTCGCGCGAGAGCCGTCTCGGCGGCGCGGACCGCCAGGTCCATGGTCGGGCCCTCGGGATCCACGCACACGGACAGGAAACCGGCCGCCTCGTTCTCCTTCGCCGGGTAGCGCCCGTCGGCCACGGCCTCCGCCGTGGACTCCTCGCGCCCCAAGGACATCGCCGTGGCGCCGATGTAGAGGTCATTCCAACGCACTGGTGCTCCTTCTTCGCTTCTCCGTGGATTGCCGATCAGTCTTCGCCGTCGATGTAGGTGACATCGAGCGTTCCGGCGGAATTGGGCGTCGCGCTGGCGGGCAGCTGGTACGAGGGGTTCCAGCGGACCCGGTCCTCGAGCCGGTACGAGGTCCGGATCTTCAGCAGCCGGTCCTCCTTGCCGAGGATGCTGCCCTCGTAGAGCGTGACCTTCCCGATGTCGGTCATGACCGTGTACATCGGTTTCGCCATACCGCTGAGGAATCCACCGTTGGAGAGCTGGGAGACCAGGTCCAGGCCCCGCTGGACAGTGGTGCGGAACTCGTCGGTGCCCACCATCGGGACCGCGTGGAAGAGGTAGTGCGGGATGAACCGCAGCGTCCGCTGCCGGTCGTAGAGCTCGATGAGCGTTTCGATCGAGTCGTTGACGCCCTTGAGGAGCACGTTCTGGCTGTGGAGGCGGGCTCCGAGGCGCTGCAGGCGCTGGAACACCTCGACGGCTTCGGGCTGCAACTCGAAGGGGTGGTTGATCTGCACGGAGATCTCGAAGTGGAAGCGGTCGGCGTACTCCGCGAAGATCTCGTACACGTCCGGGCCGAAGGCGTGCGGGTTCTGCACCGGCAGGCGCGTTCCCATGCGGACGGTCGAGATGTTGTCCGCGCGGGAGGCGACGGCGGACAGCAGTTCCCGCAGCTTGCGCGGGGAGATCAGCGGATCGCCGCCCGTCACGAGGATCTCGGCGAGGTCCTCGTCGGACTTCAGGTAGTCCGCGATGGCGTTGATCTGGTCGGTGCCCAGGGTGTGCCGGTCGTAGAGACCGCGGACGCAGAAGACGCACTCGCTGGCGCAGGCGGAGAGCATGTCGATGACCACGACGCGGCGGTACATCCGCTCGAACCCCTGCGGGGCGTCGCCGGAGACGACCGCTTCGAAGTGGCGGGTGCTGCTGCCGACGCTCACTCCCGTGGACGGCATCCGGAAGTACTGGTTGTAGATGCCGCGGTAGGCGCCGGATTCCTCGCCGTGCTGGTCCTTTGCCCGCTCCAGGAGCTCCTGCGTGTACTTGTGGACCTTGGGCTTCTGGGTCTTGGTGATGGTCTCGAGAAAACCAGCCATGGCATGCCGTTTCTGTGCGCCTGCTGCGGTCAGGAACTGAGCGGGTGGCAAGCAGCCCCGGATACCGGGTGTTTGCCGGGCGTCACGTTCGTCCCGTATCGTCGGGACGCCTCCTCGAAGGTCCTGTCCAGCGGCTGCTCGCCGCGAAACGACCGCGCGAACAGCGCGGCGCAGGACCGCGGAATGCTTCGGGCGCCCCAGTGATCGTTCTGGTCCGACTGCGAAAAGCCCGGTATGGCCGCCGGAATCCTCGCAGAACGATCTCGACGCTACCAGCAGCCGACTGCGCCGAACAGATTAATTTCGCGCCTCTCGGCGTGCGTTTCGCACTCCTGGGCAGGAGAAATCAACGCCCGATCGGCGGCACTGGTCCACCCCGGGTGCTCGCTCCCGGGCGAACACCTGGTCAGCGCGGGCGCGCAGCGGCCGGGCGCGCGGTGACGCACACACGTGTGGCCGCTGTCCGGCGGCGCTCGGCGCATGTAGTCTGCGCCGAGCGCGAGTCAGCTGGAAAGTGTTGCGGCCACGGTGGTTTCGTGGCCGCCTGAGCGGTGGCCGGAGGTGGTGCCGAGCCGGGCGCGCTACCCGATGGTCTGGTGCGGCCGGGCCTGGTCCGGCACGATCTGGCCGGCGATGCCGTCGAGGAAGGTGCGCAGGCCGTAGGCGAACCGTTTCGCCGGATCGGTGCTCGTCAGCGAGTCGAGGGCCGCCGCGTACTCCGCCGATGCGTCGACCGCGTGGCGGGCGTTGCGGCTTCGCCAGTCGTCGTCGGCCGGGAGCTCGCCGAGCGCCTGTTCCTCGATGGTGTGGCCGAGCACGTAGTAGAAGAGCGCGAAGGTGAGCCAGCCGGCCTGGGCCGGGGCCGCGCCCGCCCGGCAGAGGATCTGGATCGCGGTGTCGGTGCCGGCGATGGTGTTGACGCCGGGGGAGTAGGTGCCTGACACCACTCGCGCGCCGTCGCGGTGCGCGAGCATGGAGGTCCGGAGCCGGTCGCACAGGACGAAGATCTGCTCGTCCCAGGCGACGTCGGGCAGCGAACCGGCGACACCTTCCAGGATCTTGTCGGCCATCGCGTCGAGCAGGGCTTCCTTGTTCGGGAAATGCCGGTAGAGGGCGCCGCCCTGCACGTTGAGCGTTGCGCCGAGCTTGCGCATGGTCAGCGCGTCGAGTCCCTCGGCGTCGAGGAATCGCATTGCCCCGTCGACAACGTTGGCCTTTCGAAGCAGCATCTGTCGCCTCCCTCGGTTGACACCCGAGTAATGTAAATCATACAGTGAACGTCGTTCACGGTGAACGCTGTGCACCGTGAACCTTGTTCACATGGATAGTCGCACAGAGGAGACTCCATGTCCGAGACCCGTGCCGGGGCGGCTGCCTCCGCCGTCGAGCGGCCGAACCTGCCGCTCGGCGTCATCGTGGCGATCACCTGCCTGGCGCAGTTCATGGTCGTGCTCGACGGCACCATCGTCACCGTGGCCCTGCCCGACATGCAGAACGGGCTCGACCTGTCGACCAACCAGCAGCAGTGGGTCGTCAGCGGTTACCTGATCGCCTTCGGCGGGTTCCTGCTGCTGGGCGCCAGGGCGAGTGACCTCTACGGCCGCAAGCGGGTGTTCCTGCTCGGCACGTTCGTCTTCACCGCCGCCAGCCTGGTCGGTGGTCTGGCCACCAACCCGACCACCCTCGTGGTGGCCCGGATCGCCCAGGGCGTCGGCGCCGCTGTTCTGTCGCCCACCACCCTGAGCATCATCAGCGCCAGCCACACCGATGAGGAGCGGCGGGAACGCGCCATGACGCTGTGGAGCCTCATGGGCGCGGTGTCCAGCGTGTTCGGTCTCGTCCTCGGCGGCGTGCTCACCGCCGCGCTGGACTGGCGCTGGGTCCTGTTCATCAACATCCCCGTCGGTGTCGTGCTGCTGGCGGTCGGCGGCTCCGTCCTGCCCGCGGACCAGACCGGCACCGAGCGGACCCGGCTCGACCTGCCCGGCGCCCTCACCGCCACGCTCGGAATCGGCGCTCTCACCTACGGGTTCTCGCAAGTCTCGGCCGAGGGCTGGGGATCGGCGAACGTCCTGATCGCCCTCGCCGCGGCCGCGGTCCTCCTCGCCGCTTTCATCGTGGTCGAGCTCAAGAGCTCCCACCCGCTCATCCCGCTCGCGATCTTCCGCGCGAGCACCGTGCGGATCGGGAACCTGCTCCTGTTCGGCATGGGCGTGACCATGACCGCGGCGATGGTCTTCCTCTCCCTCTACTTCCAGGAGATCCTCGGCTACGACGCGTTGAGCACCGGTCTGGCCCTGGTGCCGATGTCGGTCTTCGTCATCGGCGGCGGGCTGGCCGCCCGCCAGCTCCTGCCCAAGCTCGGCACCCGGGCCCTGCTGGCCATCGGCGGTCTGGTCACCGCCGCTGGGCTCGCCTGGATGGCCCTGATGCCCGCCTACCCCGCCTACCTGACGCACGTCCTCGGGCCGACGCTGGTCTGCGGTCTCGGCCTCAGCTTCATGCTCCCCGCGGCCACGGTCACCAGCACCACCGGTGTCAAGCGGGAGGACGTCGGGGCGGCTTCGGGCCTGCTCAACATGTCCCGCCAGATCGGCGGCGCGGTCGGCCTGGCCGTGCTCGTCACCATCGCCGCCACGGTGACCAACGGCGTCATGCCGGAGTCCGCGAACCCCGCGGACGCACTCGTGCAGGGCTACCACGTCGCCTTCCTGGTCAACGCGGCCATCATGTTCGTCGCCGGCCTGGCGGCTTTCGCCCTGCCGGCCTCGCAGCGCGAGGCCGCGGAGTAGGGAGCGTTCCACTGTTCGGTCGTCGGACCGGCCAGCGCGGAGAGGATGGGCCACCCGCCCGGCGGGTGGCCCATCTTCTTGCCGCGGGGCGGGGGAGCGGTGCTGAAGTCCCGCCGGCGGAACGGGATTCGGCTGGTCGAGGGCGGTGCGGAACACGCGGGCCCGGGCTCGGCCACCTGCGGTGCGGCCTCCGGCTACCATCCGGTGGCGGGTGGCGGTGGGGTTTGTCGAGTATTGGTCTCCGGCTCGGAGTGTGTGAAACGCATGGGGGTATATGTGAAATTCAACTGTTGCGTTGCCGTGTCCGGCTGGTACCGTCGACCCCGTTCTGCGAATGAAGGAAAGGGTAAGTGAAATAGCCGGAATCAACGCGGTTGATTGCTGCGCGCCGCCGGTAATTCCAGTGGTGTCGCGGCGATGACACGCGTTGGGTTGTCGACCTGATCGTTCCGCCTGGGGAAATGACTGGGGAGATGCGTTGTGTTGCCACCGAATCGATGACCGCGAACGCGCGCTTGGGGGAGTGGCGAATTCCGGGGACGTTGTTTCTGTGCAGTGTCGTGGTGAACTCCGGCTGGAGTTCGCTGGGGGAAGTGCCGTGCTGCGGGCAGGTGGGGATCGGCGGGGTCGCCGAAGGGGAAGCGCAGTACGGCCGGCTGTCCGAGTGCTCTGCCCGGACGTGAGCGCACCGTGCCGTCGCGGCGTGAATCATTGTGCGCCGGGAATGCGGTAGGAGCTTTTGTTCCGAATTGCGCGCCTTTGGGGAAAGGCGGGCGGGTCGTTCGCGTTCCAGCCTCGGAAAATTGGGAACCGTTTCTGCTTACTAAGGGGTTGTGCACATGTCCAATCCGTTCGAGGACGAAAGTCGGGATTACCTGGCGCTGCGCAATGTTGAGGAGCAGTACTCGATCTGGCCGCAGGGCGTCGACGTTCCCGCCGGGTGGCGGGTGGTGCGCGGTCCGGCGCCCCGGCAGGAGATCATCGACTACATAGGACGGTCCTGGACGGACATGCGGCCGAAGAGCTTGCGCGAGGCGATGACGGCGAACGGCAGTGCCCCTGCCTGAGCGCTCGCGGTGATCGCCGGGTCCGAACGGGACCTGCCGGAGCGGTTCGGCGGTCGTGCGCCGACCGCGAGGACCGCGGTGCTGGGGAACACCGCGGTCCGGTGCGGCACGGCCTGATCGGCCTGCCGCGCATCGGCGGCGCGGGCTTTCCCGGCAGCGGCCCTGGTGGCCTGCCAGGTGCCCGCTGCGATGTGGCCGGAGGTGCCACCTTCGGCGAGTTTCGCTGGTCGTTGCCCAGCGCTTCCTGAACAACGACAGCGCCGGTCGCCCGGCCCGGCGGACCCTGGGTGACACCGACGCGGCCGGCGCTGCTGCTTCTCCGAATCTCAACGGAACAAAACTTCCTGAGGGGTGCCCGTGAAGGGAAATGTGCAGAACCGGGTCAAATTCGTCCGCTGGCCCGCGGAGAGCGATGTTCGCGAGGAGTGCAGGGCCCTGCACCACCTCTGCCTGCTGATCGTGGAGCACGGAGCGCCGCCGCCGGAACAGCTGGGCATCTACGAGGACTGGGTGCGTCCGCCCATCATCCCGGAGGACCTCCAGGCCAGGGTCCGGCAGCTGGCGGATCGTGCCGTGGTCAACGCCAAGCCCGTCCTGGACCCGGTGGGGATCCTCTACTACAAGGACTCGTCGATCACGCTCTCCCCGACGCAGTGCGAGATGCTGACGCCGCTGATCTCCCGGTACTCGCAGCTGGTCTACCGGACCGAGCTGCGGGAGATCCTGGAGCAGTCCGGTTCCAGCTCGTCCAGCAACGCCTTGGACCTGCACGTGATGCGATTACGAAGACGCCTGCAACTGGTCGGGCTTTCGCTGCGGAACGTCTGGGGGCGCGGGTTCGTGGTGGAGCCCCTCTAGCGATGGACCGGTGCGGCGTCGCGGAGCACCGAGTCAGCATGAACGATTTGCGAACTACCGGAGTCCTGGGGGAAAGACTTCTTTCACGGCCGGGTGAGCCGGTGGGGCCGCGTGTTGTCGTGGCTCGCGGGTGCTCTGGCGTCCGGCACCCGCGTCGGGGTGCCGGCGCGGGGAGACGCCGCAGCAGGGCAGCCGGTCGCCACGCCCACCAACCGTGTGCCGGAACTTCGAGTCGAAGGCGGAGCTGGTGTTGAGAACTGTCCCGGATTTCTTCGAGTCCATGGTTGCCGAGTCGGGTGCTACTCCGTCGGTCGTGTACGGCGGTTCCACCATCGACTACTCGGAGTTGAACGCGCGCGCGAACCGGCTCGCCAGGCGGTTGATCGCGGCCGGGGTGGGGCCGGACTCGCTGGTCGCGATCGCGGTGCCCCGGTCGGACCGGCTGATCGTCGCGGTGCTCGCGGTGCTCAAGGCGGGCGGTGCCTACCTCCCGCTGGACCCGAGCTACCCGGCGGAGCGGCTGGCGCACATGGTCGTGGACGCGCGGCCGGTCCTGCTGCTGCGGACGGAGAACGTCAGCTCGCTGCAGCTGGCCGTGCCGGAGCTCGTGCTCGACGACCCGGCCGCCGAGGCCGCGTGCGAGCAGGAGAGCGGCGACGACATCGCGGAGGGCGAACGCCTGGCGCCGCTGACCGCCGACCACCTGATGTACGTCATCTACACCTCCGGATCGACGGGTGTTCCCAAGGGCGTCGCGGTTTCCCACGCCGGCGTGGCCGACCTGGTCTCGACCCAGACGAGGGCCTACGAGGTCGGCCGGGGCGACCGGGTGCTGCAGTGGGCGTCCTTCAGCTTCGACGCGTGGTTCTGGGACTTCTCGCTGGCGCTGCTGCACGGTGCGACTCTCGTGATGGCGGACCAGGAGGACCTGATGCCGGGGGAGGCGCTGCGCGAGACGATGCTCGAGCACGACATCAAGCACGCGGTGCTGCCCCCGGTCGCGCTGGGCATCACCGACAGCGAAGATCTGCTGCTCGGCGGCACGATCACCTCCACCGGCGATGTCTGCACCAGGTCCCTGGCGGAGGAGTGGTCCAGGGGACGGCGGCTGTTCAACGGCTACGGCCCGACCGAGGTGACCGTCGGCGCGTCGATCGGTGGCCCGATCACGGGCGTCCAGGAGGAGATCACCATCGGGACGCCGTGGGACGGCAGCCAGGTCTACGTGCTGGACGACGAGCTGCGGGACCTCCGCGACGGCCAGGAGGGGGAGCTCTACCTGGCCGGATCGGGCGTCGCCCGCGGCTACCTGAACAGCCCCGGCCTGACCGCGTCCCGGTTCGTCGCCAACCCGCACGGCCCGCCCGGCAGCCGGATGTACCGCTCCGGGGACCGGGGCAGGTGCGAGGCGGACGGCGAGCTCTACTTCGCCGGCCGGAGCGACAACCAGGTGAAGGTCCGCGGCTTCCGCATCGAGCTCGGCGAGGTCGAGGCGCGCTTGGAGAGCCACCCGGCGGTGGAGATCGTGGTCGCCGTCGTCGGTGGTGACCACGTCTCCACCGAGCACGTCGTCGCCTACGTCAAGCCGTCCGCGCGGCGCGAGGTCACCGAAGCGGAGCTGCGCGAGCACGCGCGCCACGCGCTGCCCGAGCACATGGTGCCGTCCAGCATCGTCGTGCTGGAGGAGCTCCCGACGCTGTTGAACGGGAAGATCGACCGCAAGGCGCTCGCCGAGCGGGCATCGCGCGCCGAGCCCGACGTGCCCGTCGCGGTCGGCAGCGGCGAGGAGAAGTCCTACGAGCAGGTGCTGTGCCGCATGGTGATGGAGACGCTCAAGATCAGCTCGGCGACTCCCCAGGACAACTTCTTCGACCTGGGCGGTCACTCGGTGCTCGCGGCGAACCTGGCCCGCCGGATGCGCAAGGAGCTCGGCGTGGCGGTGCCGATGCGGTCGATGTTCGCCGCCCAGAACCTGGCAGAACTGGCGCAGCTGGTGGAGCGGTCCAAGTAGCGCCCGGCGGCTGGTGCGCCAAGACGCCCGCCGCGCCCGTGCGTTCCGGCACGAGCGCGGCGGGGGTCCTGACCGGTCGTCAGTACTCCGGGTCCGGCTTCATCAGGCCGAGCGCGATCAGCACGCGAGATGCGCCGATGACCGCCAGCGCCAGCAGAACCGTGCGGAAGCCGAACGCAGCGGGCTGGCTCAGGATGATCCGCCGCGCCTTCTCGTGGTCGCTGTGCGGGCCGAACAAGCGGAAGACGTGGGGCATCTGGGAGCCGCAGAACAGGCGGTACACCAGCAGGGGGTTCTTGAACACGGCCGGGCGCCACGGCGAGCACCCGAGCACCTTCGCGAAGTCCAGCATGTACTGGTTGTAGTGAACCAGCGTCCGCAGCTCGGGGTTGCCGTGAAACACCCCGTTCTCGTAGGTGTTCTGCCGCTCGATGAGCCGCTTGAGCCGGAAGCGGTCCGGCAGCTTCTTCTTGCCGCTGCACAGGAGGGCGAAGTAGCGGCTCTGCATCTCGGAGCAGGCCGGGACGCCGCCGGCGGCCGGCCGCGCCCACCCGATGAACACCACGCCGGTGCCCAGCGCCGGGTGGATCATGTGCTTGTACATCTCCCGCACATCGCTGATGTCCACGTCCTTCAGGACGCTGAAGTCCTCGACGTAGCCCGTGTTGAAGACGATGGTGTCGACCTTCTCGCGGCGGCCGTCCTTGAACTGGACGTAGTCCGCGCCCAGGCGCTCGATCCCCGACGCGTTGACGTTCAGGGTGCCGTCGGCGATCCGGTGGACGAACGCTTCGTTCTTGGTCAGGAAGTGGTTGAAGAAGTGCTCGTTCTTCGAGTTCCACGCGCCCAGCGCCCGGGCCGCGGGCGTCTTGCCGCGCTTCGCGTTGCGCTTCATCCAGAACCGCATGATCGGGTTGGCGGCGGCCAGCGGGACCGAGTACAGCAGTTGCGAGGTGTAGGCGTCGTTCGGGTGCCGGTCGTCCCCGGGGTAGCGCTCGATGATGGACTGGTGCCTGCGCACCGACAGCGTGCAGCGCTCCGCGGTGCTCGCGATCTCGTCCACGACGTCCGCGGCGGTTTCCCCGATCCCGACGCAGAGGACGCGCTTGCCGCGGAACCGCTCGGCGTTGCGGTAGTAGGCGGAATGCGTGATCTCCCCGGCGAAGTCGTCCTGCCCCGGGATGTCGATGTAGTTCGGGACCCGGTGCGTCCCGGTGGCGATGACCACCGCGTCGAACCTGTGCGCGACGCGCTTCTCCGGGGCGGACACCGGTGCGACCTCGACGACGTGGCCGCCGTCCTCGCTCTTGGAGATGCTCACCACGTCGGTCTCGTACCGGATGGTGGGGCCGAGGTCGAACTCCTCGATGAAGTCCAGCAGGTACTGCCGGTATTCGCCGGCCGACCAGAACTGCCGCTCCTGACCGTCCGGTGGCGGGAAGCTGGAGAAGGTCATCATGTAGTTGGAGATGGTCAGCATCGTCGAGTCGTAGGCGCCGGCTTCCTCCGGGCCGACTCCCGAGCGGAAGACCCCGCCCGGCTCGGCGCTGTGCTCGAAGCAGGTCACCGAGTGAGCCTCGTCCAGCAGTTCCTTGATCGCGACCAAACCCGACGGGCCTGCACCGATGACACAGACGTTCTTTCTCATTCTTACCTCGGGGCTCCGTAGTGCGTTCTCGGACTTGATTTCGCTTCGCCGTGGTGGGAGAGGGGCTCGATCAGCGCGCCGGGCCGTTCGGCTCAACGGCTTTCGAAGTGCACCGGGAGGCTTTCGTACCCGTTGAGGAAGTTCGAGAAGATGGGGCGCGGCACGCCCCGCTGCTCCATTCGGCCGACCCGGGCCACCAGAGCGCTCAGCAACGCGTTGAGCTCGGCGCGGCCGAGGAAGGCGCCCAGGCAGTAGTGGGGGCCGTGGCCGAACGAGAGGTGCTTGTTGGGCGACCGGGACAGCGTGAAGCGGCGCGGGTCCGCGAAGACGGTCTCGTCGTTGTTGGCCGAGATGGTCCACAACGTCACGATGTCGCCGCTGCGCACCTTCGTCCCGTCGATGTCGAAGTCCCGGGTGGCGGTGCGGGCGAGGTGCATCGCCGGTGACGACCAGCGCAGGACTTCCTCCACCGCCGACTCGACGGAGACCTCTCCGGTGCGCAGGGCGCGCCACTGCTCCGGGTTCTCGATCAGGGCGAGCACCGCGCAGATCGCCGACACCCGGGACGTCTCGTCGCCGCCGAGGATGAGGCTGTAGCAGTTGACCGCGAGTTCTTCGACGGTGAGCAGGCGGCCTTCGACCTCCGTGGTGGCGAGCATGCTGATGACGTCCTCGCCCGGGTCGTCCCGCCGCTCCTGCGCCAGTTCCATGAAGTAGAGGACGATCTCGTTGCGGGCGCTGATCGCGTCGAGCTCGCTGCTGTCTGCGCGGTCGGACGACAGCGCCATCTTGTTCCACTGCAGCAGTTCCGCGCGGTCCTCGACGGGGACCGACAGCAGGTCGCAGATCGTGTTGATCGGGACCTGGTCGGCGATCTCGGCGGCGAAGTCGAACTCGTCCAGCTCGACCACCGCGGAAACCAACCTGTCGGTGCGCTGCCGGATCTGCTCGACGACCTCGCCGAGCACCCGCGGGGTGAACGCGCTCCACATGAGGTTGCGCAGCGGCCGGTGGCGCGGCGGGTCGGTGACCGCCAGCATGCTCCCGCCCGCGGAGTCGTCGCCGCGCAGCACGACGTCGAGCACGTTGCCCCTGGCCGAGCTCAGGGCTTCGGCGTGGAACAGCGGCTGGATGTCGGAGTACCGCGCGACCACCCAGAAACCGGGGTGCCGGTCGGTGGGTTCGTGCCAGTGGACGGGGCGTTGGGCGCGGACCTCTTGCCAGAACCCGTGGACGTCGTTGTCGACGAAGGTGACCGGGTCGGTGAGGTCCAGGGAACGTTCACCGAGAGCGGGCTGACTCATCGTCCGATCGTGACAGGCTTTTCGCACCTGCCGCGCGGACTCTTGCGGGTTCCTTTCCGCCGGAGCGGTTTCCCGTCACCCCTGCGGAACCGCCGGGTAGCGCGCGATGATCGGCGCGCTTGCCTTGGGACCCCTGGCGAAGACGTAGTCGGCGGTGTCGATCCGCCGTCCGGTCAACCCGTCCACCACGACCGGCTCCACCGCGACGCCGGTCCTGGCGTCGACCAGGACGAGGCTGCGGTCCTCCGGGGCCAGGCGGTGGTTGCCCCAGGCCGCCACGACGAGCAGCAGCGGGCGCAGCGAGCGGCCGAGCTCGGTGAGGCGGTACTCCCGGTCCCGCGGGTCCGCGGTGTCGTCGGCGGTTTCGAGCAGGCCCTTCGCGACCAGGTCGGCCAGCCGGTCCTGCAGCACGTCGGCGGGCGTTTCCAGGTTCCGCTCGATCGTCGCCGAGCGGGTGTGGCCGTCGAAGACCTCGTGCAGGATCTCCAGCGTCCACCACGGACCGACGGTCTCGGCCGTGCGCGCCAGCGGGCAATCGGGAATGCGCGCCTTCGGGCCGGCCGAGCGCACCGGCACCTCGCGCTCGGTGGTGGTCGGATCGCTTCGCACCGCTGACTCCCATCGTCGTCGGATTCACCTGAGGGGCGCCGCCGCCGACGACGGCGCCCCGGCTGATCAGCCGCTGGTTCCAGGGCCGCGCGGGGTCGGGACGTCGTTCAGCGACCAGTACCGGCGCATCCCGTACAGCAGCGGGCGCGGAGGCAGGGTCGCGTGCGTCGTCACGTCGACGACCTCGCCGAAGACCACGATGTGGTCGCCGACGGGCAGCGTTTCCCCGACCTGGCAGTTCGCCACCGTGTGGGCGTCCTCGACGAGCTGCGGCACCCCGGTCCCCGGTTCCCGGACCCAGTCGACCCGGTCGAACCGGTCCGGTGCTCCGGAGGCGAACAGCGTCGCCGTCGACTCCGCCCCCTCGTGCAGCAGGTTGACGGCGAACGCGGACCGCTGGAGCAGCGACGCCAGCGTCGGGCTCCCGGTGCGCAAGCACACCAGCAGCGTCGGCGGCAGCAGCGAGACGCTGCACACCGACGAGCAGGTCATTCCCCACGGCTCACCGTCCGGCCCCGCCGTCGTGACGACGGCGACGCCCGCCGGGTGCGTGGTCATGAGAGAGCGGAACTGCGCCGCGTCGACCGGTGCACGTCTGACGGTGCCGGTCATGGGATCCGGCATGGTCGGCTACCTCCTCCACGAGCTGCGCGAACGTGTCTCTTCGGATGGCGGGGGGCGACCGGCTGTCAGCCGCGTTCGCCGACGAACTCCAGCAGTCGTTGCACCCCGGTCTCGAGTTCCGCGGGGTCGACGCAGAAGGCGATCCGGATCAGGTGCCGAGCCCACGGCGCGAAGTCGTGGGAGCGGATGTGCCCCCGCTCGTCGACGTCGGGACGCATCGCGAACCCGTTGCCCGCCACCACCGCGACGCCCTTGCTCTCCAGCAGCCGCAGCGCGAACTCCTCGGAGTCCAGGCCGGTCCGGGCCACGTCCAGCATCGCGTACCACCCGCCGGCGGGCAGCTCGTTCAGCAGCCCGGCCTGGACCAGCTGTGGCAGCACCGCGTCCCGGTTGCGCTGCACCAGCTTGCGGTTGGTGGCCGCGGCGTCGGCCCGGCTGCTCAGCGCGGCGATCCCCGCGTGCTGCACCGGGGTCGAGGTGCCGATGATGTTGGCCTCCTGCACGACCTTCATGACGTCGGCGGCGCGGTCGTTGGCCAGCGCCACGTACCCCAGCCGGTAGCCGGTCATCGCGAAGCTCTTGGAGAAGGTGAACACGCTGTGCACGATGCGCTCGTCGACCGGCACATCGCGTTCCAGCGAGGCGACCGAGAGGTGCTCGCGCTCGTAGCAGAAGTGCTCGTAGGCCTCGTCGCTGATGACGTGCCAGCCCCGGCTGCGGGCCAGCTCCAGCAGGGCGGCGATCTCCTCGCGCTCCAGCACGACGCCGGTCGGGTTGGCCGGCGAGTTGATCAGCAGCACTCGGGTGCGCGGGCTCGCGGCGGCCGCGATCCGCTCCGGATCGGGCCGGAATCCGGCGCCGAGCGGGTACAGCACCGGCTGGAAGCCGGCGAGCAGGCTCTGCTGCAGGTGGACCGGCCAGTGCAGTTCCGGCAGCAGGATCTCGGCCCCGGGCTCGGCGAGCGACTGCAGCAGGGCGGCCAGACCCTGGGCGGAGCCCGGCGAGATCAGCAGCCGGGAGACCGCGCTGTCCACCCCGTTGTCCTCGCGGAGCTTGTCGACCGCGGCGGCGCGCAGCGCGGGGAGGCCCTCGGGACCGGTGTACTTCGTGTCCCCGCGGCGCACCGCGGCGACGAACTCGTCGGCGACGTTGCCGGACGGGCTGAAGTACGGGTCGCCGACGTGCAGCTTCACCACGCCGACCCCGGTCTCCTGCTCCTTGCGCTCCGCTGCGTGGAAGATGCTGTGCAGGCACGACGAGGGAATGGAGCCGGCGGCGGACAGGATGTCTGGACTCACGCTCGAACCACCTTCGTTCCGTGGACTTCTCTTCGGGCTCGGAAAGACCGTCACGCGGTGCGGCCGCCGTCGACGGGGATCAGCGCACCGGTGATCCAGCCGGACACCTCCGGGTCGATCAGCAAGCACACCCACCGGCCGAGCTCGGCGTCCTCGCCGAAGCGGCCCATCGGGGTGGAGGAGGTCAGATCGACCCGCAGCTGCTGGATCCCCGCATCGTCGAGCCCGGTGCCCGCCCACATCGGGGTGTCCACCGGGCCGGGCAGGATCGCGTTCACCCGCACTTCTGGGGCGAGCTCCCGCGCCAGCGAACGCGTGAGGCTGTTCAGCGCGGCCTTGGTCGCGCCGTAGAAGGCGCGCCCCGGCATGGACAGCACACCGCCGACCGACGAGACGTTGACGACGCTGCCGCGGCCGGCGCGCAGCCACGGCAGCGCGCACCGGATCAGATCGGCGGGCGCGCGGACGTTGACCGCGAACATCGCGTCGAACTCGGCGGGATCGATCGCGTCGAGCCCGCCGAAGCGGGCCAGGCCGGCGTTGTTGACCACCGCGTCGAGCCCGCCGAAGCGGTCGGTGGCCGTCGCGATGATCCGCTCGGCGGCGCCCGGCGAGCAGATGTCCTGCGCCACGACCGCGACGGCGTCACCGTGCTCGTCGGCGAGTTCCCGCAGCGGTTCCTCGCGGCGCCCGACGACCGTCACGTTGGCGTCCGAGCTCAGCAGGCATTCGGCGATCCCCCGGCCGATGCCGGTGGCCGCGCCGGTGACCACGACCGACTTCCCGGCGAGCGTCATCGCAGAACTCCACCTTCCGCCAGCGCCCGGAGGGCGTCGTCGATCAGCTCGGCCGGGTCGGAGAGCAACTGGAAGTGGCCACCCGGCCAGGCCCGCAGGCTGAAGGGGCCGGTGCCGACCGCGGCCCACGCGTCCAGCCGCGCACCGTCCACCAGCGGGTCCTCGGTGTTGTAGTAGCAGCGCACCGTGCAGTGCAGCGGTTCCGATCCGGGGTCCGGGCGGTAGGTCTCGTGGAGCGCGATGTCCGACCGGAGGGCGGGCAGCACCAGGTCGCGGAACTCGGGGTCCTCCGCGATCTCCGGCTCGATGCCGCCGAGTTCCCGCAGGGCGGACCAGAGTTCGTCGTCGGAGGCCTCGTGCGCGGTCCCGCCGCCCGCACTCCAGGGGTCCGAAGCGCCCGACGCGAACAAGCAGTGCACGGGCTCGCCGCCGGACTGCAGCGCTCTCGCGGTCTCGTAGGCGACCAGCGCGCCGAAGCTGTGTCCGAAGAGGACAGTTCGGGCCGGGGGCAGCCGGTCCAGTTCGGCGGCGACGTGCGAAGCCATCTCGGCGATGCTGCCCGCCGGGGCTTCGGCGATCCGGTCGGCGCGACCGGGGTACTGCACGGCCAGCAGCTGAACGTTCCCGGGCATCGCGGAGGACCAGTCGCGGTAGGTCCCGGCCGAACCACCGGAGTGCGGGAAGCAGACCAGCCGGCCTGCTGGGCACTCCACGTCGTTGAGGGCACGGGTCCAGCCCCGGTCACGTGTCGGCACTCGGTTCACGCCCCCAGCCTCACCGACGCGCTCGGCCTGCTCGCGGCAAACTTTCATAGCTCTGTCGGGGCTCGGTGCGGCTCCGGGGCCCCTTGGCGAATGTGGGGGTGTCGCAACCGAGGAGGACGCATGCTGGATGGGTTCGTGCCGTGGCCACCCGACTTCGCCGAGCGCTACCGCCGGGCCGGTTACTGGAGCGGTAGCTCGCTGGGGCAGCTGCTGGCCGAGCGAGCCGGACAGCACCCGGACAAGGTCGCCGCGGTGGACGCGACCCGCCGCGTCAGCTACGCGGAGCTGGTCGAGGAGTCCGACCGGATCGCCGCCGGCCTGCTCGGGCTCGGCATCGGCCGCCGCGATCGGGTGGTGCTGCACCTGCCGAACGCCATCGAGTTCCTGTCCACCATCTTCGCGCTGTTCAAGCTCGGCGCGATCCCGGTGCTGGCGCTGCCAGGTCACCGCCGGGACGAGATCCTCCACCTGGCGCGCGCCTCGGACGCGGTGGCCTACATCGCCCAGGACCGGGCGCAGGGCTTCGACTACCGGACGCTGGCCCGGGAAGTGCTCGGCGACGCACCGAGCCTCAAGCACGTGGTGATCGTGGGCGAGGCGGAGGAGTTCACGCCGCTGGCCGGGATCGCCCGGTCCGACGTGCGGGAGCTGCCGCCGGTCGACTCGTCCGAAGTGGCGCTGCTGCTGCTCTCGGGCGGCACCACCGGCGTGCCGAAGCTGATCCCGCGGACCCACGACGACTACGCGTACAACATCTTCGCCTGCGCCCGTGCGGTGCAGCTCGACGGAAGCGGCGTCTACCTCGCCGCGAACCCGGTGCCGCACAACGCCGCGCTCGGCTGCCCCGGCGCGCTGGGCGCGCTGCTCCTCGGCGGTAAGGCCGTGCTGGCCGCCAACCCGAGCCCCGACCACGTGTTCCCGCTGATCGAGCGGGAAGGCGTCACGCACACGGCGCTGGTGCCGGCCCTGGCGCTGCTGTGGGCGGAAACGGCCCAGTTCATGCCGGTCGACATGACCGGGATGACCGTGCAGGTGGGCAGCTCGAAGTTCAGCGCGGGCGCGGCGGAGCGGGTCAGCAAGAGCCTCGGGTGCCGCATCCTGAACGTCTTCGGCATCGGCGAGGGCCTGATCACCTCCACGCACCCCGACGACCCGCCGGAGATCGCCTTCCACACCGAGGGCAAGCCGATCTGCCCGGACGACGAGATCCGGATCGTCGACGCCGAGGACAACGAGGTCGGCGTCGGGGTGACCGGCGAACTGCTCACCCGCGGGCCCTACACGATCCGCGGCTACTTCGCCGCGCCGGAGCACAACAGCCGGGCGTTCACCTCGGACGGCTTCTTCCGCACCGGTGACCTGGCCAGCATGACCGAGGACGGCAACATCGTCATCGAGGGCAGGCTGAAGGACATCATCCACCACGCGGGGGAGAAGGTCTCGGCGGAGGAGGTGGAGGGCCACGTGCTGACCCACCCGCTGGTCCGGGACACCGCGGTGGTCGGCATCCCGGACGAGGCGCGCGACGAACGGCTCTGCGTGTTCGTCGTGCTCAGCAGCGATGCGGAGGCCGCGGCGGAGCCGATCACGCTGCGCATGATCAGGGACCACATCCGCGACCGCGGGATGGCGACCTACAAGTTGCCGGACGAGCTGATCGTCGTGCCGGACCTGCCCCGCACGCCGATCGGGAAGATCGACAAGAAGGCGCTGCGCGCCGGTCAGCTGCAGCACAGCTGAGCGCGCTCCGGATCGACCGAAGAGACCGGTGGTGCTGACGCGGTGCCACCGGTGCGGGCGGGCGGTAGTGGAACTCCGCCGCGCATTGTCCGGCGGTGTGGTGAGAAGGGAACTTCACGGGATGGTCTGTCCGGCGGACACCACGCACTCCCCGGCGTACGGGGACTTCCTCAGACTGGACGAACTCCTGGCCATCGCCTGCGTGCGCGACGAGGCGGACCGCACCTTGTTCTTCGCGGCGCACCAGGCGTGCGAGATCTGGTTCGCGGTCGTCATCCGGCACCTGGAGTCCGCGCGGGCGGCGATGGAGCGGGGCGACGGGACCGAGGCGGCCGAGAACCTCGAGCGGTTGCCGAACATCATGCAGGTGATCACCCAGCACTTCGACGTCCTCAGCACCTTGACGTCGCAGTCCTTCGACGAGATCCGGGGAACGCTCGGCACCTCGAGCGGTTTCCAGTCCGCGCAGTACCGGGAGATCGAATTCCTCTGCGGGGCAAGGGATCCCCGGTTCCTGAACATCTCCGGTCTCAACCCGGGCGAGCGCGCCAGGCTCGCCGACCGGTTCGAGCAGAAGTCGCTGTCCAGCGCCTTCGCCGAGTACCGCGACGCGCGGGCCGCGGCGGGCTCGCCGGGAGCTGCCACGTCGGTGGAGCGGTTGCACGACGCGCTGGCGGCCTTCGACGACTCGGTGCGGTCCTGGCGGGTGCAGCACGCCCGCCTGGCCGAGCAGTTCCTCGGCGCGGCGCAGGGCACGGCCGGTTCCTCCGGCGCCGCCTACCTGTGGCGCTCGACCGAGCGATCGCTGTTCCCCGAGATCTTCCCGCAGCCGCGCTCCGGCGAGCCCGCGGCGAGGAGCGCGAACGCCCTGAGCTGAGCACCGGGCCGAGCGCCCGCGGTCCACGCGGGTGCTGAGGTTCCGCTGCCCGCACCGGAACGCAAGACGAGTTCGAGGCAGAACCCGAGGCGCAGTACCGAATCCTGTCCAGCGAGCTACCGTTGAAGGGAAACGCAGCACATGACTCAGACCGACGCTGCCGCAAAGAACCTGGGCGATCCCGGCAAGACCAGGCGAGTCGTCGTCGTTGGTGGTGGTACGGCTGGCTGGATGACCGCGTCGTACCTGACGGCCGCCTTCGGCGACAAGATCGACGTGACGGTCGTCGAATCCGCCCAGATCGGCACCATCGGGGTCGGCGAGGCGACGTTCAGCGACATCCGGCACTTCTTCGAGTTCCTGCGGCTGGCCGAGTCCGACTGGATGCCGGCCTGCAACGCCACGTACAAGCTCGCCGTCCGGTTCGAGAACTGGCGGGAGCCCGGCCACCACTTCTACCACCCGTTCGAGCAGATGGGCTCGATCGACGGGTTCCCGCTCAGCGACTGGTGGCTGCGCTACCCCAGGACGGACCGGTTCGACAAGGACTGCTTCGTGATGGCCTCGCTGTGCGACGCGCAGCGCTCGCCCCGCTACCTCGACGGAACCCCGGTCGACCAGGGCGTCTTCGAGACCGGTCACGGCGAGGAGACGGCGCGGGCGACGATGGCGGAGTACCAGGGCGCGCAGTTCCCGTACGCCTACCACTTCGAGGCCCACCTGCTGGCGAAGTTCCTGACGAAGTACGCGACCGACCGCGGTGCCCGGCACGTCGTCGACAACGTGGTGGACGTGGCGCTCGACGAGCACGGGTTCATCTCGCACGTCAAGACCGCCGAGCACGGCGAGCTCGCGGGCGACTTGTTCGTGGACTGCACGGGATTCCGCGGCCTGCTGATGAACAAGGCCCTCGGCGAGCCGTTCATCTCCTACCAGGACACGCTGCCCAACGACAGCGCGGTCGCCCTCCAGGTGCCGCTGGACATGGACCGCGAGCCGCTGCGGCCGTGCACGACGGCGACCGCGCAGGAAGCGGGCTGGATCTGGACGATTCCGCTGATCAGCCGGATCGGCACCGGGTACGTCTACGCCAGCGACTACTGCGAGCCGGAGGAGGCCGAGCGCGTGCTGCGCGAGTTCGTCGGCCCGGAGGCCGCGGACGTCGAGGCGAACCACATCCGGATGCGGATCGGCCGCAGCCGCCGCTCGTGGGTGAACAACTGCGTCGCGGTCGGCCTGTCGAGCGGGTTCGTCGAACCGCTGGAGTCGACCGGGATCTTCTTCATCCACCACGCCATCGAGCAGATGGTCAAGTACTTCCCGTCCGGGCGCGACAACGACCGGCTGCGGAACATGTACAACCGCTCGACGGCGAACGTCATGGACGGCGTGCGGGAGTTCCTCTGCCTGCACTACCGGGCCGCGAAGCGGGCGGACACCCAGTACTGGAAGGACACCAAGACGCGCCCCGTTCCCGAGGCGCTGGAGGAGCGCCTGGAGAACTGGAAGTACAAGGTGCCCGACGCGGAGACGGTCTACCCGTACTACCACGGGCTCCCGCCGTACTCCTACAACTGCATCCTGCTGGGTGCGGGCGGGTTCGACATCCGGCATTCGCCCGCGCTCGACATGGCCGATGAAACGGCCGCGCTGGCTGAGTTCGAGCGCATCAGGTTGAAGGCGGAGAAACTCGTGCAGGAACTCCCGACGCAGAACGAGTACTTCGCCAAGATGCGCGAGAACGCGTAGTCCGCAGGCGCAGCCGCTGCCGACGTGGGCCGGATGCCGCACGGATTTCCGTCGCGGCACCGGGCCGCGATCGGGAAGTGGCTGTCGTTCATCGGGGATTCGGCAATGATTCCGGAATGGATCGATGTGCGATCCTCACGTTTTCTCCTGCGGTGTTCACGTGCTTTCCGGCCGGGCGGCGATCGCATTGCCGGTGCAGGATCCGGCTGTTAATGTCGAGCACCGCGCTGTGGGGACGATGTGCAGTTCTCTCGGGGTGAATCCTGCATCCCAGGTCGTAGTCGATTGCGTGCAAAGGGGCCTGGAAATTGTTATCGGAGAATGTTGACCGCAGTGCGGGCGTTCTCGTCACCGCGAACGACGGGCTGGACCTGGCATCCCTGCGCCGCACGGTGTCCGAAGCCCTGGGCGTCGAGTTGACCGCGGCCGACGACGACTGCAACCTCTTCGAACTCGGTCTGCAGTCGATGGACCTGATGCGGCTGGCGACCCGGCTCAAAGGCGCCGGCGTCGATGTCACGTTCGCTCAGCTGTCCGACGACCCGCGGCTGTCGGCGTGGTCGGAGCTGGTGCCCTCGGCCGAGGTCGTGCCGCCGAAGCCGCAACCGCGGACTCCCGCGGCCCGGGACCACGACCGACCGGACCAGGCCTACCCGCTCACGGCGGTGCAGCAGGCCTACCTGATCGGTCGCGACGCGGACCAGTCGCTCGGTGGCATCGGCTGCCACAACTACATCGAGTTCGACGTTGCGGAGCTGGATCCGGAGCGCCTCGAGCGCGCCGTCGGTGCGCTGATCCAACGCCATCCGATGCTGCGGGCGCGGTTCGCCGAGGACGCGACACACCGCATCCTGCCGGAGTCCCCGTGGCCGGGACTGGCTGTCCACGACTTCCGCGACCGCGCGGAGGAAGAGGCGCGGGCAGCGGCTCTCGCCCTCCGCGACCGGTTGTCGCACCGCATCCTGGACGTCGCCCGGGGCGAGGTCATCGACGTCCAGCTGACCCGGCTGCCCGGCGCGGTGGACCGGCTGCACTTCAACATCGACCTGCTGGCCGCCGACCTGGCCAGCTTCCGGTTGATCCTGCTCGACCTGTGCGCCCTCTACGACGATCCCGACGGTCTCGACGACATCACCTACACGTTCGGCCGCTACCTGGAGGACCAGGCCGAGATCCGCCGCGCGGAGCGCGAGCGGGCGCGCCCGTACTGGCAGCAGCGGTTGGCGTCCCTGCCGGGCGGGCCGAAGCTGCCGCTGGCGGTCGCACCCGAATCGGTCGCCGCGCCGAAGTTCGTCCGCCGGTACTTCGACTTCACCGCCGAGGAGTGGCCCGCCCTGGAGCGGCGGGCCGGTGAAGCGGGTGTGACTCCAGCGGTCCTGCTGGCCACCGCCTACGCGATGGTGCTGAGCCGGTGGAGCGGCGACGAGCGCTTCCTGCTCAGCCTCCCGCTGTTCGACCGCGACCTCGACGCGCACCCCGAGATCGACCGGATCGTGGGCGACTTCAGCGGTCTGGTGCTGCTCGACGTCGATCTGTCCGGGTCCGACTTCGCGGAGTGCGCGCGCGCAGTGCAGAAGCAGATGCACGAGGACATCGGGCACGCCGCCTACACCGGCGTCGACGTGCTGCGCGACTTCGTCCGCACCGACCTGGACTCGCCGCGCACGGCGCCGGTCGTGTTCTCCTACGACCTGTCCGCTCCGCTGATCCCGGACGAGTTCGCGACCCGGTTCGGCGACGCGTCGTGGATGATCTCCCAGACCCCGCAGATCTGGCTCGACCACCAGATCTACCGCACGCCCGGCGGGCGCGTGCGGCTGGTGTGGGACGCGGTGGAGGAGCTCTTCGCCGACGGCGTGCTGGACGCGATGATGTCGGCCTACGAGACGTTGGTCCGCGGCCTGCTGGCCGGGGAGTGGACGGACTCCTTCCCGGAGATCCCGCTGCCCGCCGACCAGCGGGAGCGGCGCGAGGAGGTCAACTCGACGACCCGCGCGATCACCGGGAACCTCCTGCACACGGCGTTCTTCGACCACGCCGGTGACCGGTCCGGGCAGCCCGCCCTGCTGTGGGGCGAGGACGGGGAGCTGGCCCACGACGAGCTGGCGCGGCAGGCGCTGAGCATCGCCGGTGCGCTGTCGGAGCGCGGTGTCGGTCGCGGCTCCTACGTCGCCGTGGTCGCCCCGAAGGGCGCCGAGCAGATCGCGGCCGTGCTCGGCGTTCTCGCCGCGGGGGCGGCGTACGTGCCGATCGGTGTGGACCAGCCGGCCGAACGCCGCGCCCGCATCCTCGAACTCAGCGGCGTCCGGGTGGTGCTCGACGGCAGCGGGTCCTTGGAGCACGCCGGTGTCGAGATCCTGCCGATCGACGCGGCGATGCGCGCCCGACCGCTGAACGCGCCGGTTGCCGCCGATCCCGCCGACCCCGCCTACGTGATCTTCACGTCGGGCTCCACGGGCCTGCCGAAGGGAGTGGAGCTCAGCCACCGCGCCGCGGTCAACACCGTCGAGGACATCAACGAACGCTTCGACATCGGACCGCGCGACCGGGTGCTGGCGGTGTCCGCACTGGACTTCGACCTCTCGGTGTGGGACGTCTTCGGATTCCTCGCGGTGGGCGGTGCCGCCGTCCTGGTGCCGGAGTCCGGCCGGCGCGACGCCACCGAGATGCTGGCGCTGTGCCGCAGGCACTCGGTCACCGCGTGGAACACCGTCCCGGCCCTGCTCGACATGGTGCTGACCGCCGCCGACGACTCGCCGCTGCCGGACACGATGCGGCTGGCCCTGCTCTCCGGCGACTGGATCGGCCTGGACCTGCCCGGGCGGCTGGCCCGCGCTTCGGGCGACCGGTGCCGGCTGATCGCGCTGGGCGGTGCCACCGAGGCCGCGATCTGGTCGAACTCGTTCGAGGTCGACGGCGTGGCCGCGGGCTGGCGGTCGATCCCGTACGGAAAACCCCTGCGCAACCAGAAGTTCCGCGTGGTGGACGGCCGCGGCCGGGACTGCCCGGACTGGGTGCCCGGCGAGCTGTGGATCGGCGGCACCGGCGTCGCGCTCGGCTACCGGGGCGATCCCGAGCTGACCGCGACCCGCTTCCCGCAGCGCGACGGCGAGCGCTGGTACCGGACCGGGGACCTCGGCCGCTACTGGCCCAACGGCGACATCGAATTCCTCGGGCGCCTGGACCACCAGGTGAAGATCAACGGGTTCCGCGTCGAGCTGGGCGAGATCGAAGCCGCGCTGCAGGGCCATCCCTCGGTGGCCCAGGCCGTGGCCGTCGTGCTCACCGAGGGCCGCAGGGAAGTGGCCGCGGGCGTGGTCGAGCGCGCCCCGGCGAATCCGGCCGAGGACAGCGGGAATACCGCTCCTTCCGGCGCACCGAGCGGCGAATTCCTGCCGCCCGCAACGGATGTCGACGCGGAGTCCGATCCGCACCGGCTCGAACACCGGTTGGTGGAGGCCCTGCTCGCGGGTGTCGTCGCACCGCTGGTCGAGCAGCGGGAATCCCCGTCGGTCTGCGCCGAACAACGTCCGGTGGTGGACATCTGGCTCCAGCACCTGACCCAGCGCTCCGTGCTGGTGCACCGTGGCGGTGCGGTGTACCAGCACGGCTCCAGGTGGGCCGAGGTCACGGACCCGACCTGGCTCAAGCAGGCGCGCGAGGACGCCCGCGGAACCTGGCTGGAGACCGTCGCGACCGCACTGGAGTGGGCCGGGCCGCTGTACGCGGCGATCATGTCCGGTGACGCCGACGCCACCGCGCTGCTGGACGATCCGGTGCTGTCGCCGGAGGCGCTCAACGATCTGCTGCCGGTGACGGGCGAGCACCTCGCGGCCGCCGCGCGCGACCTTCGGGCGCGCGCCGACGCGCCGTCGGCACTCGCGGAGTGGGATGTGCTCAGCGGTCGCGGCACCGCGCGGTTGCTGGCGGAACTCGGTTCGGACTCCGTCGAGTGCACGCTGCTCGGTTCCTCGAAACCGGTGCTGGCCAAGGCCGAGGCGCTGCTGCGCGAGCAGGGCCGTACCACGAGCACTGCGGTGCTGGACGCCGTTGCCGTCGATGCGCGGCACGTCCACGCCTTCGACGCGGTCGTGGCGAACAACGTCCTGCACCGGATGCCGGACCCGGAGTCGGCGGTGGCGACCATGGCGCTGCTGCTGGCCCCCGGCGGTCGCCTCTACCTCGCCGAACGCGAGTACCCGACGCCGCTCGCGCTGGTGACCGCATTGCCGCTGGAGGCGCGTGCGGGCAGGTTCGAAGAGGGGCGGCCGAGCACCGACTGGTTGTACGGCAGGGAGCGGTGGATCCGAGCGTGCGCCGCCGCAGGGCTCTCCGACGTCCGCGTGCTGCGCGCTGAGGACACCGGCGAGATCCTGCTCTCCGCCGACCGGCCCCCGCAGGCCCGAGGGATCGACGCGGACGAGCTGCGCCGCTGGGCGGCGGAGCACCTGCCGGAGCACATGGTCCCGGGGCACCTGGCGGTGCTGCCCGCGCTGCCGCTCAGCGCCAACGGGAAGGTCGACCGCAACCGGATCAGGGCAGCGTTGGAGCAGTCCGCTGACCGGCCGCGGGACGTGGGCGACCCACCGCAGGGCGCCACGGAGGTGTTCGTCGCCGAGCGGTGGGCGAAGCTGCTGGGAGTGGATTCGGTCGGCCGCGACGAGAACTTCTTCCGGCTCGGCGGGGACAGCCTGCTCGCGACGCGCTTCATCGCCGAGGTGCGCGCCGTCCGGGCCGTCGAACTGCCGATGCGCGAGGTGATGCGGGCACCGACCGTCGCCGGGTTGGGTGCGCTGATCGACCAGCTCGACACCACCACCGGCGACGACTTCGAGGAAGGTGCGGTGTGAACGCCCGGGAACTGCTCGAAGAATTCGCCGGCGCCGGCATCCGGTTGTGGCGGGAGGGCCAGCAGCTGCGGTTCCGCGCTCCCCGAGGCGCGATGACCGACCACCGGCTCGCGGAGTTGCGCAGCCGCAAGGCGGAACTGCTGGCCACCTTGGCCGACACCGCCGAGGGGCCGGGTGCGGTGTGGCAGGCCGATCCGGAGGCGGCGGCGGAACCCTTCCCGCTCACCGACATCCAGTCGGCGTACCTGTTCGGCCGCAACTCGGCCTTCGACTACGGCGGCGTTTCCTGCCACCTCTACGAGGAGCTGGAGTACCCGGCCGACCTCGACCCGGCCCGGCTGCAGCAGGCGTGGGACGGCTTGGTGCGGCGCCACGGCACGCTGCGGACGGTCATCCGCCCGGACGGCACCCAGCACGTGCTGCCAGAGCTGCCGGACACCCGCATCGAGTTCGCCGACCTCCGCACGGCGTCCGGTGATGCGGTCGACGAGGCGATCGCCGGCGTGCGGGATGCGATGTCCCACAAGGTGCACCCCGCCGGCGAGCGACCGATGTACGAGCTGCGCCTGACCCTGCTCCCCGATCGCAGCGTGCTGCACGTGTCGGTGGACTTCATGGCGCTGGACTGGCTCAGCATGCAGCGCGTGCTGTCCGAACTGGACCGCCGCTACCAGCAGCCGGACTGCGAACTCCCCGAGGTAGACGCCACCTTCCGGGACTACGTGCTCGCCGAACGCCGGCTGCGCGACACCGAGCAGTACGCGCGCGATCGCGAGTACTGGTGGCAGCGCATCGACGAGCTGCCCGGTGCGCCCGCGCTGCCGCTGCGCGACGACCACGACCCGGCCACGGCCCCGCCGCGCTTCCGCCGCCTGACGACGACGGTGCACGACCGCGTGTGGCAGGCGTTGAAGGCGCGGGCCGCCGAACGCGGCATCACCCCGGCCAACGCGGTGCTCTCGGCGTACGCGGAGACGATCGCGCGCTGGAGCGGAACCGAGCGGCTCTGCCTGGGACTGCCGGTCCTCAACCGGATGCCCCTGCACCCGCACGTCGACCGGCTGCTCGGCGACTTCACCTCGCTGAGCGTGCTCGCGGTCGACTTCGTGGAGCGGGCGAGCTTCGTCGAACGCGCCCGCGCGCTGGGCGAGCGCGTCTTCGACGACCTCGATCACCGGTTGTTCAGCGGTGTGGAGGTGCTGCGCGAAGTCTCCCGACGCCGCGGGCGCGAGGCCGCCGCGATGCTGCCCGTGGTGTTCACCGGCAGCATCGGTGTCGGGGGCACCGAGGTGTCCGCGGCGGGCCGGAAGACGCGACCGGCGTACGGCATCAGCCAGACGCCGCAGGTTTGGATCGACTGCCAGGTGGGCGACCAGTTCGGCGGCCTGGACATGAACTGGGACGTGCGCGAGGGGATCTTCCCGGACGGCGTGGTGGACGACATGTTCGCCGCGTTCGAGGACCTCCTGCACCAGCTGGCCGAGCACGACGAACCGTGGGAGGCCGCGGCCCCGCAGCCGTTGCCGGAGGAGCAGCGCGACCGCCGGGCGGCGGTCAACGCGACGGAGGCGCCAGAGCCGGATTGCCTGCTGCACGAACCGCTCGTCGCCTACGCGCGCGAGCACCCGGACCGGGTCGCGGTGGTCGACGCCGCCGGGACGCTCACCTACGGGCAGTGGCTCGGGCGCGCCGCCGGGGTGGCCGAGCGGCTGCGGGAGGCGGGGTGCCGCCCCGGCGACTTCGTCGGCGTCCTGATCGACAAGTGCCGCGACCAGGCCGTCGGTGTGCTCGGCGTGCTCCTCGCGGGCGGCGTGTACGTTCCCGTCGACCTCGGCCAGCCCGCAGCTCGCCGGGACCGGATCCTCACCGGCAGCGGTGCGCGGTTCGCCGTCGTCACCGACACCGGGACCAGCGCTCCGCCCGGCATCCGGGCAGTGGAGGTGGCCGGTGTGCCGCCGGTTCCGGTCGCCGAGGTGCCCGCCGGGCCGCGGGTGGATCCCGGGGAGCTCGCCTACGTCATGCACACCTCGGGATCGACCGGGGTGCCCAAGGGCGTGATGATCAGCCACCACGCCGCCGCCAACACGGTGCACGACATCAACCAGCGCTTCGGCGTCGGCGACTCGGACCGCGTCCTGGGGCTGGCGGCGCTGAGCTTCGACCTGTCGGTCTACGACCTGTTCGGCCCGCCGGCCGTCGGCGCCACCCTGGTGCTCCCGGACCCCACCCGCCGCGGCGACCCCTCGCACTGGGCGGAGATGGTGGCCGAGCACGGTGTGACGCTGTGGAACTCGGTGCCCGCGCAGCTGCAGATGCTGATGCACTACCTGGACACCGAACCGACCGAACTGGCCGACCTGCGGTTGGCGCTGCTGTCCGGCGACTGGATCCCGCTGTCGCTGCCCGACCACGCCGGGCGCCACGTGCCCGGTGCCGAGCTGGTCAGCCTGGGCGGGGCGACGGAGGCGTCGATCTGGTCGAACTACCACCGCATCGAGACCGTCGAACCGCACTGGCGCAGCATCCCGTACGGGGTGCCGCTGGCGAACCAGCGCTTCCACGTGCTCGACTCCGCCCTGCGCGACCGGCCCGACCTGGTCGTCGGCGAGCTGTACATCGCGGGCACCGGACTGGCGACCGGCTACCTCAACGATCCGGAGCGGACCGGCGAGCGCTTCATCCGGCACCCTGCGACGGGGGAGCGGCTCTACCGCACCGGCGACCTGGGCCGCTACCTGCCGACCGGCGAGATCGAGTTCCTCGGCCGCGCGGACCAGCAGATCAAGATCCGCGGGCACCGGGTCGAGCTCGGTGAGATCGAGTCGGTGCTCGGCGACCACCCGGCGGTGGGCACGTGCGTGGTGCTGGCCGCGGGCGGCGCGGCCTTCGAACAGGCCCTGATCGCCTTCGTGATCCCGGCCCAGCACTCCGGGGAGGTCACCGCCGGGGAGCTCATCGGCTGGGTGGCCGACCGGCTTCCGGGGCACATGGTCCCCGCCCGGGTGCGGATCGTCGATGCGCTGCCGCTGACGCCGAACGGGAAGGTCGACCGCAAGCGGCTCCTGGAGTCGACGTCCGTGCCCAGCGCGCCACCGCCGGAGCGCTCCGAGCCGCCGCGGCCCGGCGTCGAACAGCGGATCGCCGAGCTGTGGGCGGAGGTGCTCGGCGGCCGGCTCCCGAGCCGCGACCAGGGATTCTTCGACGCCGGTGGGAACTCGCTGCTGGCGGCGCAGTTCGTCGGGCAGGTGCGCGAACGCATCCCCGAGGCCGCACCGGTCACCTTCGACGTGCTGCTGCGCGCGCTGCTGGACAGCCAAACGGTCGCCGGGCTGGGCAAGTGGCTGGAGTCGGAGGCCGCCCCGGCGCCGGAGTCCGTTGAGGCCCGGACGTCGGCACTGGTCCAGCTCGGCGGTTCGGGCCCGGGACCGGTGCGGCTGCTCGTGCACGGAGGCACGGGAACCCTGGACGAGCAGCAGGCGCTGATCGGTGAACTCGCCGCAGGGCCACCGCTTTTCGGCCTGGCCCTGCCCGACGGCGGAAGCTCCCGCGACTCCGGCGCACCGGTCGGTCTGGAGGAGCTGGCCGCCGGATACGCGCGGGAGGTGCTGGCCGCCGGCTTCGACGAGGTCGAGATCATCGGCTACTGCCTCGGCGGCCCCATCGCGCTGGAACTGGCTCGCGCCCTGAGCGAGGCGAACGCGGTGGTGCGGGGCCTGACCATCGTGTCCGGCCACCGGATTCCGCACCTGCTGCGGGACGAACTCGTGGTGGACTACGCCTTCGCGCGGACGATGGGCGCCGATCCGGCGGCCCTCGGCTGGCCCGCCGACGAAGCGGCGGTCGGCCGGGCGCTCGCGGCTGCGCTGACCGGCTCACCGGCAGCGCTGGCGCCGGGCGCGATCGGAGCGCTGGCGGGTGAGCTGGAACCGGTCGCCCGGCGGTTCCGCGAACTCGGGCAGCAGGACATTGCTGAACGGCGAGCGGAACTGCACCGCGCTCTCGCCGACTCCGCGCCGGAGAAGGGCGGCAGCGCGCGAATCGCGTTGATGCACGAAGCTTTCACGCGGTTCATCGAGGCGGTGACGCACTACCGGCCAGAGCCCTACGCGGGCGATGTCACCTTCCTCCGCCCGATCGAGCCCGCTCACCTCATCCCGGGACCGCAGGAGGACACCGCGCTCTTCTGGCGCGAGGTCTGCCTGGGAGACGTGACGGTCGTGGACATCCCGGGCGACCACTTCAGCTGCCTCCACGCGCAGCACGCGCCCCGGGTGGCGGAAGCGATCACGACGAGTGCGCTGGAGCGCCGATGACCCGTGCGACCTCTGGCCCGATGCGAGTCGTCGTGTGCGGCACGCGGTTCGGCCAGATCTACCTCTCGGCGCTGGCCCGCGATCCCGAGCGGTTCCAGCTCGCCGGCGTCCTGGCCCGCGGCAGCGCCCGGTCCGCGGCGCTCGCCGAGGAGCACGGCGTGCCGCTGTACTCCTCGGTCGAGCAACTGCCCGGCGATGTCGACGCGGCCTGCGTCGTGGTGTCCACCGCGGTGGGCGGCGGGCGGGGCGCCGAGCTCGCGCAAGCCCTGCTGGAGCGGGGAATCCACGTGCTGCAAGAACATCCGGTGCACCCGACCGAGCTGGCGGAGTGCTTGAAGGTGGCGCGCCGCACCGGGGTCCAGTACCTGGTGAACACCTTCTACCCGCACCTGGAACCGGTCCGGCGGTTCACCGCGGCCGCCCGCGAGCTGATCCGGTTGCGCAAGCCGGTGTTCGTCGACGCCATGTGCGCCGTTCAGGTCTCCTTCGACCTGCTCGACGTCCTGGCCGGGATCTTCGACGGGCTGCGGCCCTGGTCGCTGTCCCCGGTGGCCGGCCAGTCCGGGCGCCCGCTGACCGCGGTGGACGCGCAGGTGGCGGGTGTGCCGCTGACGCTGCGGGTGGAGAACCGGATGCAGGCGGGCGACGACAGCACCAGCCTGCTGCTGCACCGGATCACCATCGGCACCGACGCGGGCAACCTGATGCTGGCCAACACCCACGGCCCGGTGCTGTGGAGCCCGGTGCTGCGCACGGCGTCGGACCCGGTGGGGCGGTTCCTGGCCGGCGGCCCGGACGATCTCGGCGGCCCCACCGCGGCTTACGTCGGGGCGCCCGAGGCACCCACCTGGGCGACCGTCGTGCACGACGTGTGGGGCGAAGGCGTGCTGACCGCGATGGACGAGCTGCGCGCACGCATCGACTCGGGCGCGGACCCGCTGCGCGGCAGCCAGCGCCACCTGAGCGTCGCCCGCGCCTGGAAGGAGCTCACCGAAGTGCTCGGCTATCCCGAGGTGGCCGAACCGGAGCCCGGGGAACCGCTGTCGGCGGCCGATCTGCGGGCCGGCGACCGCCGCTCGGGGCGTGACTCATCGCACCTGTCCACGGTAGGGTAATCGTACGCGTACTAAAACGGAGCAGGGGGAGCGATGAACGCGACCGACCTCGCCGAGGCGAGGGTGCAGTCCACGCCGTCATCGGAGGCCGAGCCCGCGGCGGAGAAACCCATGAAGGGACTGCTGCGCCCGCACGCCTGGAGCTTCGCGGTCGTTGCGATCCTGCAGGTCGTCGGAGCGCTGGCGGGGCTGGCGCCGCTGCTGGCGGTGGTGGAACTCGGTCGCACCCTGTTGTCGCCCGGCCCGATCGACCAGGGCCACGTCTGGACCGTGGTGGTCCTGGGCGCGGTCGGCTTGTTCGTCCGCCTGGTGTTCACCGCCGCGTCGTCCGGCATCGGGCACGTGGTCGACGGCAAGGTGCAGCTGACCTTCCGCAGGCAGCTGGCCGCGCAGCTGGGACGCGTGCCGATCGGCTGGTTCTCCCGGCGGAAGACCGGTGAGCTGGCCAAGGTGGTGGGCGAGGACGTCAGCGCGGTGCACCCCTTCATCGCCCACGCCCCCGGCGAGCTGGTCTCCGCGTTCGTGGTGCCGCTGGCTTCGCTGATCTACCTGCTCACCATCGACTGGCGGCTCACGCTGATCACGCTGATCCCGGTGGTGCTGGCCGTCTTGCTGGTCCCGCTGCTGATGCTCCCGGCGCGGACGCGGGAGCAGGAGGAGTACGACGCGGCGATGGGGCGGATCGCGAGCTCCGTCGTCGAGTTCGTGCAGGGGATCTCGGTGGTCAAGGCCTTCGGCGGATCCGAGCGCTCGCACCGCAAGTTCCTCGAGGCGGCCAACGAGTTCGTCTCCATCTTCTTCCGGTGGGTGCGCGGGGTGTCCGCGGTCGCCGCCGGGATGCAGCTGGCGCTGTCGCCGCCGTTCGTGCTGCTGGTCGTGCTGATCGGCGGGGCGTCCCTGATCACCTCCGGCAGCATGGCCCCGGCCGATCTGCTGCCCTTCCTGCTGCTCGGACTGGGCCTGACCGCCCCGGTCGCCGCTCTGGGACACGGTTTCGACGACATGCAGGCCGCCGGCCGCGCGGTCGGCCGGATCAAGGAGGTGCTGGCCGTCCAGCCGCTGCCGGAGCCCGCGCGGCCGACCACGCCGCAAGGCCACGCGGTGGAACTGCGCGACGTGCGCTTCGGCTACGCCGAGGACCACGAGGTGCTGCGCGGGATCGACCTGGTCCTCGAACCGGGGACGGTCACCGCGATCGTCGGCCCGTCGGGCAGCGGCAAGTCCACACTGGTCCAGCTGGTGCCGCGGTTCTTCGACCCGACCAGCGGATCGGTGCGCCTCGGCGGCGTCGACCTGCGCGACCTCGGCAGCCGGGAGCTCTACCGCACGGTCTCCTTCGTCTTCCAGGACGTGCGCCTGCTGCGCGCGTCGGTCGCGGACAACATCGCGCTGGCCGTGCCGCAGGCCGACCGCGAGGACGTGGTCCGCGTCGCCAAGCTGGCCAACATCCACGACCGGATCCTGGAGCTGCCGCGCGGGTACGAGTCGGTGATCGGCGAGGACGTCAAGCTCTCGGGCGGCGAGGCGCAGCGGATCTCGATCGCCCGCGCGCTGCTCGCCGACGCACCCGTCCTGGTGCTCGACGAGGCGACCGCCTTCATCGACCCGCAGACCGAGCAGGCGGTCCGCAAGGCGCTGTCCACGTTGGAGGGTGACCGGACGACCCTGGTGATCGCCCACCGGCTGGAGACGGTCGCCGACGCCGACACCGTCGTGATGCTGGAGGGCGGCGAGATCGTCGAGCGCGGCAGGCCGGCCGATCTGCTGGCGCAGGGCGGGAAGTTCGCCGAGTTCTGGCAGTCCCAACGATCGGCGATCGCCGACGAGATCGAAACCCGCGGTGGCGTACCAGAAGGAGAAGAGCCGCGATGATCCGAATGCTGCTGCGCGTGCTGGGGCACGAGTACGCGAAGCCGATGCGTCGCACCGTGGCCATGATGACGGCGACGGCGATCCTCGAAGGCCTGCTCTACGCGCTGCTGGTCCCGGTGCTGCAGGCGCTGTTCGGCAGCACTCCGGCGGATGCCTGGCCCTGGCTGATCGCCTTCGGCGCGGGTGTCGTGGTCTACGCGGTGATGCGCTACGTCAGCGACCTCTCCGGCATGCGCGTCGGGACGACGATGCTGCGCGGCATGTACCACCGGCTCGGCGATCACCTGGCCAGGCTGCCCATCGGCTGGTACACCGAAGCCCGCGTCGGCGAGGTGTCCATGATGGCCAGCCGCGGCCTGCTGGCGGCGCTGGGCGTCGCGGCGCACCTGCTGGCCCCGTTCATCAACGCCCTGGTGACGCCGCTGACGATCGTCGTGGTGATGCTGGTCTTCAACTGGCAGCTGGGGCTGGCCGCCTTGATCGCCGCGCCGGTCGTGGCGCTGATCCAGGTCTGGACGGCGCGGTCGATGGCCACTACCGACGCGGAGCGCCACGAACGCGACAACGAGGCCAGCGCGCGGGTCATCGAGTACCTCCAGGCCCAGCCGGTGCTGCGCGCCGGTGGCCGGACCGGTGAGCGCTTCGAACTGCTCGACGACTCGTTGCAGGAGGTCGAGCGCACCTCCCGCCGCACCGTGCTCTCGACGCTGCCCGGCGCGGTGGGCCTGACGCTCACGGTGCAGGCGATCTTCACCGCGCTGCTGGTGCTCGGCACCTACCTCGCGCTCGGCGGGAACATCGGCGTGGCCGAGGTCCTGACGATCCTGGTGCTGGCCGCCCGCTGCGCGGACCCGCTGCTGTCGCTGTCGGACATCGGCGGCAAACTCCGCGGCGCCCGGTCCGAACTGGACAGGCTCGACACGGTGCTGCGCACCCAGCCGCTGCCGGAACCGAGCGACCCGGTCCGGCCGGAGGGCAACGACCTGGAGTTCGACTCCGTCGCCTTCAAGCACGGCGACCGCGTGGTGATGGACGGCGTCTCGCTGTCCGTGCCGTCGGGGCAGCGACTGGCCGTCGTCGGCCCGTCGGGCGCGGGCAAGAGCACACTGCTGCAGCTGGTCGCCCGGTTCTACGACGTGGACGCGGGCGCGGTGCGGGTCGGCGGCGTGGACGTGCGCTCGATCGACACCGAGGTGTTGATGTCGCAGATCGCCATCGTCTTCCAGAACGTCTACCTCTTCGACGGCACGATCGAGGAGAACGTGCGCCTCGGCCGGCCCGACGCCTCCGACGAGGAGGTGCGAGCGGCCGCGAGCGCGGCACGGCTGGACGAGGTCGTCGAGCGGCTGCCCGGCGGATGGGCGGCCGACGTCGGCGAGGGCGGTGCGCTGCTGTCGGGCGGTGAGCGCCAGCGCGTGTCGATCGCGCGGGCGCTGCTGAAGAACGCGCCCATCGTGCTGCTGGACGAGGTGACCTCCGCCCTGGACCCGGTGAACGAGGCCGCGGTCCACGAGGGCATCGAGCGCCTGATGGCGGGCCGGACGGTGGTGATGGTGGCGCACCGGATGCGGACCGTCCAACGCGCCGACCGGGTCGTCTTCCTGGACGACGGCAAGGTCGTGGAGGAGGGCAGCCACGACGAGCTGCTGCGGCGCGGCGGTCGCTACGCCGACTTCTGGAACATCGCCATGACACCGGCATCGAGCGAATGAGTCGACATGACAGCTGATCCCTCGACGAGCCGCAGCCGGGCCGGTGCCTTCCGCAGGCCCGTGCCGCGGCCGTACGCGCGAGCCCGGGTGCTGCTCTTCCCGCACGGCGGCGGCAGCGCGAGCTACTACCGGTCGTGGGCCGAGTCGGCCCCCTGGGACGTCGAGTTCCTCGCGGTCCAGTACCCGGGCCGGGAGGACCGCTACTCCGAGCCGCTGCCCGCGGACATGCAGGAGCTCGCCGCCGTGCTGGCTGCCGACCTGCCGCTCGGCGGGCCGCCGCTGCCGACGGTCCTGTTCGGGCACAGCATGGGTGCCATCGTCGCCTACGAGATCGCCCGGCAACTCGAAGCGGCGGGCGAACCGGCGGCGGGGCTGGTCGTGTCCGGGCACCCCGCTCCGGCGCTGTCGCGGCCGGGCCGGGTGCACCTGGGCAGCGACGAGGAACTCGTCCAGGAGTTGCGCCGCACCGGTGCGACGAACCTCGAAATCCTCGACAACGCCTCGTTCATGGCGGCGTTCCTCCCGGTCATCAGGTCCGACTACCGGTTGAGCGAGACCTACCGGGAACTGGCCGGTCCGCGGCTGCGGAACCCGGTGACCGTGCTCTACGGCGACCAGGACACCGAGGTCGACTCGCGGGAGGCCGAGGCCTGGCGCGAGGTCACCGACGGCACCTGCGAGCTCCGCGTCTTCGCGGGCGGCCACTTCTACCTGGACGAGCACCGCGACCCGGTCGTCGAAATCCTCAAGGCGCAGGCCCGCGCGGCATCGCGGGAATCGGCGGTCGGGTGGCCGTCGACCCCGTGACCGGCCAGCCAGAACACCACCTCACGATACCGAGACGAGGGCAGTGATCACCGTGACAGTGGAAGCCACCGACCGCCGGATCGACTTCCGGATGAGTCCGAGGGACCTCATCAACATCGGAATCTTCGGCGCGCTCTACCTGGTGACGGTGGGCGTGTTCAACGCGCTCGAGTTCATCAACCCGGGGTTCACGCTGGTTTCGGTGCTGATCGGCATCGTCGCGGGCGGCGTGCCGTTCATGCTGTTCCTCACGCGGGTGCGGCACGCCGGGATGGTGACCGTGCTCGCCGTCATCGTGAGCGGCTTCATGCTCCTCATCGGCAGCCCGCCGGTCACCCTCGTGGTCGCGGTGGTGGCGGCGCTGGGCGCCGAGGCGCTGCTGCTGGCGGGGCGGTACCGCTCGCGCCGGTTCAGCGTGCTCGCCTACGCGGTGTTCAGCACCTGGTTCGTGGGGATGTTCCTGCCCATGTTCTACGCCCGGGCCGACTTCCTGACCAGCCCGTACATGAAGGAGATGGGTGCGGAGTACGTCCAGCAGCTGGACGCGCTGCTGTCCCCGGCCGTGCTGATCGCCTTCGACCTGTCCACTCTGGTCGTCGGGTTCCTCGGCGGCCTGCTGGGACTCCGGTTGCTGGACAAGCACTTCCGGAAGGCCGGGCTGGTGTGACCGGGGCGAGTCCGCAGCTGGGGTCGCTCGCCTTGGGCGAGCCGGCTCCCGCCGGTCCGGCCGGGCCCGCGCGGGGGTGGGTCCTGGACCCGCGCACCGCGGTGGTGATCCTGCTCGCCGCGAGCATCACCATCATGGCACCGGGCGGAATCTGGTTCGTCCCGGCGGCATTGGTGGCCGCGACGCTGCTGGCGATCTCCGAGCGCGCCTGGCGGCGCGCGATCGGGGTGCCGCTGGCCGCGGCGGCAGCAGCCGGCGTGGCCTTCCTGCTGCCGCTGGTCGCACCGTGGCCGGTGCTCGGTTTCATCAGCGTGATGGCCGGTTTCGCGCTGCGGTTGGTGGCGGTGGGCGGCATCGCCGTGCACCTGGCCCGGACCATCCCGCCGACCCGGTTCACCGCTGCGCTGCGGGCGGCGCGG
Source organism: Saccharopolyspora antimicrobica (assembly GCF_003635025.1). Taxonomy (GTDB): domain Bacteria; phylum Actinomycetota; class Actinomycetes; order Mycobacteriales; family Pseudonocardiaceae; genus Saccharopolyspora; species Saccharopolyspora antimicrobica. Next base: position 7,742,638 of record NZ_RBXX01000002.1, on the reverse strand, counting down.
ATCCCGTCGGCCTTCACCGTGTCCGGTGCGGTGCTGCTGCGGTTCGTGCCCACGATCATCTCGGAGGCGAGGGCGGTGCACGACGCCATGCGGCTGCGCGGCCTCGGGGGCGGGCTGGCGGTGCTGCGGCATCCCGTCCGCAGCATCGAGTACTTCACGGTGCCGCTCATGGCGTCGAGCCTGCGCGCGGCGGAGGACCTCTCGGCGTCCTCGCTGCTGCGCGGGCTGGGTTCGCAACCGCGGCCGACGTCGATGCATCCGCCGCGCTTCGGGCTCCCCGACGCGGTGGCCGCGGTCGTCGTGGTGGTGCTCGGCGCGGCGACGGTCTTGTGGGGGTACGGGCATTGATCCAGCTCAAGGGCGTCCGGTGGACGTACCAGGGCGGTGAGACCGCCGTGCTCGACGGGTTGGACCTGCACGTCGGGCGCGGCGAGACGGTCGTGCTGTGCGGGCCGAGCGGATCGGGCAAGAGTTCCGCGCTGCGGCTGATGAACGGCCTCATCCCGCTGTTCCACGGTGGTTCTCTCGACGGGGACGTCCGCGTGGACGGGGAACCGATCACCGACCTCGCCCAGGTCGGGCGGGTGACGGGGACGGTGCTGCAGCATCCGCGCCGGCAGTTCTTCACCGACGCCGTCGACACCGAGCTGGCCTTCGCGCTGGAGAACTTCGGCGCGCCGCCGGAGCGCATCCGCGACCGGGTCGGCGAGGTCATCGCCGACTTCGGGCTCGCCGAGCTGGCCGGCCGGTTGCGGGAGCTCTCCGGCGGCCAGCAGCAACGGGTGGCGTGCGCGGCGGCCATCACCCACGAACCACCGGTGCTGCTGTTCGACGAGCCCACGTCCAACCTCTCCCCGCAGGGCATCGCGGACGTCACCGCGGTGCTGCGCGAACTCCAGTCGCTCGGCGCGACCCTCGTCATCGCCGAGCACCGGCTGCACTACCTGCGCGAACTCGCAGACCGCATCGTGGTGCTCCAAGACGGCCGCGTCGCCGCGGACTGGAGCCGGGACGACTTCGCCGGGCTGACCGAGGAGAAGCTGCGCGCGGAGGGGCTGCGCAGCCTCGATCCGCCGGAAAGAACCTCGGTGACAACGGCTTTCGCGCGCGGACCCAGCATTTCCCCTGGAGCAGACCGGGAAGCGGTGTCGGTGGTCGGCGAGAAGTCCGCCGCGGCAACGACATCGGGCAAGGAGAACCGTTCGGGCGTCGTGCTGCGCGACATCCGCTGTGCCTTCCGCGGACGTCGCGTGCTCGACATCGCGGAGGCGCACCTGCCCGCCGGTGCCATCACCGCCGTCACCGGCCCCAACGGCGTGGGCAAGAGCACCCTGGCCCGCATCCTGGCCGGCCTGCAGCGTCACACCGGTGAGGTGTTCCTGGACGGCCGCTCGCTGTCCCGCTCGCGGCGGCAGCGCGAGTCGGCCATCGTCATGCAGGACGTGCAGCGGCAGCTGTTCACCGACAGCGTCACCGCCGAACTCCGCCTCGGCACGGTTCCGGACCACGCCGATCACGCCGCGACCGTGCTCGCCGACCTCGACCTGGACGGCCTCGGCGACCGGCACCCGCTGTCGCTGTCCGGCGGTCAGCAGCAACGCCTGGTGGTGGCCGCGGTCCGGCTCAGCGGCCGCCGCGTGGTCATCTTCGACGAGCCCAGCTCCGGCGTCGACCGCCGCCACCTGCAGTCGATGACGCGGACGATGCGCGATGTCGCCGCGGGCGGCGCGGTGGTCGTCCTCATCAGCCACGACGCCGACCTGCTCGCGCTGGCCGCGGACCAAGAGCTGTGCCTGCGCCCGGTCCAGTGACCGCTGCTGTCCGGGGGTTGCCTCAGTCGTGGGCTTCGGAGCGCTGCGGCAGCAGCCCGTCGACGATCGCCGCCAGACCCTCCCGGTGGGTGTCCCGGGCGTTGAGCTCGGCCCAGCGGTCGGCGACGGCGGCGAGCTGCGGGTGGGTACCGCTGGTCAGGCCGGCGATGACCTCGTCCTCGTAGACCGGGTGCGAAGCGCGGGCGCGACGGCGCTTGCTGTTCACGCGGATGATCAGATCGCCGACGATGTAGTACCAGATCGTGCGGTAGACGTAGACGGCCTGCTCCGGGCTGTGGCCGTACTCCACGGCCGCGTCGATCATGACCTCGACGAACCAGAGCGAGGACGGGGCGATGAGGTCGTCGCCGGTCAGCACGTCGATGATCCACAGCCGCTCGGCGAGCAGGTCGTAGAGCATGACCGCCGTTGTGACGAGCCGTTCCCGGGGGTCGTCGGGGAGTTGCGGGCGGGGGATGCGCTGGGCGTGCATCTCCATCACGAGCAGCAGCAGCTCGTCCTTGTCGCGCACGTGGTAGTACAGCGCCATCGGTGTGCTGCCCAGCTCGTTCGCCAGGTGCCGCATTGACAGCTTCTCCGCGCCCTCGGAGTGCAGGATGCGGTCCGCCGCGGTGATGATCGCCTCCAGCGACAAACGCGGTGGCCTGCCGACGTTTTTCGGGCGCGGGACCTCTGTGGGCATCTAGCTGACCTCCACCACTCGAGCCACGGCGCCCTGCCGGCGTGAATTCAATCCGCCGTGCACTGATTGTCCTGACAACAATATTCTAGCAAACGGGAGGCAGATCGTTCGCCTGGTGGGCGGGGTGTCGGCGGACAATTGTGGAAGTGGCGGTGCCGATTCCGAAACAGCCCGGTCCAGGTCGGCGAACGTGCAAAATTCACAAGGTGGCCGGGTGAAACGAACATTGCCCGGCGCGCCATTCGGTTGGTAATGTCGCGGTATTCGTACGGTTCGTACCTGTCGGGAAACGGTCGACTCAATTTAATGCGCGCACTCGTGCGCGGTGTTGGATCGCCTTGCCCGCGGTGACGCGCTCCGGTCCGGAGCTCGCGCCGCGGCGGGGTCAGCTGGTCTTGTCGACGTCGTGACGGGATCTTGGTGGCATCGATCGGCGGAAGTGGTCGCTGCGCCGGTGCGAGCCGTTGCGCGCGGGACCGAGCGCCAGCCCGGCGGAAGCCGGGTGAAGCTTCGCCCGGCGCGGTTCATCGCGAGCGGGTCGGGCCGGCTGCACCTCCAGAACCGCCCGCAGTGATCGTCCCGGGATCGCCGTGCGGTCGCGACGCGTGTCGGAAACGCATGCGGGAAACGAGGTTGTGAGATGTGCGGGATTGCGGGCTGGGTGTCGTTCGACGCCGATCTGACGCATCGGGGTGACGCGCTCGACGCGATGACCGGGACGATGTCCTGTCGCGGACCGGACTCGGGCGGTACGTACCTGCGCACCCACGTCGGACTGGGGCACCGGCGCCTGGCCGTGATCGACCTGCCCGGCGGCACGCAGCCGATGAGCGAGCGCACCCCGGCAGGCGATGTCGTCCTGGTGTACTCGGGGGAGGTCTACAACTTCCAGGAACTGCGCGATCGGCTCAAGGACCTCGGGCACGCGTTCCGGACGGACAGCGACACCGAGGTGGTGCTCCGCAGCTACCTGGAGTGGGGCGAGAGCTTCGTCGACCACCTCGACGGGATGTACGCGTTCGCCATCTGGGACGAGCGCGACCAGAAGCTGGTCCTGGTGCGCGACCGCATGGGGATCAAGCCGCTCTTCTACCACCCGACGCCGGACGGCGTGCTGTTCGGTTCCGAACCGAAGGCCGTCCTGGCGAATCCGCTGGTGCGCAAGGTGGTCGACACCGACGGGCTGCGAGAGCTGTTCGCGCAGACCAAGACTCCCGGCTGGGCGCTGTGGAAGGGCTTGCACGAGATGCTGCCCGGCACGCTGATCACGGTGTCCCGCAACGGGATCCAGCAGCGGACCTACTGGCGCCTGAGCGCGGCCGAGCACACCGACGGCCAGGAAGACACCGTGGCGCGCGTGCGGGAGCTGCTCACCGGCATCATCGACCGGCAGCTGATCTCCGACGTGCCGCAGTGCGTGCTGCTCTCGGGTGGGCTGGATTCCAGCGCCATCACCGGTTTCGCGGCGGAGCGGCTGGCGCTGCGCGGTGAGCAGGTGCGCAGCTTCTCGGTGGACTTCGTCGGCCAGGAGGAGAACTTCGTCCCCGACGAGATGCGCGAAACTCCCGACTCGCCGTTCGTGCGGGACGTCGTGGAGCACGTGGGGTCCTCGCACCGGGACGTGGTGCTCGACCCCGCCGAGCTCTCGGATCCGGCGGTGCGGCGCGCGGCCGTCGCGGCCCGGGACATCCCGAATGGCTTCGGTGATCTCGACAATTCCCTCTACCTGCTGTTCAAGGCGATCCGGGAGCACTCGACGGTGGCGCTGTCGGGGGAGTCGGCCGACGAGGTGTTCGGCGGGTACCCCTGGTTGCACCGCGAAGCGGCGGCCGCTTCCGACACCTTCCCGTGGATGACGGTGATCCCGCCGCTGAGCCTGGAGGGCCGCACCGATCACGTCGAGCCCGGCCTGCGCGAGCGGCTCGACGTGCGGACCTACACCGCCGACCAGTACGCCACGGCGCTCGCCGAGGTCGAGCACCTCGACGGCGAGTCCGAGCTGGACAGGCGCATGCGCACCACGTTCCACCTGCACCTGACGCGTTTCGTGCGCTCCCTGCTGGACCGCAAGGACCGGTTGTCGATGGCGGTCGGTCTCGAAGTGCGGGTGCCCTTCTGCAACCACCGGCTGGTGGAGTACGTCTACAACGCGCCGTGGTCGCTGAAGACGTTCGACGGCCGGGAGAAGAGCCTGCTGCGCCACGCCGCGGCGCACGTGATGCCCCGCTCGGTGGTGGAACGGGTTAAGAGCCCGTTCCCGTCGACGCAGAACCCCGGCTACGCGGCGATCCTCCAGCAGCAGGTGAAGGAACTGGTCGCCGATCCGGGTTCGCAGGTCTTCGCGCTGATCGACCGGCTCTGGGCGCAGCAGGCCGTGGCGCAGGACCCGGCGCGGATGTCGGTCGCCATGCGGGGCGCGCTGGAGCGGGTGCTCGACGTGCACACCTGGCTGGAGCTGCACTCTCCGGAACTCCAGCTGGACTGATCGCGCCATGCCCGTGCGTTCAACTGGCACATCGCGTCCGCTCGTCGTCAGGGGCGAGCGGACGGATGCGGCATCGCGGGTGGCGCGCCGGCGGGCTTCGCCGGCCGCCGCCCGCGAGCTCGGCCTCCCGTCACGTGCCCGGTCGGAACCGGCCGGAAGCCCGCGGCGGGGGACCCGCGGAATGCTCCGGACGCTCCTGCCCGGGTCGATCCGACCTGCTCCCGGGCGGGAGCGCGGCGATCTGCCGTTGATCCCCGCGCCGACCGGCTCGCCATTCCGGATTTCGACCGGAATGGGAATCAGTGCTTCGAACGAATTTCCAGCGATTTCCAGAACGCAATTTCGCAATTCGCCGCAGCGGTCGTCCCGGAATTCAGATCCAGTTCAAATTCCGCGCGATGAGCAGAGCGTCTATGCGATTGCGCGCACCCAGTTTCGCGACCACGGAGGAGACGTAGTTCCGCACGGTTCCCTCGGAGAGGTGCAACCGGGCGGCGATCTCGCCCACGGTGTCACCACGGGCGACGTGCTCGAGAACGGCGAACTCCCGCGAGCTCAGCGGGCATCCCTCGTTCCCCAGCGCGGCGACCGTCAATTCCGGGTCGAACACCCGCTCGCCCCGGTACACCCGGAGGATCGCGTCGAAGAACTGGCGCGGTGGGGCGCTCCGCTGCACCATGCCGTCGATGCCGCTGGTGAAGGCCTGGCGGACGATCGACCTGCTGAACGCGGTGGACAGCAGCAGGCTCCGGCACTCCGGGAGGCTCGCGATCTTCTCGGCAATTGCTATCGCATCGTTGTCCGGTCCTTCGAAGCTTATGATCGCGACATCCGGTCGATGCTTCTCGGCGAACTCCAGCGCATCGAGACCACCCTCGACCGCGCTGACAACTCGCATCTCCTCGTTTTGCTCGAGTAAGGCAGTGAGTCCGAGGCGCGACAGTTGCAGGTCGTCGGACACCATAACGTCGATTTCCACTAGAAGCCCCCAGGGAACTCGCCCGAGTTGGATCATGTGAGTCGGCCTTATCATACGTGTACGAAATGGCGAGTCAATCCCCAATCCACGACCCGGATTGAGTAGCCGATCGGCTCGTTGGTCGAGAGTCCCTGCTTCCGTTCGGGCGAGTCCCGCGGTACCGGGATCCGGTGGTGAGGTCGCCCTTCGTCCCGGCTTTTGCGCAGGTCCTCGCGCTGTTGGCGCCGGGTGCGCGGAAGCTCCGTTCCACGACAGGAACGAAGTCGCACCGGGGTCGAGTTGTCCGCGCTGTCGGGGTTGAGATCGGGGTTCGGTGAAAGATTTGGGAAAGCTTCTGGGCTCCGGCTAACAGAAGAGTTTTCACTTTCACTCATCTCCCGTTCATCGCCGACTATTCATCCGGTCGCCGCCCGGCGGCGGACGCGGGAGGCGAGGAACGGTGCCCGGGCGGGCCGACCCCGGACGTGAATGCGGCGCCGGCGGGCCGGAGGCCCTGCGCGGCGCCGCGAGGTGTCGTGCTTATCCGAAGGGAACCGGCTTCGCGCCGCGCTCCGGGCTCAGCACGGCAGCCAGCTCGTCGAGGACCAGGCGGGCGCACGTGGATGCCGCAGGCACGATGTCCTGCATCAGGAAATAGCCGTGGACCAGGCCGGGTCCCGGCACGTGGCGGACCGGTACCCCGGTGGCGCGCAACTTCTCGGCCAGTTCCACCCCCTCGTCGTGGAGCGGGTCGAACTCGGCGGTGGCGATCACCGTCGGCGGCAGGTTCCGGAGGTCGGCGTTGAGCAGGTCGACCGCCGGGTCGCTGCGCCGCCGCGGATCGGGGAGGTACTGGTCGTAGTGGCAGGCCAGATCGTCCACGCTCAGCAGATACCCCTCGGCGCACGCGGAGTTCGACGCGAACCGCAGGGTTGGATCCACCACCGGGTAGATCAGCAGCTGGCCGGCGAACTCGACGTCGCCGGTGTCGCGGGCGTCGAGCGCGACGCCGAGTGCCATGTTCGCTCCCGCGCTGTCGCCGGCGATCACGTGATCCCGCCCGGGGAAGCACCGGGAGGTCCAGCGGGCTGCGGTCATCGCGTCGTGCAGCGGCGTGGGGTAGGGGAACTCCGGCGCGCGCCGGTAGTCGACCGAGACGACCACGGCGCCCAGCGACAGCGCCGCGGTGCGGCAGGCCCAGTCGTGGCTGTCGACGTCGCCGAGCGACCACCCGCCGCCGTGCAAGTAGGTCAGGACCCGGCCCTCGTCGGACTCCGGTGTGTACACCCGGACCCGGAACGACGATCCGTCGGCGCTGTCGACCGTCCGGTCCGCCGTGGACACGGCCGCGTGCGGGCCGCCGCCCGCCGAGCGGGGGCGGATCGCGTTGCGCAGGTACCGCTCGCGGGCTTCCTCGACGGTCAGCTCCCGGACCGGGGTCGGCGGACCGTCGGCGCGCTGCCACTTGATGAGGTTGTGCAGCATCCGGTCCAAAGGCATCGCAGCTCTCCTGGCTAGCTCGGTTGTCGGTCGCGCCGGTCCGGCCGGACACCGCGGCATGACCGCTGAAGGGGCACCGCGCCCGGAGATCCGGCTGCCGGTGGATCGGCGGCTCGCCGCGCCGGCGCGGGTGCGGAGCGAATGGTGGTCCCGCTCGCGCGGCGGACGGAATGCTACCGGTATCCGGAAATACTGTGCTAGATAACAGAGGTGACTGCCGGTCGTTTATTTCTCCAAGCGGTGGATGTGAAACGCACGGGTACGCGTGCAAAAATAATCTATGGTGGCGCCGACGGCTGCTGCTAGGCTGGATCGCGTTCCGCTGATTCGGGTGGATGGCTCGCGCGGAGCGTTCTCGTTAACCAGATCGATCGCGGTGGCCCCCGAAAGTCGTTCGGCGGTGTCGCGGCGATGGCAGGCGCCGGACGGTCGGCGCGGTCGTGCTGCTCGGGGAGATTGACTGTGGCGCACCAAGCGATATCCCAGGACACCCTATGGGAGAAAGTGGCGAAATCCATCGAATTCATTCCGGCTGAATATTCCAGCAGGGTTCAGCCGGAATCCGTGGCGCGGGAAATGCTGCGCTGCGAATCGGTGGAGATCGACCGGCTCGTCGATGCGGGACTGCCCTTCGAGGAACGATCGGGAGTGCGTCATTTCGACGCGAACGATCTGTACAACCTCGGCATGTACTCGAACAAGGGGAACACGCAGCCGGAGCTGGCGTTCCGCATGCTCTTCCGGTTCGCCGGGCGTCCGGTGGACGCGCTGCTGCGGGAGAAGTCGTGGGACTTCAAGGTCCAGCTGGAGTGCGTCGACTGCGCCGGGGTCGCGCCCTGGCACTTCGAAGCGCCGGACGTCGCCCGGTACGGCGGACGCGCCGAGGTCGCAACGACGCCGCAGCCGAGTTCGGGATCGGCCGAGTACGCCGCGACGATCACCACGACCGGCGCGCGCACACCGATCGTCTCGCCGGTGCTGCGGCAGCTGACCCAGGACTACCTCGACGCCGGCTACCGCTGGCAGATGATCCCCGTTCCGATGCAGGCCGATTACCAGCTGGTGCACTCCCTCGGCGCGACCAGCTGCATCGCGGCGAGCCTGTTCCTGGCCGAGCGCTTCCGGTCGGCCGGGTACCGGGCCGAGGCCAAGCGGGGCTGGTTCTGCGGTGTGCTCGGCGGTGCCCTCGACCTGCCGCACGCGTGCGTGGAGGTCGAGGACGACGACGGCGCGGTCCGGACGGTCGACATCGCCAAGTCCCAGCTGGCCGCGCGGCTGTCGGCGGACACGGCGGACTTCCAGGAGCTGTGCCTCGGGTCGGTCTACAACAAGGTGATTCCGTCCACCGCTTCCGGCAACGCCTCATTCGGTCACCACGAATGCGGTTCGCAGACGCCGGCGCAGGTGCGTGCGGACATTCGGTCGGCGCGTTGAAGAACCCACTTTCGGGGAAGGACGAGTAACAACAATGGCAGCAACCATCGAGCCGGTCGTGCTGGAGCTGGACCGGTTGGAGCAGATGGCCGAGTCGGGCTACTACAACCCGTACACGATGTTCGACTGGCCCGAGTCCATCGAACCCGGCATGCCGTGGATGAGCGAGAGCCTCACCACGCTGGCGGGCACGCCGATGTGGGACGAGCTGACCCGCGAGCAGCAGATCGAGCTGACCAAGTACGAGGCGATCAACTTCTTCAGCCTCAACATCCACGGCATCCGCGAGCTGATGAGCGAAGTCGTGATGCGCATCCACGAGCGGACCTACGCCAACGTCTCGGAATTCCTCCACCACTTCATCGGTGAGGAGAACGAGCACATGTGGTTCTTCGCGCAGTTCTGCCTGCGCTACGGCGGCAAGCTCTACCCGGCGCAGCCGACGCTGAAGGCCGACTCGGTCGACCACCTCTCGGAGGTGGCGCGCGAGATGATCGTGTTCGCGCGGATCCTGATCTTCGAGGAGATCGTCGACTACTACAACGCGCACATGGCGACCGACCAGACGCTGCCGCACATCGCCCGCGAGATCAACCGGGTGCACCACCAGGACGAGAGCCGGCACGTGGCGTTCGGCCGGATGATCTTCGTGAAGCTGCTGGAGCAGGTGGCCAAGCGCGACCCGGACGAGGTGCCGGTGGTCGCCGAATACCTCGAGAACTACCTGCAGTACAGCATCGGCACCCTCTACAACCCCGCCGCCTACCGGGATGCGGGCATCCCGGACGCGCTGGCGCTGCGGCGGCGCGCGCTGGCGCACCCGGCCCGGATCGAGGCGCACGACCAGGTGCTGAAGCGGACCCGGAAGTTCCTGACCAAGTCCGGCGTCGGCCGGGAAGTGATCAAGTCATGACCGACCCGATGGAGGCGGTCCGGGAGTTCATCCGGGAGCGCAACCCCAAGCTCGGCGAGCTGCCCGCCGATCTGGACCTGATCGACAGCCGGGCCATCAACTCGCTGGCCTTCGTCGAGTTCATCTTCCTGCTGGAGGAGCTGACCGGGGATTCGATCGATCCGGAAGACCTGGATCTGGACGACTTCCGGACCCTCAACGCGATCGCAGCCCGGTTCTTCGATCAGAAAGCAGCGCTATGACCATCGCGACCGACAACGGACTGAGCGTCCTCGACGGCGGCCAACTCCGCTTGCTGCGGGCCATCGACGCCGTGTTCCTGAGCTTCGCCGACCGCTGGGACGTGCCGGAGTTCCGGTACCCGCACCTGGTCCGCAGCCAGGACCTCGACAAGTTCGACTACTACGACAACTTCCCGCACCTGGGGCTGGCCGCCGCCCGGCTCGACCCGGCACGGCTCGGTGCCGCGCTGGCCGAGGCGCAGCGGCCGGTCGACCGGATCCCGACCGAGGTGATGGAGCCGTCCGCGTTCGCGCTGCCGTCGGCGGCGTGCTACGCGATCTACGCCGACCTCGCCGGTTCGACGCTGCCCGCGGACGGGACGATGCGCTGCACCGTCGCGACGTGCTTCCGCAACGAGGACCACTACGACGGTTTGCAGCGGCTGCACGGCTTCTCCATGCGCGAGATCGTCTGCATCGGACCGGAGGAACGCGCCAAGCAGCACCTGGCCCGGGCCAAGGAGGCCGTGACGGCCCTGTGCGCCGAGCTCGGGCTGGAGGTGAAGCTCGCAGTCGCCACCGACCCGTTCTTCGACAGGAACAGCGGCAAGGCGAAGATGCAGAAGCTGTTCCCGGTGAAGGAGGAGTTCGTCGTCGACGGCCTGGCCATCGGCTCGGTCAACTACCACCGGAACTTCTTCGGCGAGCGCTGCGCCATCCAGGCCGGTGGCGACACGGCGCACACCAGCTGCCTGGCCTTCGGCCTGGAGCGGTGGGTGCACACCCTGACCGAGCGGTTCGGCAGCACCGACGCCGCGCTGTCCGCGGTCGAGGGCCTGGGCTGATGCGTGCCACGGCGGCCGAGGTGCTCGGCATCGAGGTGAGCCTGCTGCAGTCGGGCATGGGCGGGGTCGCCGGGCCGGAGCTGGCCTGCGCGGTGTCCAACGCGGGCGCCGCGGGCTGCGCGGGCGGCTACAAGCTGGTCGGCGAACAGCTGTCGGCCATGCTCGCCCGGCTGACCTCCGGCACCGATCGGCCGGTCGGGGTGAACCTGATCCCGGAGGTGGTCGGGCCGGACGAGCTCGACCAGCAGGTGGCGCAGGTGCTCGACGAGACGCCACCGCGGGTGCACCTGTCGCTGTTCGGCCTGCCCGGCGATGCGGTGTTCGACCGGATCGCCGCGGCGGGCAGGCAGCTCGTCGTCCAGGTCGGAACCGTGGACGAGGGCGTGCGCGCGGCCGAGCGGGGCGCCGTGGTCGTCGTGCAGGGGATCGAGGCCGGCGGCCACCTCCTCGGCGAGTCCAGCCGGGACGAGCTGGTCGCCGAGCTGCGCGAGAAGGTGCCTGCCGCCTGCCTCGTGGCCGCGGGCGGGATCGGCTCGCCGGAGCAGGCGAGCCGGGCGCTCGCGGCCGGGGCCGACGGCGTGCTGCTGGGCACGGCGTTCGTCGCCACGCGCGAATCGCGGGCGCACGCCTACTTCAAGGAAGCGATCACCGCCGCCGACGCGGTCGACACGGTGATCACCGATGTCTACGAGATCGGGTGGCCGGGGCGGCGGCATCGCGTGCTGGCGACGGCCGTCACCAGCGATCCGCAGCAGCCCGCGAAGTTCATCGGCAAGACGGTGGTCGAGGGCAAGCCGTACCTGGTGCCGCGGTTCAGCTCCGCGGTGCCGACCGATGCGACCAGCGGCCGCATCGAGGAGATGGCGATGTACTGCGGCCTGTCCTGCGCCGCTGTTTCCGGCGAACCGACGGCGGCCGAGGTCGTCGCCGAGTTCGCCGGGGTCCTGCCGCGGACCGGGGCCTAGATCGAGGAGAGAGCGGAATCCGATGTCAGCCGGTGCAGAACACGACGCGGCGACCGGAGCCCGGCAACGCACTCGTGCGCTGCCGGGCGACCTGCTGTTCAGCGGGGACCGCTCCGTTCGCGGTGTACCGGGAACCGCGTCGCTGCGCGGGTGAAGGGCGCTGCCGGTGAGCGTCGAGCTGGAAGTCCCCGCCGCAGCTGGAGCCGTGGTCGAATGGCGCCAGGTGCGGCCGCCGCGCGGACCGCGCGAGCAGTCCGCGGCCGGGCGGCGGGCGGCTTCGGCGGCGCTGGCCGCTGCCGGATCGGCCGATCGGGCCGTGCCCCGCGCGCCCGATGGACGACCGCGCTTCCCGTCGGGGTTCCCCGGTTCGATCTCGCACACCGAGAGCGTGGCGGTCGCGGTGGTGGTTCCCGGCGCCGCCTCGGTCGGTGTCGACGTGGAGAGCGCGGACATCGGGCCTCGCGTGACCGCGTTCGTGCTTCGTGCGCGGGAGCGGCGGATGCTGCTCCCGCCGGCGGGGGAGTACACCCCGCGCGAGCTGTTCGCCGCGAAGGAAGCGGCTTTCAAGGCCATGAGCGGCCTCGGCGTCGCGGGCGAGTTCCTGTTCTGGCAGGCCGAACTCAGCCCGGCTGGTGGCGAGCTGATCGCGTCCTACCGCGACGCGCAGGTGCGGGTGCAGGTCCGCTCGTCGGCGGAGCTCTCGTTCGCCCTGGCGATCCGGTGGTGATGCGCCCGATTCGCCGAGGGGGCGACGTCGGTTCCGCCCTGATTCTCGCCGCCATTGGGGAACTGTTTCCGCTCACCGAGGGGAAGTGCGCATGTCCGACCAGTTCGATGACTCCCGCCGGGACCACCTGGCGCGGTGCGGCGACGAGGAGCGGTGCTCGCTCCGTCCGCCGGGCGTCGAAGCGCCCGCAGATCGGCGGATCTCGCACGCCGCGACGGTCGCGGATGGGGGAGTGGCGGCGTGATCGGCAGACCCGGCCGGGTGCGGACCGCGCTCGGGGTGGCCGCGGGCCTCGCGGCGCTCGCGGCCATGGTGCCCCTGTGGGCAGCGACCGAATCGCACGCCGTGGACTCCGTCACCCGCTTCCTCATCGCGGTCGCGGTGATCCTGGTGACCTGCCAGGCGCTGGCCGCGCTGGCCCGCCGGTTCCACCAGCCCTCGGTGCTCGGCGAGATGGTCGGCGGCCTGCTGCTGGGGCCTTCCCTGCTCGGTGCGCTGTGGCCGGAGGGCGGAGCGCTGCTGTTCCCGCCGCCGGTGCTCGAAGGACTCGACAAGATGGCGCAGCTCGGACTCGTCGTCTTCGTCTTCCTGCTGGGCTGCGAACTGCGCACCGACCGGATCGAGCGCAAGGGCGTGGTGGGCGCGGCAGTGGTCGGCGGCATGGCGCTGCCGTGCGCCGCGGGCATGGGCATCGTGTTCGTCACCGGCGATCTGTTCGCCGGCACGAGCGATGCGCCGGTGGAGACGATGCTGTTCGTCGGGCTGGCCATGGCGGTGACGGCGCTGCCCGTGCTGGCGCGGCTCCTCGCCGATCTGAAGCTGGAGCGGACGAGCATCGGCGCGTTGTCGCTGTCGGCCGCCGCGATCGGTGACGGCCTGCTCTGGTTGAGCCTGGCGTTCCTGCTGGCCGGGCAGGGTGCGAGCGGTCACGGCCTGCGGATCGTGCTGCTGGCGACCGCGCTGGTGATCGTCACGGCGCTGTGCGTTCGTCCGCTGCTCGCGGTGCTGGTGCGCAAGCTCGGGTCGAACCAGTCGCTGGCGGTGGTGCTCGTCGCGGGGGCGATCGGCTATTCCGCGCTGACGCAGGCGATCGAGCTGCACCCGGTCGTCGGCGCCTTCCTGTTCGGCGTCGCGGTTCCGCGCGACTCGCCGGCCGTGGAGCGGATCAGCGAGCAGCTGGAGGGCTTCACGCTGATCGTCCTGCTGCCCGTGTTCTTCGCCGGGGTCGGGCTGAAAGCCTCGGTGGGGCTGCTGGGCACCTCGCCGCTCGCCTGGTTGGTGCTGCTGGTTGTGCTGGTGGCGGCCGTGGTGACCAAGCTGGTCGGCGCGGGTGGCGCGGTCCGCTTGGCCGGAATGCCTGCGGCGGAGGCGTTGCGGTTCGGGGTGCTGATGAACTGCCGCGGCGTGACCGAGCTGGTGGTGCTGACCATCGGTCACGAGGCCGGCCTGATCAACCAGCTGGCGTACACCATCCTCGTGCTGGTCGCGGTGATCACGACGGCGGCCACCGGGCCGCTGGTGCGCTGGTCGATGCGGCGCAGCACGGACTTCGGCACCGCGCTGCCGATCCCGACACCGCCTCCTGTCGGCGCTGGAACCCGAGCGGAGGGCCCGAGAGGGGAGTGAAGGGAGCGCCACTCCCGGCCGACGCGGTCGGGACATTGGTCGCCAGCTGAACCGGGTTGCCGGGGGAACCTGCGGTGGTGCCTCACCGCAGGTTCCCCCGCGCTGTTCCACGCGCCTGACGCCCGGGGGTGGTGCGGTCGGTGCGGAGAACATAGGGTGGATTGCGCGCAAGTGATCGATATAAGCTGCAAACAATCAGCTTGCGACAAATGCGTGCAGTCGTGCCGGTCGTGCGGGAAGGTGGCTCATGGACGTCAGGACAGGTGTGCTCGGGTGCGGGCTCCGGGTGGGGATCGCCGATCACGCCCACCGGCCCGGCGAGGGATCGCGGATCGTCGCGGTGTCCGATCCGGACCCGGCGCGCGCCGCGGCCGCCGCGCAGCGCTACGACGGTGACGTCCGGGTGACGCACTCGCTCGACGAGCTGCTGGAGAGCGAGCTGGACGCGGTGTTCGTGGTCAGCCCCGACCACCTGCACGAGGAGCACGCGATCCGCTGCCTGGAAGCCGGCATCGCCGTCTACCTGGAGAAGCCGCTGGCGATCACCACCGAGGGCTGCGACCGCGTGCTGGCGGCGGCCGAGCGCACCGGCGGCAAGCTCTACGTCGGGCACAACATGCGGCACATGCCGGTGATCCGGACCATGCGCGACCTGATCACCTCGGGAGCGATCGGCGAGGTGAAATCGGTCTGGTGCCGCCACTTCGTCGGGCACGGCGGCGACTACTACTTCAAGGACTGGCACGCCGACCGCAGCAAGAGCACCAGCCTGCTGCTGCAGAAGGGCGCGCACGACATCGACGTCCTGCACTGGCTGGCGGGCGGCTACAGCAGGCGCGTCAACGCGCTCGGTGCGCTGACCGTCTACGGCGCGATCACCGACCGCAACGAGCACGAGGTCTACAAGACCGGCCACGACTGGGCCGAGTACCAGCAGAACTGGCCGCCGCTGAGCCAGACCGGCCTGAACCCGGTGGTCGACGTCGAGGACCTGAACCTGGTGAACCTGCAGCTGGACAACGGCGTGCTGGCCAGCTACCAGCAGTGCCACTACACGCCGGACTACTGGCGCAACTACACCGTCATCGGCACCGAGGGCCGGCTGGAGAACTTCGGCGACGGCGAGGGCGCGGTGGTCAAGGTGTGGAACCGCAGGCACCGCGGCTACGCGCCGGAGGCCGACCGGGTGGTGGAGGTCGAGCGCGCCAGCGGCGGGCACGGCGGCGCAGACCCGCGCATCGTGGCCGAGTTCCTGGAGTTCGTGAGCGCCGGGGTGCCGACCGTCACCTCGCCGATCGCGGCCCGGGAAGCGGTCGCCACCGGCTGCGCGGCAACGGAATCCCTGCGCAACGGCGGAGCACCGGTCGAGGTGGCCGCGCCGGAGGCCGCGCTGCTCGACTACTTCGAGAAGTCCAGCCGCTCCTGACGAAGTGCTGCGCCCGCCGGATCGGCGGGCGCAGCACCACCGGTCACACCAGGTCGTCGGTGTCGACGCCGAGGCCGGTCAGCAGTGCGCCGGCCAGGCCGTCGGGTTCGGCCAGCAGCTCGGCGAGCAGGACGTCGGTGCCCGCGGGAACGCCGTTCTCCTCGGCCCGCCACCGGGCCTTGGTCAGCACCTTCAAGAGCGCACCGTTCTCGGGAAATTCACCTGCGCGCGGGCGGTTCTCGGCCGCCGGGACCAGGTCGAGCGCGGCGCTGGCCGCCGCGTGCAGCGTGACTCCGCGGGTCCGGAGGCGCTCGGCGGCGGTGCTGCTCCCGGCCAGTTCCGGCGAGAACCGCTCCCCGGCGGCGGTGAGCTGCTCGTCCAGCGCGAGAACGGCGAGCAGCAGGTGCGCGGTCGTCACCTCGCCGTGCCCGAGCCGGATCGCCTGGCGGCGGGCTTCCGGCCGAAGCACCATGAACACCGGTGCGCCGTTGCCGAAGAGCTTGGCGACCAAGCGCACGGACAGCTGACCGCGTCGTCCGGTGAGCAGCCCCATCTTCCGGAGCGTTCGCGCGGTGTCGGTGCGGGGCGGCTCGCCCGGTTCCCGCGCGCTGGGGTGCACCTGCAGCCGGGCGAGGACGTCGCTGCGGTCCACCCGGCATTCGCGAAGTGCTTCGTGCGCCCGGTTCTGAGGGCTGTGCAGCAGGCCCATCAGCAGGTGCGCGGTGTTCGCCCGCGGAGTTCCGTGCTCGTCGGCGTAGAGCAGCGCTTGCCGGAGAGCCGCGCGCAACGCACCTGTCGGCGGCGGTACGTCGGAATCCTTCTGCCGCGCCGCCCATTCCGCTTCGCGCAGCAGGCCGGTCACCGCGAGATCGTGCACCGGCTCGGCATCTTCGTCGTGCACCCAGTGATCGCCGATGCCCTTGGCCCGGATCACGCCCATCATCGATCCGCTGGCGCGCACCGTGGGAGCGAGGACCTTGCCGGCGGCTGAATCGCCGTCGAGCAGCGCGGAGAGCACGTGCTCGGTTCCCACCGCGGGCTGCTCTCGCCGGATGGCTCCGCGGAAGGCCTCGGTCAGCGCTTCGGCGACCTCGCGGGAGACCTCGGTGCACGGCAACGTCGTTCGGGACATGTCATTCCTCCAGGAGTTCGTCGGATCAGCGGGTTGTGGCGGCCAGACCGAGCCGGCGGGCGCGCCGGTCGATCCACCAGGCGTAGAGCAGCGTCGTGACGGCGACGGGCAGGACGTCCCAGAGCGTGTAGCCGCCGCCGCTCTGGTCGAGGGCCGGGATGCCCTGGGTGGCTTCGAGCACGATGAGGACGACGTTGTTCACCACGTGCAGCGCGATCGCCGCCTCCAGCCCGCCGGTGCGGATGGTCAGCCAGCACATCGCCATCGCGAACAGGAACATCTCGCCGAGCACCCAGGGTTCGGTGTAGTCGTGCAGCCCGGCGAACACCACCGAGCTCAGGACGATGCCCGGCCACGGGGTCCGCGTCCAGGCCGCGAGGGTCTGCACGAGCCAGCCGCGGCACAGGTACTCCTCCGCGGCGGCCTGGAACGGCACCAGCGCCAGCGCCACCGCCAGCACCGTCAGGAAGGTGGGCCAGCCCGGCCACGCCGCGGCATCCCACGGCACGCCGCGGACGAGGTCGACGCCGATCGCCAGCCCGATGCCCAGCAGCGCCCAGCCCAGGCACTCCAGCAGCCACCGCCGGCGCAACCGGCCCGCCACGCTGGACACCGTGCCCAGCCGCCGCTTGCCCGCCCACCTGACGGTGAGGGCGATGGCGGGCAGCAGGATCGCGATGGCGGCGAACCCGAAGCCGAATTCCCAGAGCGGGTCGGCGAAGTTCTGGTCCGGGCCGATCCCGGCGCCGAAGGCCACCGCGAGCCCGGACGCGGCGCCGAAGAGCAGCAGCGAGAACGCCACCACCAGCACCGGCAGCAGCGCCAGCTCCACCAGCGGCCGCCACCACCGGTGCGCTGTGGTGCGCCCGAGCAGGTGGTGCGCAACGCCGTCCTCCGGCGCGGAGTTCCGGGTGGTGGCCGGTTCGCTCAACAAGTCGATCATCCTTCCGACGTGGTCGTCACATCAGAAGGTAGGGATCGATCACCTACCGGACATGTGCCGATCGGCCAAGCCCCGATGGCCGATCGGCCAGGAAATCCCGGCCGATCGGCCGGGGCGACCTGAGAAGGTGCGGCCGGTTGCGTGAACGGTGTTCTGCTGCCACATCTGTAGAAGCTTGCGCCGCGCCGTCTGGAGGTGGGTGGAGGTGCCGATTTCGCGAGAAGCGGCCCCTGCTCGCCGAGAAGATGCGCACCGACATCGACTCCCGCAGGGCACCGGGTGCCGATGGCTAGGTCGGGGCCACCGCCCGATCGACCCTTTGTGGCGAAGGTGACCGGTTCTCACCGCTATGGCAGCGGACCCAGCGCACCCACGGACACGAAACAAGAGCGGCTGGCTCTCGCAGTGCGGGTGACGGGACGTTCTGCGACGTCCCGAGCTTTGCCGGGTGGTTGTCTCCTCGCCGTGCCGTGAGGAACTCGCTCAGGGGCTGGTCTTCCGCTTGGCCTGGCTTCGGGAGATGGCCTTGATGAGTGGCGGCAGATACGTCGTCGCCAGCTCGTCCGGGGCCAGGCGGTCCGGCTCGACGAGGCTTTGTGCCAGGGCGCCTTCATGCAGGGCGGTGATGAACCGGGCCAGTGAGTCCAGGTCGACGGTGACTCTTCGGTCCAGGCGGTCGAAGAGCGTGCCGAGCAGTCGCACGATCTCGTCGCGCAGGCGGCGGTCGTGCTCGGCCAGGGCGCGTGCCGACTCGGGGTTGCGGATGGCGTGGAGCGTGAACTCCGTCGACAGCAGATACCAGCGACGTTCGCTGTCGTCGACCGCGCTGGTGCGCGCGATCAGCGTGCTAAGCGGGTCCGGCGCGTCCCGCATCTCGTCGATCGCCCGGGTGAGCCGATCGATGACACGTTGGGCGTGCAAGTCGAACAACGCGAAGAACAGGTCTTCCTTCGTGCGGTAGTTGTAGTAGAACGCTCCGCGGGTGAGGTCGGCGCGATCGCAGATCTCCTCGATGGAGGCGCCGTAGAAGCCGCGGTCGGCGAACGTCTCGAGCGCCGCATCGAGCAGGCGCTCGGTGGTCTTCGGCCGGCGTTTGGTCTGTCCCTTCGGCAACGCATTCCTCCGCGGGCATTGACATCCTGACGTGACGCCGTTCACCATACAGCACCGTATGACATACACATCTGTATGAAATACGGACCTGTATGAGGACTGGATGCGTCCTCTTTCTGTAGATCCCCAAGGAGACTCCTGATGGAGACGACCACTTCCGAAGTGCACATCGGGCTCGGGCCGGTCCCGCCCGGATTCCAGGCCGTGCTTCCGCCGGTCTTCGACTCGGTGGCGAAGGAGAGACTGCACCGCAAGCAGGAACTGGCCGCCGCCTTTCGGCTGTTCGGCAAGCTCGGCTTCTCGGAAGGGGTGGCCGGGCACATCACGGCTCGTGACCCGGAGAACCCCGAGTGGTTCTGGGTCAATCCCTTCGGGATGAGCTTCACCCAGATCAAGGTCTCCGACCTGATCCTGGTCGATCACGCCGGCAACGTGGTGGAGGGTCGCCTGCCGGTGAACCGCGCGGCGTTCTGCATCCACTCTGAAGTGCACAAGGCACGTCCGGACGCTGTCGCGGCGGCTCACGCGCATTCCTTGCACGGCAAGGCGTTCTCCACCTTGCGACGGCACCTGTCTCCGATCACCCAGGACGCCTGCGCGTTCTTCGAAGACCACGGCTTGTACGAGGACTTCCGCGGCGTGGTCAACGACACGGAGGAGGGCAGGCGGATCGGTGTCGCGCTCGGCGATCACAAAGCGGTCGTGCTGGCCAACCACGGCCTGCTGACGGTCGGCCAGACCGTGGCGGAGGCCGCCTGGTGGTTCATCACCATGGAGCGTTCCTGCCAGGCGCAGCTGCTGGCCATGGCGGCCGGTCATCCGCACGAGATCGACCGCGAGACAGCGCTGCAGGTGCGCGAGCAGATCGGCAGCCCGCTGTCCGGGTGGTTCCAGTTCCGGCCGATGTGGGATCGGATCATCGAGGAGCAGCCGGACCTGTTCGACTGACCGGTTCGGGGAGGACGACATGATCCCGGCTGACAGATCCGAACGAGCGACCAACCCGGACGAGGCACCCGTCGCCAGGGGTGTCGCACTGGCCAAGCGGAAGCTGATCCCGGTGCTGGTCCTGATGTACGTCATCTCGTACGTGGACCGGCTGAACCTGAGTTACGCCGAACCCTCGATCTCGCGCACTCTCGAGCTGAGCGCGACCGCGTTCGGCGTCGCGGCCGGAGCTTTCTTCCTCGGTTACGCGATCCTGGAGGTGCCGAGCAACCTCATCCTCTACCGGGTCGGAGCCCGCAAGTGGCTCGCGCGGATCATGATCACCTGGGGTGCGGTGAGCATGCTCTCCGCGCTGTCCTGGGACGCCACCTCGCTGATCGTCTTCCGCGTGCTGCTCGGCATCGCCGAGGCGGGTTTCGTGCCCGGCGTCCTGTTCCTGGTCACCCGGTGGTTCCCCGAACGCGATCGGGGACGGGCCACCGCGCTGCTGTTCTCGGCTCCGCTGATCGCCGGGATGCTGGGCGGACCGCTGGCCGGGGTTCTGCTGAGCCTCGACGGCCTGGCCGGCCTGCACGGCTGGCAGTGGCTGTTCCTGGTCGAAGGGTTTCCCGCTGTCCTCATCGGACTGTGGGTCATCCGCAAGCTGCCCAACCACCCCGGTGAAGCCAAGTGGCTCGACGACGACGCGGCGCAGGCCCTGCAGGCAACCGTCGATGCCGAAGGGGCGGTCGTTCAGGGCCGCGAGAAGATCTCCCTGGGAAAAGCCCTGCTGGACCACCGCGTTCTGCTGCTGGCGGCGATCTTCGTCTGCTACAACCTGGTGACCAACGGGGTGACCTTCTGGCTGGCGGCGATCGTCGGACAGATCGGACACCTCAGCGCGGCCCTGTCCAGCGCGCTCATCACGTTCCCCATCCTGGTCGCGGCCATCGGCCTGCTCGTCTTCGGCCGCCTCGCAGGCCGCACCAAGCGAAGCCGCGGGTTGTTGCTCATCGGTCTGCTCATCGGAATCGTCGGGCTCACCGCTGCGGCGGTGCTCCCGCCCGAGCTCTCCCTGGTGGCGGTCGCAGCAGCTTCCTTCGGAGCGAGTGGCTTGCTGCCGGTGTTCTGGGAGCTGCCCGCGCGGCTGCTCACCGGCCAGGCCGCGGCAGGCGGAATCGCGCTGATCAACAGCATCGGGCAGCTCGGCGGCCTGGTCGGCCCGACGATTGTCGGGGCGGTCAAGGAGAGCACCGGATCACTCGGTCCGGCTTTCCTGATGCTGGCCGGAGTTCTCGCCTTCGCCGCACTGCTGACGCTGTTCGTGCGACTCCAGAGCAGCGGTTCCGAACCAGTATCCGCAGTTCGAACGGAGACCTCATGACTGCCCTGTTCGCTGGTCTGGACGACCACCTCCCGGCGCTGCACGAGTTGTACCGGGACCTGCACGCCAACCCGGAGCTGTCGTTCCAGGAGGTGCGCACCGCTGGGATCGTCGCCTCGCGACTGCGGGAGCAAGGCTGGGAGGTCACCGAGAAAGTCGGCGGCACCGGTGTGGTCGGTGTGCTGACCTCCGGCGAGGGGCCGGTGGTGCTGCTGCGGGCCGACATGGACGCGCTTCCGGTGCTGGAGGAGACCGGCCTTCCCTATGCCTCCACCCGGATTGCGGTGGACGCCGAGGACAACGAGGTTCCGGTGATGCACGCCTGCGGTCACGACATGCACGTCACGTGTCTGCTGGGCGCCACCGCGCTGCTGGCGCGGAACCGGGATGCCTGGCGGGGCACGGTGGTGGCGGTCTTCCAGCCCGCGGAGGAAGTCGGCGGTGCTCCGGCGATGATCGAGGATGGGTTCGCGGAGCGGTTCCCGCGTCCGGACGTGTGCCTGGGACAGCACGTCAGCCCGGTTCCCGTGGGAACTGTCGGAACCCGGTCCGGCCCGGTGATGGCCGCGGCCGACACCCTGCGGGTCCGGCTGTTCGGCCGGGGCGGACACGGGTCCAGGCCGGAGGCGACCGTGGACCCGGTGGTGCTGGCGGCCGCGATCGTGACGCGCTTGCAGACGGTGGTGGCCCGGGAAGTCGCCGCAGGTCAGCAGGCTGTGGTGACGGTGGGGGCGATCCACGCCGGGACCAAGGCGAACATCATCCCGTCCACCGCTGACCTGCACATCAGCGTCCGCACCGAGACCGCTGCCGTCCGGGAGCAGGTGCTGGCGGCCGTGCGGCGGATCATCCGCGGCGAAGCCATCGCGGCCGGAGCCGACCGGGATCCCGAGGTGACGGTCACCGAGAGCTTTCCGGTGACCGTCAACGACGCGGCGGAGACCGGGACGGTGCTCCGCGCGTTCACCGAAACCTTCGGCGAGGAGCTGGTGTTCAGGCTGCCGCAGGCCGTCACCGGCAGCGAAGACTTCGGTGTGTTCGGCGCTGAGCTCGGCGCACCGTCGGTGTACTGGTTCTTCGGCGGTACTGACCACGCCGCGTTCGGCGACATCGACCGGGAGGCGTTGCTGGACAACGGCATTCCGCCGCACATCCCGAGCAACCACTCACCGCTGTTCACACCGGTTCCCGATCCGGCCGTCGGGCTGGGGGTGCGCTACCTGCTCACCGCGGCCGCACCGTGGCTGACCGTCCAGCAGGGACATTCCGATGTCTCGGAAGGGAGTTGAGATCGTGCCCGACTCAGCAGAGCGGATCTTCACCGGCGGCCCGGTGCTCACCATGGACGACGCGGCTCCGGAAGCCGAAGCCCTCGCCGTCCGGGGCGGCGAGATCATCGCCGTTGGGCGAGCAGCTGACGTCCTGGCGTTGCGCGGTCCCAGCACGCAGGTGGTCGATCTCGACGGGCGGGCGCTGCTGCCCGGCTTCATCGAGGCCCACGGACATCCCTCGACGATGGCCCTGACCCTCGCCCCACCCGCGATCGACGTCCGCCCGTTCACCGTGCCCACCGGAGCCGAGGTCTACGAGCGGATCAGAGCGACCGTGGCTGCCGCCCCGGGAAAGCCGGTGGGGGCCTACGGGATCGACCTGCTGCTGCAACGAGATCTGGCCTTGCCGACCCGTCAGCGGCTCGACGAGCTGTGCCCCGACGCTCCGCTCGTGGTGGTCTCCAACAGCGGCCACGCCGCCTACGGCAACACCGCCGCCCTGCGCGCGGCGGGAATCACGGCCGACACCCTCGACCCGCCGGGCGCCCGGTTCGTCCGCGACGCCGCCGGAGAGCCCACCGGCGAGGTTCGGGAGACCGCCGCCCTCCTGGCTCTCTTCGAGGCGCTCGGGGACTTCCGCGACGACGCGCAGGTGTCCGCAGCGCTGGACTGGGCATTCGCCGAGCATGCCCGGGTGGGGATCACCACGGCGACCGACATGGCAACGGATCCCCGGACCGTTCCGGCGTTGCGCGACGCCGCCGAGAGCCCCGGTGCCGTGTTGCGGATCCGCTCGTACCTCATCGGCACCCCCGAGCTGGCCGCGGAACCGGAACGACGCTTCCCCGGTCATGCTCCCGCCAGCGAGATGTTCGGCATCTCCGGCATGAAGCTGTGGGCCGATGGCACGCCGTGGCAGGGCAGCGTCGCCACCAGCTTCCCGTTCAAGGACAACGACGCGACCCTCCGCATCGGCATGGACCACTGCGCGCACGGTCCCATGAACTACAGCCCGGACCAACTCGCCGACCTGGTCGCCGCTTTCGCAGGGCAGGGCTTCCCGCTCGCCTGTCACGTTCACGGGGACGTCACCGTCGAAGCCGTCCTCGACGCGTACGCCAAAGCCGGAGCCGGTGATCCGGAGATGCTTCGGGCGATGCGACCGCGGTTGGAGCACTGCGGAGCCGTCACCGCGGACCAGTACCGCCGTGCTGCCGACATGGGCGCCACCGTCAGCCTCTTCATGGACCACATCCGCTGGTGGGGTGACGTCCTGGCGGACGACCTCTTCGGCCCCGAGGTGGCTGATCGCTGGATGTCCGCGCGGTCGGCCTGGGACGCAGGGCACCGCGTGTCCCTGCACAACGACGGTGTCTGCTCGCCCACAGATCCGCTGTCCAGCGTTGCCACCGCGATCACCCGCCGATCGCACCCCAGCGGTCGCATCCACGGAACATACCAGTGCCTCACCATCGACGAAGCGCTGCGCGCGGTGACGGCCAACCCTGCGTGGCAGCTGCACTTGGAGGACGAGATCGGCATGCTGCGCATGGGAATGCGCGCCGACCTCGTGGTCCTCTCCCGCGACCCGCGCACCGTCCCCGCCGAGCACTTCCGCGAAGCGGTCGCCGTCTCGGCCACCTACCTCAGCGGGCAGCGGACCTGGCCGCGCTAAACCTCTCCTGGTGTCCGCGGTCCGATCGGAGGCGTCGCCGACGCACCACCGGTGCCTGAAACATCCCCCAGAAAGGCCTTTCCATGAGCCAGTCGTTCGGCTCCTACCAGAACGAGATCTACCTCGACGGCCTTGCCGGGATCCTGCCCCGGTTCCCGATGGTCCACACCGAGCTGGAGGCCAAGGCGCAGGCGGCGCTCCCGCCGTCGGTGTGGTCGTACGTCGCCGGAGGTGCTGGCGATGAGCACACGCAGCGAGCCAACATCACCGCATTCCAACGTTGGGGTCTCATCCCCCGGATGTTCGTCGGTGCCGCGCAGCGCGATCTGTCCGTCGACCTGTTCGGGATGACCCTGCCGGGGCCGTTGTTCATGTCGCCGGTGGGAGTGCTCGGCATCTGCGCCCAGGACGGGCACGGTGACCTCGCGGCCGCACGCGCCGCCGAGCACACGGGCATCCCGATGGTCGCCTCGACACTGTCCGCCGATCCGATGGAGGAGGTGGCAGCGGAGTTCGGTGCGACACCGGGCTTCTTCCAGCTGTACACACCCACTGATCGGGACCTGGCCGAGAGCCTCGTGCATCGAGCCGAGCGTGCCGGCTTCAAAGCCATCGTGGTCACGCTCGACACCTGGATCACTGGGTGGCGGCCACGAGATCTGGCGACGAGCAACTTCCCGCAGCTGCGTGGGCACTGCCTGGCCAACTACACCAGCGACCCGGTCTTCCGGGCACGCATGGTCCGCGCGCCGGAGGAAGACCCGCAGGCCGCGGCCCTGCTGTGGACGCAGATCTTCGGCAATCCGCTGACCTGGGCCGATTTGCCATGGCTGCGGTCGCTCACCGGACTCCCGCTGATCGTCAAGGGGCTCTGCCACCCCGACGACGTACGGCGTGCCAAGGATCTGGGCGTGGACGGCATCTACTGCTCCACGCACGGAGGTCGCCAGGCCAACGGTGGATTGCCCGCCCTCGATGCCCTGCCGGCCGTCGTCGAGGCTGCGGACGGGTTGCCGGTGCTCTTCGATTCCGGTGTCCGCAGCGGCGCCGACATCATCAAGGCGATCGCGCTGGGCGCCACCGCCGTCGGTGTCGGTCGGCCCGTGGCCTACGGCCTCGCCCTTGGTGGCACCGACGGAGTCGTTCACGTCCTTCGCTCGCTCCTGGCCGAGGCCGACCTCATCATGGCCGTTGACGGCTACCCGTCCCTCGACGACCTCACGCCCGACGCGCTCCAGCGCGTCACGTGACCGTGCGGAGTGGTGCCGCTGGCCGGGAATAGGTGACCAGCCGGTTGAACAGGGGGCAATTCGTCCCGTTGTGCGCCGCGGTCCGCGAAAGCCTGTTCAGGGATTGGAGGATTAGTCGAAAACCGTTTCACTCGGAATGGGCAATCTGTTCTTCGATATCGAATTCGATGCCCTCCGCTTCGTCAGCCTCCTGTTGCGCGCCTGCATCGGGCTCGATTGGAGCAGGGGGCGGTGAACGTGGAATGTACCTGAAGCACTGAGAAAATCTGGTGCTGCAGGCCTTCGCGCATGCCCTGTCAGAAGTTCGCCGGACTCCGTCGACCGCCGTGAACTGGATCACCATCTCGTTGTTGCTCGAACCGTTGACCGAGGGCCTCGGATTGAAGCAGGATGCAATTTGCACTTGAGCTCGGATTCAGTTTCTCTGGTTCGCTTTGAAATTCCAGTGATCGCTCAGATTTCCAGCGTGAGGAGCAGCTTCGTGCCCGAAGCCGTGATCGTGTCCACTGCCCGTTCTCCCATCGGACGTGCGGTGAAGGGTTCGCTGAGGGACCTGCGCCCCGACGACCTCGCTGCCCGGATGGTCGAGGACCGCGGGCAATTGCTGCCCGCTCAACGACGGCGCCGCGGCGCTCGTGATCATGTCCGGTGCGAAGGCCCGGGAACTCGGTGTCACGCCGCTCGCCCGGGTGGTGTCGACGGCTGTGACCGCGCTGTCGCCCGAGATCATGGGGCTCGGTCCGGTGGAGGCGTCCGAACAGGCGCTCGCCCGTGCCGGCATGACCATCGATGACGTCGATCTCGTCGAGATCAACGAGGCGTTCGCGGCGCAGGTCATCCCGTCCGCGCGTGAGCTCGGCGTCGACTTCGACAAGCTCAACGTCAACGGTGGCGCCATCGCGGTGGGGCACCCGTTCGGGATGACGGGCGCCCGGATCACTTCCACGCTGATCAACTCGCTGCAGTTCCACGACAAGCAGATCGGCCTGGAAACGATGTGCGTGGGTGGCGGCCAGGGGATGGCGATGGTGCTGGAGCGGCTGTCATGAGCCGGCGGCGCGGCGGGAGATCCCCGATGCCGCAAGCGATTCGGCTCCGGCATGGCCGCGGGGTTTCCTTCGGTTCGTGCGAAGTTTCTGATCAGGACAGCAGGTGGTGAGTGAGATGAAGGCGTGGCAGGTCGCCGAGCTCGGGGAGCCCCGCGACGTGATGGAACTCGTCGAGGTGCCCGAGCCCGAGCCGGGCCCGGGACAGGTCTCGGTGCGAGTTCTCGGAGCAGCAGCCAACTTTCCCGACGTGCTGATGTGCCGCGGGCACTACCAGACGCGTCCTACGCTGCCCTTCACACCTGGTGTGGAACTCTGCGGCGAGGTAGTCGCGGTCGGGCCCGAGGTGGACGGCATCGCCGTCGGCCAACGAGTGCTCGGCGGGTCCGTGCTTCCGCACGGCGGGTTCGCCGAAGTGGCGCTGATGGACGCCGCAACCACCTTCGCCGCGCCGGAATCGCTCGACGACGCCCAGGCCGCGTCCCTGTTCATCGCCTACCAGACAGGTTGGTTCGGCCTGCACCGGAGGGCCGCTCTGCAGGAGGGGGAGACCCTGCTCGTGCACGCTGCGGCCGGTGGTGTCGGCAGTGCGGCGATCCAGTTGGGCAAGGCCGCGGGGGCACGCGTGATCGGAGTGGTCGGCGGGGCGGAGAAGGCCGAGTACGCTCGCAGTCTCGGCGCCGACGTGGTCGTGGACCGGCACCGGGAAAACTTCATCGAGGTGGTCAAGGCCGAGACCGGGGGCCAGGGGGTCGATGTCGTGTACGACCCGGTCGGCGGCGAGACCTATCAGCGATCCACCAAGTGCATCGCCTTCGAAGGACGAATCGTGGTCGTCGGCTTCGCCGGAGGCGAGATCCAGCGCGCGGCTCTCAACCATGCGCTGGTCAAGAACTATTCGATCGCGGGACTGCACTGGGGTCTCTACAACACCCACGACCCGGCCTCGGTCGAGCAGTGCCATCGCGAGCTGGTCGCGCTGGCGAACCAGGGCATCGTGCGCCCGCTGGTGAGCGAGAAGCTCGCCTTGGACACCGTTGCCGAGGGCGTCCAGCGACTCGCCGATGGCGTTACCGTAGGCCGGGTGGTGTACATCGCGTGAGCCGACCAGCGGCTCGGTGCGCTCGTCGACGGGATCGCCGTAGCCGAGGTTGCAACTGCGCGGGATTGCTCCGACGTAGGGCGAGGTCCTCTAGGGGTATGCCGCGCAAGCTCGCGTCATCTCATCATCTCGGACTTCCGTCGTTCACATTGGCCGGGAACCTCGGAGGAATCCACTACCGCCACCTCCATGGCCAGACCGTGGGCTCGGGCTTCGAGCAGGTCGGCGAGACCGTGACGCCCGTTCTCGAGGCCGGCCTCGAATCTCTCGAGGAGCATTCCTGATGGAACACGACAACTCCCTGCGCGCCGACCTGGGTCGGCGGGTCGAGGCGGTCCTCGCCGGGCACGACCTCGTCACCGGCGATCCGGTGGAGTTCCACCGTGCCCGGTTCGATGCCGGGTTGGCGTGGGTGAACTTCCCCGAAGGCTTGGGTGGGCTCGGCTTGCCGCGTGAGCTCCAACTGTTCGTCGACGAGCTCTTCGACGCCGCTGGTGCACCGGACAACAGATCGCAGACCAATGGCATCGGGTTGGGGATGGTCGCACCGACGATCCTCGCCTACGGAACCGCGGAGCAGAAGCAGCGATTTCTACGTCCGCTTTGGACAGGTGAGGAGATCTGGTGCCAGCTCTTCAGCGAGCCGGGCGCGGGATCCGACCTCGCAGCACTGGGAACCCGCGCGGTCCGTGACGGTGACGACTGGGTGGTGAACGGGCAGAAAGTGTGGACTTCCGGTGCTCACTTCGCCAGGTTCGCGATCCTCTTGGCCCGCACGGCGCCCAGCCTCCCGAAGCACCAGGGGATCACCTACTTCATCTGCGACATGACCGATCCCGGGGTCGAGGTGCGACCGCTGCGCCAGATCACCGGCGAGGCGGAGTTCAACGAGGTCTTCCTCACCGATGTCCGCATTCCCGACAGCTACCGCCTCGGCGCGGAGGGCGAGGGCTGGCGGGTGGCGAACACGACGCTGAACAACGAGCGAGTCTCCATAGGCGGACAGCCGATCCCGCGCGAAGGTGGTGTCCTCGGCCCGGTGGCGCGCACCTGGCGGGAGCACCCCGACAAGCGCACACCCGAGCTGCACGACCGGCTGATGCGGCTTTACGTCGAGGCCGAGGTCTCCCGGTACACCGCGGGCCGGCTGCGTCAGAAGGTCGCGGCGGGGCAGCCGGGCCCCGAGGGGTCGGTGCTGAAGATCAGCTTCGCGCGGCTCAACCAGGCGCTGAGCGGACTGGAGCTGGAGCTGCTCGGCGAGGACGGTCTGCGCTACGAGGACTGGACCATGGTGCGCCCCGACAAGGTCGACTTCGCCGGACGCGACGCCGGCTACCGATACCTCCGCGCGAAGGGGAATTCCATCGAAGGAGGCACCTCGGAAATCCTGCGCAACATCGTGGCCGAACGCGTGCTTGGGCTTCCGGTCGAGGCACGTGGTGACAAGGACATCCCCTGGAAGGACCTCGAGCGATGAGCGACGACATCAACCTCCTCGAAACCGACGTGGAGGTCTCCCTGCGGAGCACGCTGCGCGACCTGCTCGCGGATCACTGCGACCCCACATCGGTGATGCGCGCCTACGAGGGCGACCACGCGTTGACACCGGTCCTGTGGAAGGCCGTCGCGTCTGATCTCGGGCTCGCCGGGCTGCTCGTGCCGGAGAGCCGCGGTGGGGTCGGCGCGTCCGCCCGCGAGGCTGCCGTCGTGCTGAACGAGCTGGGCCGGTCCGTCGCGCCGGTGCCGTTCCTCTCCAGCGCTGTCGAGGCCACCACCGTGCTGCTGGCAGGCGGTTCCGGTCTCGTGGAGGAGCTGGCTTCGGGCGATCGCACGGCAGCGCTCCTGGTGCCCTTCTCCGCGGCTGCGGACTCACCCCTCCCGGCGATCGACGTGGATTCGGCGGGGCGCCTGACGGGACGCGTCACCAGCGTCGCCGGGGCGCTCGAAGCCGACTTCCTGCTGGCGGCAGTGGGAACGCCCGTCGGCACCGAGGTGTACGCCGTCCGGGCGAATGCGGCCACTGTGACGCCGTTCGTGTCCCTCGACATGACGCGCCCGCTCGCCGACGTGGTGCTTGACGGGGCCGTCGGCGAGCTGGTCGTGGGAGCGGACGCAGGTGCCGGTGCGGTCCGCCGGGCGCTGGCGACGAGCGCGGCGCTGCTGCCGTCCGAGCAGGCGGGTGTGGCGGCCTGGTGTTCGGAGACGACGGTCGAGTACCTCAAGATCCGGCGCCAGTTCGGCCGAGCGGTCGGTGGGTTCCAGGCGTTGAAGCACCGGCTCGCCGACCTCTTCGCCGAGGTGGAGTCCGCCTCGGCCGCGGCCTGGTACGCAGCCGGCGCTTTGGCTTCGGGCGCCGAGGACGCGGCGATCGCGGCTGAGGTGGCGTCGTCGTACTGCGGCGATGCGGCAGTCCACGCTGCTGAGGAGGCGGTGCAGCTGCACGGCGGTATCGGGATGACCTGGGAACATCCGGTGCACCTCTACCTCAAGCGGGCGAAGGCGGACCAGATCGGTCGGGGCCTTCCAGCGCACCACCGCGGGGTGCTCGCCGGGCTGGTCGACCTGCCGTCGTGAGCACGACGACCCATTGCTGAGCCATATCGACTGACGATCGCTGCGATCGCCTGATTTTGGAGGGACATGCCCAGCGTCGCTGGATCACTGTGGGAGCACGCTGCAGCAAGGCCGGATGCGGTGGCGATCAGGGCAGGTGCGGACGCGTGGAGCTATGCGCGGCTGCGCAACGCTTCCGCCGCCTTCGGCGGGGAGTTGCGGGCGCACGGAGTGCGGGCGGGAGACCGGGTGCTGCTGGTGGCGCCCACCGTCCCCGAGTTCGTGGTCGTCTACCTCGGCGCCCAGCTGATCGGAGCTGTGGTCATCACGATGAACACCATGGCCACCACGCCCGAGATCGACTACGTCGTCGGGGACTCCGGCACGCGCCTCCTGGTCGCCTGGCACGAGGCGCGGGAGCCCGCGCAACGCGTGGCCGACGAACGCGCCCTGCATCTGCGAGTGCTCGGACCGGGAGCTGTGGCGGAGGAAGGCGAGCCCGTGCACAACCCGGCGGACCTGGACCGCCAGAGCACGGCGGTCCTGCTGTACACCTCCGGGACCACCGGCCGCCCCAAGGGCGTCGAGCTCACCGTGGCCAACATCGTCGACACAGCACGGACTTTCGTCGAACAGCTGCACCTCACGTCCGACGATCGCTGCGGAACCGGCTTGCCGCTGTTCCACGTGTTCGGCCAGGCGGCCTGCCTCAACTCCGCGCTGCAGGCCGGTTGCTCGATTTCGCTGCTCGCGCCCTTCGAACCGGTGGCCATGCTTGAGATGATCCGGCGCGACCGGCTCACCATGGTCGCTGGTGTGCCGACGATGTGGAACGCGATGCTGCACGTCGCCGGCGATTTCGGTCCGGATGACTTCGCCGACCTGCGGATGGCGTCGTCCGGTGGCGCGTCCCTGCCCGGCGAGGTGCTCAGCGCGTTCTCGGAACGGTTCGGCTGCACCATCCTCGAAGGCTACGGACTGACCGAATCCACTGCCGCCGCGACGAGCAACACCGCGGAACAGCAGCGCATCGGATCGGTGGGCAGGCCACTTCCCGCCAGCGCGGTGGAGATCCGCGACCCCGAGGGGGCTGTGCTCCCGGCAGGTGAGGTGGGGGAGGTGCACCTCCGCGGGCCGAGTGTGATGAAGGGGTACTGGAACCGCCCAGAGGAGACGGCCGCCGACCTCGTGGACGGCTGGTTGAAGACCGGTGATCTCGGCCGGCTCGAGGACGGCTACCTCTACATCGTCGACCGCGCCAAGGAGCTCATCATCCGCGGTGGCTACAACGTCTACCCGCGCGAGGTCGAGGAGGTGCTCTACCAGCACCCGGACATCGTCGAGGTGGCCGTCATCGGCGTGCCCGACGAGAGGTACGGCGAGGAGGTCGCTGCCGTCATCACCGCACGCCCCGGTGCGGAAGTCACCCCCGAGGAGCTCCGCGTCTGGGCGAAGGAGAAGCTGTCCGCGTACAAGGTCCCGCACCTGATCCGATTCGTCGACGCCCTGCCCAAAGGTCCTACCGGCAAGATCCAGAAACGCGCCCTGGACTGGGAGGGGCTGACCAATGCGAGCTGCTCGGCGCAGCAGCGCTTCCCGGTCTCGTGACTGTTCCACGGGGTGTCCGGTGGTGGGGTTCGGGTGGAACGCGACCGAGAGTACCGACGCTGAGTGACCGAGAAGGCAGGCTCTCGCAGTTCGGGTCACGGGCGGCGACCTGAGTCACGGCCGACCTGGGCCGGCTGCCATGTTCTCGTTCCCGGGGATCCGGCACGCCGATCGATCCGACGCAGTGCCTCGGCGTACGGGATTCCTTCGGCCCTCGCGAGTCCCTGCAGACCTGGTCGGCTCGGTCGGTGTTTCCGGTTCTAGGATTGCCGGGTGATCCGCGTGCTCATTGCCGATGACGAGAACCTCATGCGAGCGGGCATCCGGCTCATCCTCGCCAACGCGCCGGACGTGGAAGTGGTGGCCGAGGTGGGGGACGGCGGCGCTGCTGTCCGGGCCTGCCGGGAGCAGGTCGTCGACGTGGCTCTGCTGGACATCCAGATGCCGGGCGGCGACGGGCTCGGTGCGGTCGAGGACATCGCCCGCGAATCCCCGCACACCAACGTCGTCATGCTCACCGCCTTCGGCGAGGACGGCCACGTGGCGCGGGCGTTGCGCGCGGGGGCGAAGGGATTCCTGCTGAAGGACACCGGGCCGAGCGAGCTGATCCGGGCCGTGCGACTCGCGGCCGAGGGCGAATCCATCCTGGCACCGCAGATCACCCGCCGGCTCATCGAGCGCCACCTGCGCTCGGGCACCGACCGGACCTCGGTGGCGCGGCGCAAGACCGACCAGCTCTCCGACGCCGAGCGAGACGTGCTGCGCCTGGTCGGTTTCGGGCTGTCGAACGCCGAGATCGCGCGAGACCTCTACATCAGCGCGGGCACGGTGAAGGCGCATTTGAGCCGCGTGCTCACCAAGCTCGATTGCGCGAACCGGGTTCAGGCCGCGATCCTGGCCCACGACGCCGGTCTGCTCGCGGACCGGCCGTGATCAGCTGATCATCAGCGCGACGATCAACATCGCCAGCCCGGTGATCACCGGCAGGGCCGCCAGCAGACCGAGGCAACCGGCCCCGAGCACGCGGGGCCACGTGAGCGCCTCCGCGGCGAGCGGCTCCGGTGGCAGCTGACCGGGCAGGACCGAAGGCTCAGGCCGGTCGGTGCCTGCCGGGTGGGTGGGAATCGCCGCCGCGACGAGGAAACCGCCTTCGGGAGTCGGTCCACTGTGGAAGATCCCGTCGAGCAGCGCGATCCGCTCGTCGAGCCCCACCAGCCCGCTCCGGGTGCCGGGAAGCCGCCGCCCACCGGCCTGCGCAGGACCGTTGACCACGCGGACGTGCACGCGATCGGTCTCCACGCCGATCTCCACGCCGGTGCGCGCGGACGAGGCGTGCTTGTGGACGTTGGTCAGGCCCTCGCGCACCACGCGGTGCACCGCGCGGCGGGTGCGCGGGTCCGCGCTGTCGAGATCCGCGCCGGTCCACCGCAGGTCGACGTCGATGCCCGCCGCCCTGGATTCCGCGACGAGGTCCTCGACGTCGGGTCGGGTCCCGATGCGGTCGTCGGGGCCGAGATCGGACTCCTCGGCCCCGCGCAGGACGCCCAGGATCTCGCGGAGCTCGGACAGCGCGCTGCTGGCAGTGGTGCGCAGGAGTTCGGCCTGACCGCTCAGCTCGGGCGCGTTCTCGGCGGCGCTGAGTTCGAGAGCACCGGCGTGGATCGAGATCAGGCTCAACCGGTGCCCGAGCATGTCGTGCATCTCGCCGGCGATGTGCCCGCGTTCCTCCACGCGCGCCTTGGCCGCGGTGAGCAGCTGCGCCCGCTCCAGGTACTCGTTGCGCTCCTGGAGCAGGCGAACCCGTGGCCGGCGGTGCCCGAGGATCGCCCCGACGGCGGCGGGCAGCACCAGCAGGAGCATCGCGCTCACCGCATACGCGGCGACCACTTCGCCGAACCCGCCGGCGCTGCTCAGGTCGAAAGCGAGCATGAGCGCGAAGTCCGCGACGGCGGTGGCCAGCACGGCGAGCCAGAGCCGACGAGCGGGTGCGATGTGGCGAGCGGCCGCGAAGGTGATGACGGGAAGGACGGCCGCGGCCCAGAAGTTGGGTCCGGCGAACACCGGTGCCGTGGCCAGCAACGTCGCGACCGGCCACCGCCAGCAGGCCGGAACCAGCAACGCCGTCCAGCACGCGAGCGCGATCACCCAGCCGATGTGCCCGGTGGGCAGGAGGAGAACCGGAACCGGGACGAGCCCGACGGCGAGCACCAGCGAGGCGAGCACGGCATCGCGAACGAGCAACCGCCGAGGTGTCGCGCGAACCTGTTCCACAGCGCCGGAAACCGCGCTGCCCAGCCGTTCGGCGAGCGGGGACAACGCGACCAACTTGCTCACCTCCGGCTGCCGACCGGTCCAGCACCGATCACGCGCGAGTCTAAGTGCCGCGAAACCGGTACCGGCGCGGCGGAACCCGGCGCTGCGCGTGGCGGTGCCGGGTTCCCCGGTCAGAGCCTCGCCGCGGTATCGGCTGTTGCGACTTCGGGGGCGAAGTGGCAGTGGGAGGTGTGGCCTCCGCCCAGGTCGTGGGCTGCCGGGGCCTGCTGGGCGCATTCCGGGCGGGCCATCCAGCAACGGGTGTGGAACGGGCAGCCGGGCGGTGGTGCGATCGGTGAGGGCGGGTCTCCTTCGAGGACGATGCGCTCCTGCTCCGGTTCGTCGTCGAAGCCGGGGCGCGGGATCGCGGAGAGCAGGGCCCGGGTGTACGGGTGCGACGGGCTGTCGTAGACCGCGTCGCAGTCGCCCTCCTCGACGACCCGGCCCAGGTACATCGTCGCGATGCGGTCGCAGAAGTGCCGCACCACGTCCAGGTCGTGCGCGATGAACACCACCGTCAGCGACAGCTCGCGCTGCAGCTCGGCGAGCAGGTTGAGGACCTGCGCGCGCACCGAGACGTCGAGCGCCGAGACCGGCTCGTCGCAGATCAGCACCTCCGGGTTCAGCGCGATGCCGCGGGCGATGCCGATGCGCTGGCGCTGGCCGCCGGAGAACTCGTGCGGGTACCGGTCGAGGTGGTCCGGGCGCAGGCCGACCTGTTCGAGGAGCTGCTCCAGTCGCGGCCGCAGGCCCGATCCGGGCACCGCGTCGCGGTGGATCCGGAACGGTTCGGCCAGGATCGAGCCGACCGTCTTGCGCGGGTTGAGCGAGGCGTAGGGATCCTGGAAGACCATCTGGATGTTGCGCCGCATCCGGGACCGCTCGGCGCCTTTCGCGCCGTGGACGTCGATGCCGCGGTAGCGGACCTGCCCGCTGGTGGGCTTCTCCAGCGCGGTGAGCAGCCGGGTCAGCGTGGACTTGCCGCAACCGGACTCGCCGACGATGCCCAGCGCCTCGCCCTTGCGCAGCCGCAGGCTCACGCCGTCGACGGCTTTGACGGTGTCGGTCGCGAGGCCGAACCGCCCGCCGCCGCGCTTGCGGTAGTGCTTGGTGACGTCCTGCACTTCGAGGATGTTCTGCTCGGTCACGACGAGACCTCCGCCCAGTAGTGGCACCGGGTCTGCCTGCCGTCGTCGAGCAGCAGCAGCTCCGGTTCGACCGTCTCGCACTGCTCGCGCGCGATGGCGCAGCGCGGGTGGAAGCGGCAGCCCGCGGGCCGGTCGGTGAGGCTCGGCGGCAGCCCGCCGATCGCGGGCAGCGGACCGCCGCGGTGCGAGCGCCGCGGGATCGAGTCGACCAGGCCCTGGCTGTACGGGTGGACCGGCGCGGTGAACAGCTCGCGGATCGGCCCGTGCTCCACGACGCGCCCGGAGTACATCACCAGTGCGCGGTCGGCCATCCGGGAGGCGACGCCGAGGTCGTGGGTGATCAGCACCAGCGCCAGCCCGCGCTCGGCCTGCTGCTCGGCGAGCAGGTCGAGGATCTGGGCCTGCACGGTGACGTCGAGCGCGGTGGTGGGCTCGTCGGCGATCACCACCTCCGGGTCCAGCGCCAGCGCCATCGCGATCATGATGCGCTGGCGCATCCCGCCGGAGAACTGGTGCGGGTAGTCGCCGGCGCGGCTGGCCGCCGCGGGGATCCGCACCCGCTCCATCATCTCCACCGCCTGCCGCCAGGCCTGCCGCCGCGTCGCGCCGCGGTGCAGCCGGTACAGCTCGCCGATCTGCTTGGCCACCGGCTGCACCGGGTTCAGCGCGGTGAGCGCGTCCTGGAAGACCAGCGAGACGCGCGAGCCGGTCGCCGCGCGGCGCTGCCGGTCCGGCATCGCCAGCAGGTCCTGGCCGCCGAGCTCGACGGTGCCGCCGACGATCTCGGCGGGCGGGGTGTCGAGGATTCCCATGATCGCCTGCGCGGTGACGCTCTTGCCCGAGCCCGATTCCCCGAGCACGGCGAGGGTTTCGCCGGCGCCGACGGAGAAGCTGACGTCCTGGACGGCGTGCAGCCGGCCGGCGGCGGTGTGGAAGTCGACGCTGAGGCCGCGCACGTCGAGGACCGCGGCCCCCTCCGGCGCGGAGCGCGCCTTGGCGTTCACGATTTCTTTCCCTTCGGGTCGAGGCTCTCCCGCAGGCTGTCGCCGAGGACCACGAACGCCAGCACGGCGCCGGTCAGGAACAGGGCGGGGTAGATCAGCAGGTGCGGGCTGGCCTGCCACTGCGCCTGCGCGGTGGACAGCTGCAGGCCCCACGAGATCGCGGGCGGCTGGAGCCCGATGCCGAGGAAGGTCAGCGCCGCCTCGGCGGCGATGATGCCGCCGATCTCCAGGGTTTTCAGCACGATCAGCGAAGTCAGCGCGTTCGGCGCGATGTGCGTGCCCATGATGCGCAGGTGGCTGCCACCGAGCACGCGCGCGGCCTGCACGTACTCCAGGTTGCGGATCTTGAGCACCGAGCCGCGCATGTAGCGCATGCCGCCGGGCCAGCTGAAGACGATCAGCACCAGGCTCACCGTCCAGACCGTGCGCTCCTCGAAGAGGTTGAGCACCACGATCGCGGCGATGATCATCGGCAGCCCGAACACCACGTCGGCGACGCGCGAGACCACGCCGTCGACGACGCCGCCGAAGTAGCCGGCCAGCGCGCCGAGCACCGCGGCGATCGCGAAGGTCGCGACCGTGACGATCAGGCCGATCGCGATCGACGGGCGGGCGCCGTGCACCACGTTGGCGAAGTAGTCGCAGCCCTGCATGTCGAAGCCGAACGGGTGGCCCGGCGCCGGGCCCGCGCCGCTGAGCCGCAGCTCGCAGTGCATCGGATCGGCGGAGGTGAACAGGCTCGGCCACACCGCCATCAGCACGTAACCGGCGGCGATCAGCGCCGCCACCACGAACAGCGGTGCGCGCAGCGGTTTCGGCAGCCGCCCGACGAGGGTGAACCGCCTGCGGGGCGCGGCGGGGGCGGGGGAGAGATCGGTTCGGTCAGCCATTGCGCACCCTCGGGTCGATGATTCCGTAGCTGATGTCCACCAGCAGGTTGACCAGCAGGTAGATCAGGATGATGAAGGTCGCCACGCCGACCACGATGGTGCCCTGCTGGGTCTGCACCGCCTGCACCAGCAGGCCGCCGATGCCGGGCAGGTTGAACACGCTCTCGACGATCACGGCGCCGCCGAGCATCGCCGCGAGGCTGAGCCCGAGGTAGGTGACCACCGGGATCATCGAGTTGCGCAGCGCATGCCCCCACATCACGCGGCCCGGTGAGGCGCCCTTGGCCCGCGCCGTCCGGATGAACTCCGAGCTCAGCGTGTCGACCAGGCTCGACCGGGTCAGCCGGGCCAGCGGTGCGGCGGCCTCCAGCGCCACCACCAGCGCCGGGAGGACGAAGCTCATCGGCCAGCCCTCGGCGATGCCCGCGATCGGGAACCACTCCAGCTTCAAGCCGAACGCCAGCTGCGCCATGAAGGCGATCACGAACCCGGGCAGCGCCACGAACAGCACGGTGAACGCCAGCGTCAGGTGGTCACCGGCGCGGCCGCGGTGCAGCGCGCCGAAGATGCCGACCGCGAGGCCGATCACCAGCTTGAGCACCCAGGCGGTCAGCGCCAGCTGCAGCGTGGTGGGCCACCGCTCGGCGATCATGTCCAGCACCGGGCGGTCGAAGAAGTCGGTGCCGAAGTCGCCCTGCAGCAGCCCGCCCATGTAGAGCAGGTACTGGGTGATCAGCGGTTCGTCCAGGTGGTACCGCTCGCGCAGCGCCTCCACGGTGGAGGGTGGCAGCGGTCGGTCGCCCGCCAGCGAGGCGATCGGGTCCCCGGGCATCGCGTAGACCAGCGCGAAGATCAGGAACGTCACGCCGAAGAGCACCGGCAGCATCGCCGCGATGCGGCGGATCAGGTATCCGAGCATGGTCGCGGTCTCACTCCTCGCGGCCGGGGCCGCACTCGAACGCGGTCAGGTAGTACTGGAGATCGCCGCCGAGCGTGCCCGGTTTCGCGCACGGCGCGTGCGCGGCGTAGATGCCCGGGTAGAAGAGCGGGATGCCGGGCATGTCCTCGAAGATGAGGTCTTCGGCCTGCTGCCAGTACTGCGCGGCCTGCAGCTCGTCGCCGGTGGCCAGCGCCTTGGCGATCAGCTCGTTGGCGGCCGGGTTGTCGTACTGGGTGTACTCGTTGCCGTCGCCGCCTTCGCGGAACATGCCCAGGTACTGGTCGGGGCTGGGGTAGATGTCGCCCCACAGGCTCAGCGACGGGCCGGTCAGCGTGCCGCTGCTCTGCGCCTGCGTGAGCTGCGCGGGCAGCACCGGCCGCAGCCGGACGTCGGCGCCCAGCTCCTGCCGCAGCGCGTTGGCGATGGCCAGCGCGATCTGGGACATCTCGGTGCCGCCGCCACCGCCGGTGTTGGAGTACCAGAGGAACACCGGTTCCTTGAACCCGCCGGCCTCGGCGACGAGCTGACGTGCGCGCTCCGGGTCGTAGGTGCAGTCCTCGCACGCGTCCGCCCGGTAGGCCGGGCCGACGGCTTCGACGATCAGCGAGCGAGCGGGCGTCGCCGAGCCGCGCAGCAGGGCGCCGGCCATCGCGTCGCGGTCGATCGACAGCGAGATC
This sequence comes from Saccharopolyspora antimicrobica, assembly GCF_003635025.1. GTDB lineage: Bacteria > Actinomycetota > Actinomycetes > Mycobacteriales > Pseudonocardiaceae > Saccharopolyspora > Saccharopolyspora antimicrobica. Next base: position 7,704,048 of record NZ_RBXX01000002.1, on the reverse strand, counting down.
GCCTTGCGCAGCCGCGGATCCTGCAGCGACTCGATGTACTCCGGGATCAGCATCTGGGTGATCTGGCGCTGCTGCGGGATCGCGAACAGGCCCTCGTCGCCGAGCTGGTTGCGGGCGTCGTTGAGCAGGCCGCCGGGCAGGTTGCGCAGCACGTCGAGCTGGCCGGCTTGCACGTCGCGGTAGGCGGTGTCCTGCGACTGGTAGATCTTGAAGTGGATCTCCTCGGCCGCTCCGGGCGGCACCTCGCCCTGGTAGTCGTGCCAGCGCTTGAGCACGATCCGCTCGTTGCGGTCCCAGCGGACGAACTGGTACGGGCCGTTGCCGACCGGCGCCTGCGAGTAGGCGGTCGGATCGGCCAGGCCCTCCTTCGGGATCGGGCACGCGGCGTAGGAGGCGATGATCTTCGGGAAGTCGTAGTCGGGCTGGGTGAGCGTGACCCGCAGGGTCAGCTCGTCGAGCACCTCCAGGCCGCGCAGCGTGTCGCGCCGCGGCTGGTCCTCGTTGAGCTCGGCGTAGCCGTCGATGACGCTGAAGGTGGAACTCGCCTTGTACGCGTTGGGTCCGTAGGCGACCGCGTTCCAGGTGTCGGCGTAGGTCTGCGCGGTGATCGGCTCGCCGTTCTGGAACTCGCGGCCCGGTCGCAGCTTGATCGTCCACACCAGACCGTCGGTGGTGTCCACGCGCTCCGCGCCGCGCATCCGGATGTCGCCCGCGTCGGCGATCCCCAGTCCGGTCAGCGGTTCGCACAGTCCCATGTAGACCTGGCTGCCCGCGTTCTGCTGCGAGTTCAGCTCATCCGGATCGGGGTACTGCGCGACCCGCAGCACCCGTCCGGCGTCGGTGTCGTGCGCACCGCAGCCGGCCAGCAGCGCCAGGCACGTCCCCGCGGCGAGCACCAGCCGCCTCCGGAGCTTCTGGGCCATCTGTCGCTCTCCTCACTCAGCCCTTGCGCATGTTTGCTCGTTAGTTGGATTTATCGAGCAACTTCATGCAAGTTGGCTCATTATTAACGTGCCTCGTGGCGCCTGTCACTACCTCGGCTCGTATTCCCCGAAGGCTCGTCGGTGTCCGTGACTTGGCGTACCTGTGGGATCACGCACGGCTTTCGCCAGGTGGGCGCCCTGGAGCGGAGGTGTGGAAAGGGGTGAAAATCGTGTGATTGATACTGATCGATCTACTCCTTGTTGAATCACTTTTGTGCATCTAGGCTGGCGATGTGGCGCGCTTCGACGGTGCGCGCCGCGGAGAACGACGGGTCTGGGAGGACTTGATGGCGTCTGGCGGATACCTCGTGGACGGCGAGATCGACAGCCAGCCGGAGTGCTGGCTGCGCGCATCGGAGCTGGCCCAGGAGGTGGCTGGTGTGCTGCCCGCGCGCGGTGGGCGGGTCGCCGTGGCCGGGTGCGGCACGTCCTGGTTCATGGCCATGGCCTACGCGGCCCTGCGGGAGGCCGCGGGCGAAGGCGTGACAGACGCGTTCCCCGCATCCGAGATGCCGCTGGGCCGCTCCTACGACCGCGTGCTCGTGATCACCCGCTCGGGCACCACCACGGAGGTGCTGGAACTCCTGCGCAAGCTGCGCGGCACGGTGCCCACGGTCGGCATCACCGCGGTCCCCGGCGCGCCCATCGCGGAGGTCTGCGACGAGCTGGTCGCGCTGGAGTTCGCCGACGAGCAGTCCGTGGTGCAGACGCGGTTCGCGACGACCGCGCTGGCCCTGCTCCGCGCCTCGCTCGGGGAGGATCTGACCGGCGCCGTCGAGGACGCCCGCGCGGTGCTGGCGACCGAGCTCGGCGCGCTGCCCGCCAGCGAGCAGATCAGCTTCCTGGGCCGCGGCTGGACGGTCGGGCTGGCGCACGAGGCAGCACTGAAGGTGCGCGAGGCCGCGGGCCTGTGGTCGGAGGCCTACCCGGCCATGGAGTACCGGCACGGACCGATCAGCATCGCCGAACCCGGCCGCACGACCTGGATGTTCGGCGAGGCGCCGACCGGGCTTGCCGCCGAGGTCGCCGCCACCGGAGCCGCCTACCTCGACAGCGGGCAGCGCGACCCGATGGCGCACCTGGTGCTCGCGCAGCGGGTAGCGGTGGCCGCGGCGGTCAACCGCGGACTCGACCCGGACCGCCCGCGCAACCTGACGCGGTCGATCGTCCTGGACGAGGTGTGACCGAGCACCTGCCGGTGATCGGCATCGACGTCGGCGGGACCGGGACGAAAGCGGTCCTGGCCGACGCGTCGGGAGCGGTGCTGGCGCAACGGCACCGCCCGACACCACCGCGGGCCGAACGGGTGCTGGAGCTGGCCTGCTCGCTCGTCGCCGAGCTCTCCGAGGACGCCTCCCCGGCGGCGGTGGGCCTCGTGGTGCCCGGAGTCGTCGACGAATCCCGCGGTATCGCGGTGTTCTCGGCGAACCTGGGCTGGTCGGACGTGCCGTTCCGGTCGCTGCTGGCCGAGCGACTCGGGCTCCCGGTGGCCTTCGGCCACGACGTCCGGGCCGGAGCGCTGGCCGAACACCGGCTCGGCGCGGCGCGCGGGGCGGCGGATGCCGTGTTCTTGCCCGTCGGCACCGGGATCTCGGCGGCGCACGTGCAGAACGGCCGGGTGCACGCCGGAGGCGGGTACGCCGGGGAGATCGGCCAGGTGCCGGTCGCCCGGGGCAGGCTGGAGGCGGTCGCCTCCGCGGCCGCGATCAGCGGGCGCTACCAGGAGCGCACCGGGAATCCGGTGGCGGGAGCGGCCGAGGTGGCGCAGCGGGTCGCCGCCGGGGATGCGGTCGCGACCGAGGTCTGGGACGAAGCCGTCGACGCGCTGGGCGGCGCGCTGATCTGGCTCACCGCCCTGCTGGCGCCGGAAGTCGTCGTGGTGGGTGGTGGTCTGTCGCAAGCCGGGCCGCTGCTGTTCGACCCGCTGGCGCGCCGCCTGGAATCCGACTGGCCCCTCGCGCGCGCTCCGCGACTCGCGCCCGCCGGACTCGGTGATCGCGCGGGCAGCCTGGGCGCGGCACTGCTGGCCGCCGACCTGGTGGCGACGAAGATCAATCGCACGGAAATGGGGTAGCAGCAATGCCTTTGGTCGGCACGGGCAGCATCGTGGAGGACGCCGTCCGCACCGGTCGCGGTGTCGGTGCGTTCAACGTCATCGGGCTTGAGCACGCCGATGGCCTGGTGGCGGGCGCAGAGCGCGCGGGCCTCCCGGTGGTGCTGCAGATCAGCGAGAACTGCGTGCGCTACCACGGCGCGCTGGAGCCGATCGCGCGCGCGACGCTGGCCCGCGCGCGCAAGTCGCAGGTGCCGGTGGCCGTGCACCTCGACCACGCCGAGTCCGAGGAGCTGGTGGACGAGGCCATCGAGCTCGGGTTCGGCTCGGTGATGTTCGACGCCTCGAAGCAGGGCTACGAGGACAACGTGGCCCGCACGCGCGCCGTGGCGGCCCGGTGCCACGACGCCGGGATCTGGGTGGAAGCCGAACTCGGCGAGGTCGGCGGCAAGGACGGCGTGCACGCGCCGGGAGCCCGCACCGATCCGCGCGAGGCCGCCGAGTACGTCGCCGCCACCGGTGTGGACGCGCTGGCGGTGGCCGTCGGCACCTCGCACACGATGCTGACCCGCGACGCCGCGCTCGACTTCGGACTCATCCAGCGGCTGCGCGAGGCACTGGGCGTTCCACTGGTGCTGCACGGTTCTTCGGGCGTGTCCGACGAGGATCTGGGCACCGCCATCCGCAGCGGCATGACAAAGATCAACATCTCCACGCACCTGAACAAGACGTTCACCGAGGCGGTGCGCGAGGTGCTGGCGGGCAACCCGAAGCTGGTCGACCCGCGCAAGTACCTCACCGCCGGGAAGGACGCCCTGGCCGCGGAAACCGCGCGCCTGCTCGGAGTTCTGGCCGGATGATCATCACCGTCACCCCGAACCCGGCGCTGGACGTCAGCTACCGCGTGGCGCACCTGAGCCCCGGGGCCTCCCACCGCGTCCGCGACGTCCACGAACGCGCCGGCGGCAAGGGGCTCAACGTCAGCCGGGTGCTGCACGGCCAGGGCATCGGCACGCTCGTCGCCGCGCCTGTCGGTGGCGTGCACGGTGATGCGATCCGCGAGGATCTCGACGCCGCGGGGATCGAACACCTCCTGCTGCCGGTGCCCGGGCCGACCCGCCGGACCATCGCGGTGGTCGCCGAGGAGGACACCTCGGGCGAGGCGACCCTGTTCAACGAACCCGGCAGCCACCTGGGCGAAGCGGACTGGCAGCGGTTCCGGGACCTGCTCGCCACGCGGCTGCCCGGCGCCTCGGTGCTGGTGTGCTCGGGCAGCCTGCCGCCCGGGTGCGGCGCGGACAGCTACGCGGAACTGGTCCGCGACGCCCGTTCCCGTTCGGTGCCCGCGATCGTCGACGCCACCGGGCCCGCGCTGCTCGCCGCCGCGGAAGCCGGGGCGGATCTCGTCAAGCCCAACGCGGTCGAGCTCCGCGAGACGACGGGCCAGGCCGATCCGGCCACCGGAGCCCGCCAGCTGCGCGAACGCGGTGCGGCAGCGGTGATCGTCTCGCTCGGCCCGGACGGTTTGCTCGCGGTGACCGACGAAGGAAGCTGGTGCGCCGCACCACCTTTCGCGGTCAGCGGCAACCCGACAGGCGCCGGTGACGCGGCGGTGGCGGCCTTCGCCGCCGGGATCGCGGGTCGGCAGAACTGGCCCGAACGGCTGCGCAACGCCGTAGCGTGGTCAGCGGCTGCTGCGGCGGCACCGGTCGCGGGAGCGCTCGACGACGGGGTGCTGCGGGAGATCTCCGATCACATCGCGATCGAGCCCGTCTGATCGTTTCCGCGTTCCACGGGAGAGGAGCCCATCGATGGACCGGCACGCGCGACTTTCGGCGCTGCTCGACCTGCTCGGCGAACGCGGCAAGGTCACCGTGGAGGAGATCTCCACCGCGCTCGGCGCTTCGGCGGCCACAGTCCGCCGCGACCTCGACCACCTCGCCGAACAGCAGCTGCTGACCCGCACCCGCGGCGGGGCCGTGGCGCAGAACATCGCCTACGACCTGCCGCTGCGCTACAAAGCCGCCCGCAACGCCCGCGAGAAGGGGCGCATCGCGCGGGCGGCTGCGGCGATGGTCGCGCAGGGATCGGTGGTCGGCGTCAACGGCGGGACGACGACCACCGAGATCGCGCGCGCCCTGGTTTCCCGCGCGGATCTCGCCGACGCCGGCGAGCGGACCTCGCTGACCATCGTCACCAACGCCCTGAACATCGCCAACGAGCTGGTGGTGCGGCCCCAGGTCAAGATCGTGGTGACCGGGGGAGTGGCGCGGCCGCAGTCGTTCGAGCTCACCGGGCCGCTCGGCACCCACCTGCTGGAGGAGATCACGCTCGACGTGGTGTTCCTCGGCGTGGACGCCGTCGACCCGGCCCGCGGTGCCTTCGCGCACAACGAGGGCGAAGCGAGCATCAACCGCCTCATGACCGAGCGCGCCCAGCGCGTAGTGGTCGTCGCGGACGGCTCGAAGCTCGGCCGCACCGCATTCGCCCACATCTGCCCGGCGGAGGCGATCGACATGCTGCTGACCGACTCCGCCGCGCCCGCCGAACTCCTCGAACGCTTCGAGGCCGCGGGCGTGCCGGTCAAGGCGGTGTGAGCTCAGGCGAGCAGTTCGCGCGCGTCGGCCCACATGCGCTCGACGATCTCGCCGGCCGGTGCCGCAGCGGCCAAGGACGCGCTCTGCCCCGCCCAGTAGTTGACCCGGTCGACCCCGGCCGCGCCACCCCGGCGCCACTGGCCCACGAGCCGCCGCTGGACCGGGTAGTGGGCGGGCAGCGGAGCGTCGTCGCTGGACCACGCCGTGACGAACGGCGTGGGCACCGCTCGTCCGAGCCTGCCGCTGTAGGCGCGGGTGGTGACCGTCCGCTCCGGCGGCAAGCCGTCCAGGGACGCCGACCAGTCGTCGTGGATGCCCGCCTCGGGCGAGCGCAGAAACGCGGTTCCGACCTGAACGGCGCTCGCGCCCAGCGCCAGCGCGGCGGCCACACCGCGGCCGTCGGCGATCCCACCGGCCGCGATCACCGGGACCCGCAGGTGGTCGACGAGGTGCGGGAGCAGCGCGAACAGGCCGACGTCGGTCTGCTCGGCGGCCTGCGGGTCGAAGCTGCCCCGGTGCCCGCCGGCCTCCATGCCCTGGGCGACGACGGCGTCGGCACCGGCTTCCTGCGCCGCCAGGGCGTCGGCGAGGTTGGTCGCGCAGGCGAACCACGCGATGCCCTCCCGGTGCATCCGCGCCACGAATTCGGGCTCGAAGAGCCCCATGATCGAGGAGATGACCGCGGGCCGGGCGGCCAGCATGGCCTCGCACTGCTCGGCGAAGACCGGGCCCGGCGCCCCGGCCTCGCCCGGTTCGCCGAAACCGGCCAGGAACCGCTCCGCCGCCTGCTGCCGCTCGGGTGCGTCGACCGGCTCGTCCGGGATCCAGATGTTGAGCTGGCACGGGCCGTCGGTGCCTTCGCGGAAGCGCTCCATCCAGCTGGTGATGCGTTCGGGCTGGTCGAGCACCACGCCGTTGGCGCCCATCCCGCCAGCCTCGGCCACCGCGATCGCCAGCTCCGGCGGGCAGGCACCGGCCATCGGCGCTTCCAGGATCGGCGCGCGCAGCCCGAAGCGCTCGCAGAAGTCCTGAACCCGTTGCTGCGTCCGCTGTCCTGCCACTGCTGTTCTCCCCGCTCTCGCCTCGGCCATCCGGTGCCAGCTGAACGCTAAGCTCTACCTGGCATCGTGTCCAACGATGAGTGACGAACGCAGCCATCGTCACTCGCGAACCCGGAGGGCAGGAGTGATCGCGTGGAGCTGTCCGACCTGCGGATCTTCGCCGCGGTGGCGCGCGCCGGTGGCATCACGCGCGCGGCCGCGGAGCTGCACACCGTGCAGTCCAGCGTCAGCGCGCGCGTGGCGGGACTGGAACGGGAGCTCGGCGCGGCCCTGCTCCGCAGGCACGCGCGCGGAGTCGCCCTGACCCCGGCCGGGGAGCAGTTCCTCGACCACGCCCGGCGGATCATCGCGCTCGCCGACGAGGCCGTCCGCATCGTGCGCGACGAGACGCCCCGCGGGCCGCTGCGGATCGGGGCGATGGAGACCACGGCGGGAATCCGGCTGCCACCGGTCCTGGAGGCCTACACCGCGGCCTGGCCGGAGGTGGACCTCTCCGTGCTCACCGGCCCCACGGACTCGATGGTGGCGCAGGTCAAGGACCACGCCCTCGACGGAGCACTCGTGGCCGGGCCCGTCGGCGACCAGGAGCTGCACGAGGAGGAGATCTTCACCGAGGAGCTGGCGGTCGTCACCGCTGTGCGCCACCGCGACCTCGACGAAGCGCTGCACACCCCGCGGCTGCTCGTGTTCCGCGCGGGGTGCTCGTACCGGCGCAGGCTCGAATCCGTCGCCCGAGCCCGTGGCGTGGAACCGAAGATCCTCGAATACGGCTCGGCAGAAGGAATTCTCGGCTGCGTGGCAGCAGGCCTCGGCATCACGATGCTGCCCCGCGAACTGGTGGAACGCTCCGGCCTGCGCCACCGACTCCGCCTGCACTCCTCAACACCGGTCCCAACGGTCTTCATCCGCCGCCACGATGCGCACGCCACGACGGCCCTGAAGGAATTCGCCCGCCACCTCCGCGAAACCCGCGAACCAGAATCACCGCACATCGCCTCCTGACCGACGCTCCCACCGCGTTCCCGTGCGCAACCTCAATGGAAATCAGACGTCCGATTTCAATTGAAATTGCGGAGGTTTCCGACAGCCGTCGGCGTGTCGTGGGGCGACACACCGACGATCCGCAACTTCCATTGAAGTTGGAGAACCGATTTCCATTGAAATCGCGGCATCCCGGCCGGTCCGAGAGCTCGGTCAGGGGCGGGGTTCCTTGCGTAGTGGTGAGCACCAGGCGGCGATCACTCCGATCAGGAGGACGAGGACTCCGGTGGCGATTCCGGTTCGGGGGCCTGCGCCGGACATCGCGACCGCTCCGGCCAGGGCGGCTCCGGTCGGCATGCCGATTCCCCAGGACAGCATTCGGCAGGTCGTGTTGATGCGGCTCTGGAGCTCGTCGGGGCTGATCTGCTGGCGGTAGGTGATCGAGTTGATGACCACAGTGGAGTAGGCGGCTCCCCACGCGGTGGCCGACAGCGCCGCGGCGATCCAGTTCGTGCTGAGCAGCACGGCGCAGCCGCACAGCAGCGAGACGGGCAGCGCGCCGAGCGCCAGGCGGGCGCCGCCGTAGCGCTGGTTCAGGCGCGGCACGATCCGCGAGGCGAGGAGGCCGCCGACTCCCCAGCCGCTGAACAGGACCGCGATGCGCCAGTCTCCCGACGGCGGCACGCCGAGCACGCGATCGGCCCACGGGACGAGCATGGCGACGTAAGCGCCGCTGGCGACCGAGTGCGTGGTGCCCACGAGGGTGAGGGTGCGGACCACCCGGTGGTGGGCGAGGAAGGCCAGCCCGGCCCGGATGTCGGCGAGGATCGAGGTCGTGGTGCGGCGCTCGGCGGCGTCCTTCGGCGTCGACAGTGGACGGACGATCGAGCGGACCAGCAGGCCGGAGGCCAGCGCGGTGATGACGTTGACGGCGATCAGGGGCGCGGGCGAGACGATCGCGACCAGCAGGCCGGTCAGCGGCGGGATCGCCAGCTCGGCGAGCGTGGTCGCCGCGTAGACCTTGGAGTAGGCCGCGGTGAGGCGCTGCTTGCCGACGAGCGTGGGCAGCGCGCCGAAGTTCGCCGAGTCGAAGATCACGAACAGGGTCTGCACGCAGAACCCGACCACGAGCACGTGCGGTGCGGTGAGCATGCCGAAGGCCCAGGCCGCCGGGATGGTGGCCAGCAGCGCGGCGCCGCCGAAATCGGCGATCAGCATGAGGGCGCGGCGGTCGGCGCGATCGGCCACCGCGCCGGCGATCAGGCCGAACAGCAGGTAGGGGAGCGCCTCGGCGACGGCGATCGCCGAGGTCCAGCCGGGTGAACCGGTGAGCTGGTAGACGAGGACGGGCAGGGCCACCGTCGCGACGAGGCTGCCCGTCACGGATGTCGCGCGCGCGGCCAGGTAGCGCCGGAAGTCCTGATCGGTGTCGGCCTCGTCGATCGTGGTGTGGGACACCAGGTCAGTGTAAATGGCAATCATTTTCGTTTGCGCAAGGGCTCGGGCCGGTGGGATGCGTCACGGCGGTGAGAGTTGATCAGGCGATTGAAAATGATTGTCAGTTGCGGTTCACTGGGCCCTGCCGATCGGGAGGAGGTGAACGACATGGACGACGTGTTCCAGCGGGTGGAGGTCGAGCGGGAGCTCCCGCACAACTCCGCCAGCCACAGCAACGCCCTCGTGGAGAACCCCTTCGAGGACGACGAGTGACCACCTGCCGGTGCCGGCGCCTCGCGAGGTGCCGGCACCGGCTCGAAAACCTCCCGGAAAGGCAGGACCGATGGGACATCCCCGGCTCCGTCCCGGCTGCTCGGTGTTCACCGTCGAGGGCCGCGGCACTGTGCTGCGGGACGCCGCGGGGCAGATGTTCGACATCGCGCTGCCCGATGACGCCGTGCGCAGCGCACTGACCGGAGCGGAGACCGAGGCGCTGGCGGCATTCCGCAAGGCCGGTCACCTCGGTGAGCGCGCGACGTGGCCTGCGGATCGCGCCCGGGTGGTCGTGCTCGCCGACGGTGGTGCTCCGCTGCGCGAAGCGCTGCGTCGCGCGGGGGCGGAACCGGTTGTCGCATCGGTGAATTCGACGGTGACGGAGATCTTGGCGCATGAACCGGCAGCGGTGTGCGCCTGGTCCGACGGCCCGGCTCCGGGCGAGTGGCGCGAACTCGATGCACTCGTGGACCACGGTGTGGCGTGGCAGCGCGCGAGCCGGGAAGGCAGGCACGTCCTCATCGAGCCGGTGGCGGGCGATGTGCGGCACCGGGACGTCGTCGCCCGTCGGCTGGCCGCTGCGGGTTCGGGCCACCGCCACCTCGAGGAGTTCTGGGCACAGCACGGTGCCGGAGACGCGCTGCACGGCGAGGAAGCCGCTGATGCGGCGGATCTCGCGCTCGCGGTGGCACTGCTGGTCGCCGACCTCCGGGCGTGGGCCATCGGTTCGACTGTCGGTGGCAGTGCGTTCCAGGCTGATCCGCTGCCCGCGAGCAGGCGCTTGCGCGTTGTCGGGCTCGACACCGGCGCGATCAGCGATCACCCCGTCCTGCCCGTTCCGGCCAGCGCACCGTGATCAGCGAACACGTCGTCGCGAACGGTTGCCAACTCGCCGTGACCGTTGTGCCAGCAGACGCCCCGGGGCCGGTCGTCTTGCTGCGCACGCCGTACGGGCGGCACCGCCTGCTCGGCGAGGCGCGGGGCTGGGCTTCGCGCGGTTTCACCTGCGTGATCAGCGATGTGCGAGGACGTTTCGACTCGACCGGCGAGTTCAGGCCATACGCACACGAAGCGGCCGATGGTGCCGCGCTGGTCGACTGGATCGCCGAACAGGACTTCGGCGGTGGCCCGCTGCTCGCCGCAGGCGCGTCGTACGGCGCGCACTGCGCGGTCGTCGCGGCGCTGGCCAGGCCGGATGTGGTGCGCGGAGTGCTGGCGAGCGTCCCGGCACTCGGGCTCGGCGAAACCGCGCGAGAGCCCGGAGGCGCTGCTCGGCTCGCTTGCCGCCTGGGATGGTGGGCCGAGCACGGCGGCACCGCGCGGCCTCGGGCGCCGCACGACCTCGACCTGCTGTCGGAACTCCCCGTCGCGGGGCTCATCGAGCAGGCGCTCGGCGCGACTCCGCCGGGCTGGGACGAGCTCTGGACGGCGCCTCGCCGCGACGAGCGGCTGTGGGACGGTGTGCGCGACCTGCGCATGCCGTTGCTGGCGGTCGGTGGCGTGCACGATCCGTTCGCCTCGCACACCGTCGAACTCGCCGAAACCTGGGGCGGGCCGACACGCCTGATCCTCGGCCCGTGGGGCCACGACCTGGATGCGCGCGAGCCCGGTGCCGCACTCGGCGGAGAGCGGATCGGTTCGCTGTACGTGCGATGGGCGCGTCAGGTCTGCGACGGGATCAGCGGGAACGCAGCCGTGATCGCCACCGATACGCACGGGCGCTGGCGGAACCTGACGCCTGATCGCACGAGATTCGATTGCACGGTAACGGAAAGCGCCTTCACCGCCGACCCGGATGCGCCGTTCCGCTCGGACACCGCCTCCGCCGAGCCCGGGAGCCGGGCGCTGGTGCGCACCGAGCCGCTCCACGCGGGCGAGATCGCTGGTCAGGTGACCGTGACCCTCGACGTCGAAGCCGACGTCGTCGACGCCGACTGGGTCGTGCGCATCGCCGTGGACACCGGCCAGCAGGTCGTGCCCCTGGCGCACGCGATCAGCCGCTGCGCACACGCGACGGCACGTCGTGAGGTCGTGATCACGACACCGCCCGTCGGTGCCCGGGTGCCCGCCGGTGCGCGGCTGGTCGTCGAGATCGCCGGCCACCACTGGCCCGCGCACGCCCGGAACCCGCACACCGGCACCGATCCGGTCCGCGCGACGGAACTGCTGGCCAGCGCACGGCGTGTGCACGCCGCGCACCTCGACGTGCCGTGGCGGCCGCCCGGAGCCGGTGCGGTGCCGCCTTCCGATCTGCTCGAACCCGACCAGGAGGTCATCCCGGATGTCCGCTAGCCCGACGATGCCGGTGGAGTCGCTGATCGACCCCGTCACCGGGATCGTGCGCCGTCTCGTCGACGTCGCGCCGGTGGAGGGCGCGCCGCACCGCTACACGGGTGTCACCGCCGAAGTCGCCGACGCCCGCCGGCTCGGTGCGTGGCCCGCGGACCGGGTCAGCCTCGGCACCACCTTCGGCGCTCCGGCAGAGGCCCGCACCGCCGCGCTCGGCGAGGCAGTGGAGCGCTACTGCGGAAATCGCGTCGCACCGGGCCTGCGGTCGGCGACCGCAGCGGAGCTGCGCGGTGAGCGGATGTTCGGCCCCGACGACCTCCCGTTCTTCGCCCCGTGGCAGCACGACGCCCCGCGCTGGCCGTACCAGCGGTTCACCGACGACCTGCCGGTGAAGTGGGTGCCGGGCACCGAAGACGGCGAACCGTGCTGGTTGCCGGCGTCGTGGGTGCACCTGAACTACCACAGCGGCGAGCGACGCCGTGAGCCCCGCCTGCACCACCTCAACTACGCGGGCATCGCGACCGGCGCCGACGAGCGCGACGCGTTCCGGCGCGGGTTGCTGGAACTGCTCGAACGCGATGCGCTGGAGCTGTGGTGGCACCTGGGCGGCCCGACGCGGGGGATCGACATCGACTCGGTGCCCGGCCTGGCCGGTGAGATGGCGGGATCGCGGCTGGCGGTGCACCTGGTCGAGCTGCCGACGGAGCACCCCGTCGCCTGCGTGGCGGCCGTGGTGGTGGATCCGGTGACCGGGATCGTCGGCGGCGGTGGCGCGGCGCGGTTCGATCCGGCCGAGGCGTGCACGAAGGCGGTGCTGGAAGCCGTGCACACGTGGGTCTTCACGCTCGGCCTGATCGACCCGGGCGGCTGGGTCTTCGAGGCGATCCGCGCCGGGATCCTCGCCGAAGGCCTCTACCTGCCGTTCCGGGCCGACCGCCGCTACCTGGACGATGTCGGCACGCACTTCGGCCGGGTCCGGGACCTCGGCGCGCAGGTCCAGGTGTGGCTGGACGAACGCGTGCAGCAGCGCTCGCTGACCCGGTTCACCGAGCCGGAGCAGGTGATCGGAGCCGGTGAACTGCCGCGCGGTGACCTGGATTCGCTGCTGTCGAGCCTGCGCGGTGCCGGATGCCGGATCGCGCACGCCGACCTGACCACCGACGACGTGGCGCACACACCGCTGCGAGTGGTGCGCGTGTGCGCCACGGGCCTGGTGCCGAACGCGCCTGCGGCTTTCCGGTACTGGGGATTGCCGCGGTGGCGCGAGGTCATCGAAGCGCGCGGTTGGGCTCCGGGCGCGGATCCGCTCGGCGGGCCGGACGGTCTCGTCGTCGAACCCCCGCCTTTCCTGTGAGCGTCCGCGAATCGTTGCGCCAGGCATGGCGCGGAGAACCGCCAGGCGTCACCGAGCACGCGTCGCGACCGGCCGAGTGCCGGAGCTGGCCGGGGCCTGAGATCGTGCTGGGCCGGTGGCCGCGCGGTGGTGTCGGCGCGCTGCTGGATCTCGCGCTGGCTTCGTCGCCGCGGCGAGCCGGGGGAGTGCAGCTTCGCCGCGTGCCTTCGGCGGGTGGCCGGTACCCGGTCGAAGCGCACGTCGTCCACCGCGGCACGGCCTGGCGGTACGACCCGGTGCGCCACGCGCTGGCCGCGCCCGCGCCGTCGGCCACGTCCACATCGGACATACGGATCGTGCTGTCGCTGAATCCGGTGCGGACGTGGTGGCGGTACGGCCCCCGGTCGCTGCCGGTGCTGCTGCTCGACCTGGGGCACGCGCTGGGCGCGCTGCTGGCCGCGGCCGCCGCGCTGGGGCATCCGGCACGAGCCGCGACGGGCCCGGGCGTGGACGTGCTGGCGGAGTGGGCGGGCCTTCCGCACACGGGAGGCGTCGTGCGCTGGCCGGGGTGCGCACCCGAGTTTCCGCTGGCAGTGGTGGAGATCGGCGATGTCCTCACCGTCCCGCTGGCGACACCGGCCGAGCGCACGCCCGTCCCGGAACCGCTGCTCGACGACATCGTCGCGGCGCACGGTGAAGCGGCGTGGGATCAGCTGATCGCGGCGCTGGCCGAGTTCGGTGCCGGAACGCCGGAACAGGCGTGGCAGTGGCACGGGCCCGCACCGGCGGTTCCCGACCTGCTGTCCCGGGTCGCTGCGCCGTGGGAGGCGATCGATCCAGGTCACGTACCAGCGGGACTGACGAGTGCGGCAGCGCCGATGGCGGTGGGGCGGATCGCGATGCTGGAGGTCGCGGGGAACGACCTGGTGGCCGATCTCGCACCGCGCTCGTGCGGCCAGCCGGAAGTCCTCGGTGCGGGAGCGCTGCTGGTGGCGACTGGAACGGTCGATCCCGATCCGCCGACGGCCTTCGCCGAGCATCTCGGAGCCGGTCTGGCGGTGCACGCGGCCTGGCTGGCCGCCACCGGCCTGGGCCTCCCGGCGCGGCCGGTCGGCTGCTGGATCGACACGGTCCTGCGCTCCGCGGCGGGCCCGGCCCGCCTGCTCCACGCGCTCGCGATCGGCGGGCGAGCACTCATCGAGGAGGACGGAACAACATGATCATCCCGGGGTTGGCGTCGGTGACCTTTCGGCAGCTCGACCCGGCGCACGTGGTGTCGGTGGCGCGCGACTGCGGACTGCAGGTCGTGGAGTGGGGCGGCGACGTGCACGTGCCCGCCGGCGCCATCGGCACCGCACGCGCGGTTTCCGCGCTGTGCGCCGATCACGGCATCGCGATCGGCACGTACGGCTCGTACTACAAAGCCGGTCACACCGCCGAGGCCGAGTTCGACGCGGTGCTGCGCACGGCCGCCGCGCTGGGTGCTCCGCGCATCCGGGTGTGGGCCGGAGTGGTCGGCTCCGCGGAGGCGGACGCCGAGGAGCGCGCCCGCGTCGTGGCCGATCTCCGGCGCTGCGCGGATGCGTGTGCGGCGGAAGGGATCCGGCTCACCGTCGAGCACCACGTCGAATCGCTGACCGACGACATCGGCTCGGCGGTGCGGCTGCGCGAGGAGATCGGCCACGACGCGCTGGTCGCGCACTGGCAGCCACGCGAGCTCCCGGATGTGGCCGAGTGCGTGCGGGAAGTGCGTGCGCTGCTGCCGGATCTGGCTTCGGTGCACGCGTTCTCGTGGGGCGCGGACGGCTTCACCGAACGGTTGCCGCTCGACGCCCGCCTCGACCTCTGGGACGCGGTCCTGCGCGAACTCGCTGCTGACGGCCGGCGGCGTGAGGTGCTCCTGGAATTCGTGCCCGGCGACAGCGTCGAGGCCTGCCGGCGCGATGCGGCAGCGCTGCGCGATCGCATCGCGGCGGCCATGGACAACTGAACATGAAAACGGTTACCGTCAGATCTTCGACTCTTCCCGGGAGGAACCCAGTGCGTGCTGAGCGCAGCACCGCCCGAATGCTTCTCGCCGCTCTGCTGGCCGCGGCACTCGCCGGCTGTTCGGCCGCTCCGGAGGAGCAGCCCGCCGACGCCGCACCCGCCCCGGCTCCGGTGATCGACCGCGCCGCGCCGCCGTTATCGGCGTCGACGACCATCACCGACCCGCACGGCCAGCAGCTCAGCCTGCCGAAAGCGCCGGAGCGGATCGTCTGCCTGAGCGGGCTCTGCGACGACATGCTGGTCGAGCTCGGCATGACACCGGCAGGAACGAGCAACCCGGACCTGCTCGCGCATCCCGCGCTGATGGGGGAGCGGGCCAAGACCGTTCCGGTCGTGCAGGGCAGCTTCGGCTCCGAGGACGTCGAGAGCATCGCGGCACTGCGGCCCGACCTCGTGATCGGCCTCTCCGGGGTGCACGACGCACTGCGCCCCGCGATCGAGGGATTCGCCCCGCTGTGGCTGACCGAGCCCGCCGACTGGCAGGAATCCGTCGAGTACCTGCGGAATCTGGGCTCGCTGACCGGACGCACCGAGCAGGCCGTGACCGCGGAGGCGGCCTTCCGCGCCAAGCTCGCCGACGCCGTGCAGGCCACCCGCGCGAGCGGGCAGGCAGGCCGCAAGGTCGTGCTGATGTACGGCAGCGCCGAGTCGATCGGCGTGGACACCCGCGATTCGCTCAAGGGCGATCTGCTGGCCCAGCTGTTCAACTACCCCTTCCCGGCCCAGGGCGCCGACGTCGAGACCGCCAGCAACTACAGCGTCGAGGACCTGCTGGCGAAGCAGCCCGACGTCGTGCTGGCCTACTCGCTGCTGTTCTCGGCGGAGGACCGCACGCTCAGCGCGCAGCTCGCCGACAACCCGGTGTGGCAGCAGATCCCGGCGGTGCAGGAGCAGCAGGTGCACGAAGTGCACGCCAAGCTCTTCGGCTCCGGCCGCGGCACCCGGAGCCTGGCGGCGATCATCGACGAAGCCGCGGAACTGGTGCCCGCGGCCCGATGAGCGCACTGATCCGGCGCGGTGACTGGCTTCTCGCGGGTGTCCTCGCAGTGGTGCTGGTCGCCGCGTCGTTGATGCTCGGCGAGCCGTTCGTGGGCGTGAACCGCCTTCCGCACGCGCTGACCGCCGACGGCGGTGTCGAGCACACGGTGGTGGTGTTGCTGCGCGCACCGCGAGTGGTGCTCGCCGTGTTCGCCGGAGCGCTGCTGGGCGTCGCCGGCCTGCTGCTGCAGGAATCCCTGCGGAATCCGCTGGCGGTGCCGGAAATGCTCGGCGTGTCCAGCGGTGCGGCAGCGGCCGTGGCGGGATGCGTCGCGTGGGGTGTGTCGGTTCCCGGAGCTCCGCTCGTGCCCGCGCTGGCGGGTTCGGCGATCGGTGGCGCCATCACGATGCTGGCCGTGCGCGGGGTGCGCGACCGGGCGGCGGTGCTGCTCATCGGCGCGGCCGTCAGCGCCGGGCTGCACGCGGTGATGCTGACGGCGCTGTCCCTGTCGGACTCGCGCGATCAGGGCGTCCTGGTGCGCTATCTGCTGGGCTCGCTGACGGGGACGACGTGGGAGACCGTCGCGACGATGGCGCCGGGACTGCTGATCGGCCTGCCGCTGGCCGCGTTGATGATCCCGGCGCTCGGCGTGCTCCGGCTCGGCGACGACACGGCCGCTGCCCTGGGCGCCTCCCCGGCCCGGGCGCGCGCTGCGACGCTGGCCGTCGGCTGCCTGCTCACCGCAGTGGTGGTCGGGCCGTGCGGGCCGGTGGCCTGGGTCGGCTTCCTCGCGCCGCAGCTCGGCCGTTGGCTGCGCCCGCGCGCCACGCACCGGTCGTGGCTGCTGTGGTCGGCCGCGCTGGGCGCGCTGCTGGTGGTCGCGGCCGACCTGCTGGCGCGAACGGTGCTGCACCCGGTCGAACTGCCGGTGGGTGGGCTGACCGCGGTCGTCGCGATCTGCGCCGGTGTGCTGCTCCTGCTGCGCCGCAAGGTGTCGGTGGTGGCGCGGTGATCCAGCGGATTCCCCGCCCGCTGCGGCTGTTCGCGCTGCTCGGCGCAGTGCTGGTCCTGGCTTCGGCGCACCTCGCGACCGGATCGACGACTTCAGTCGCGGAGACCTTGGCCGCGGTGTTCGGCCACTCGGACCGGCTGACCGCGCAGATCGTCCACGACCTGCGGATGCCGCGGGTGCTCGTCGGTGCCGGAGCCGGCATGTGCCTGGGCATGGCCGGTGTCGTGCTGCAGGCCGTGCTGCGCAATCCGCTGGCCTCACCGGATGTGACCGGAGTCGGTTCGGGGGCGGTGCTGGGCGCGGTGGCCGCGACGCTGATCGGCGGCGATTTCACCTCTCCCACCCGGATGATCCTGGTGGCGGTGGTCGGGGGCACGCTGGGCGGCGCGGTGCTGTGGCTGGTCGCGATGCGGGCGGGCACCGATCCGGTGCGCTTGGTAGTGATCGGCGTGATGGTCTCGGCGGCGTTCAGCGGCGGCAGCATGGTGCTGCTCACCGCGCGTCCCCAGCTGACCGGATCGATGACGCAGTGGCTGATCGGCTCGCTCAACGGCCGCACCTGGGCGCACTGGTCGGCGTTGTGGCCGTGGCTGCTCACGGCCGCGGTGGCCGGGCTGCTGGTGTCCGCGGTGATCCAGCTGCTGTCGGTCGACGACGACCACGGGCACGCCGTCGGCCTCGCGGTTTCGCCTTGGCGCAGCGCGGTTCTGCTGGTCGCGGTCGTGCTCACGGCGGTTGCGATCGCCTCGGTCGGCGCGATGGCCTTCGTGGGGCTGCTCGCCCCGCACGCCGCGCGCGCGTTGTTCGGCGCCGACCTGCGCTTCGCCCTGCCCGCGGCCGGGATGCTCGGTGCCGCAGCGGTGTGCGGCGCGGACGTCGTGGCCCAGACCGTCACGTCGTGGGCCGCCGATCCCTCGCGCGCCGGTGTTCCCACCGGTGCGGTGACCGCGGTGCTCGGCGCGGTGGTCCTGATCCGGGTGGCCAGGCGTACTTCGAACAGCGGAGGAAACTGATGAGCGCCTTGCAGGCCCACGAGGTCACCGTCCGCTTCGGCGACAGGGTGGTCCTCGGCGGCGTCGATCTCGCGGTCTCCGAGGGCGAATGGGTGGCGCTGGTCGGCCGCAACGGCTGCGGCAAGACGACGTTGCTGCGGGCTCTCGGCGGGCTGCACGCCCCGGACGCCGGCGAAGTGCTCGTGCGCGGCCGGGCGCTGCGCGCGTTGTCCCGCCGCCAGATCGCCCGCGAGATCGCGGTGCTGCCGCAGTCGATGCCATCGGTGCCCGGTCTCACCGTCCGGCAGCTGGTGCGCCAGGGCCGGTACGCGGTGCGCGGGCCGCTCGGGATGCTCGCCGGAGGCGACGACGCGCAGGTGCGCGAGGCGATGGCGGTCACCGGCGTCGAATCCTGCGCCGACGAGCTGGTCGACCGGCTCTCCGGCGGCGAGCGCCAGCGCGTGCGACTGGCGCTCGCGCTCGCGCAGGACACCTCAATCCTGCTGCTCGACGAGCCGACCACCTACCTGGACATCGGCCACCAGCTGGAAGTCCTCGAACTGGTCCGCCGCCTGCAGCACGAGCGCGGGCTCAGCGTGGTGACCGTGCTGCACGACCTGGAACAGGCCGCCCGCTACGCCGACCGCGTCGTCGCCCTCCGCGACGGTGCGGTCCACACCGAGGGCCCGACCGCCGAGGTCGTCGACGCGGAGCTGCTGGCAGCGGTGTTCGGCGTGTCCGGCCGGGTCTGGCTCGACGAGCTCACCGGAAGGCCGCTGTGCACCTACGATTCGGTGCACGCCGAGCAGTAGCCCGGCGACACGTCCGGATGGCAGCATGTCGAGGCATGACGCGGTCGTTCACCCTGGTCCAGCTCCGCTACTTCTGCGCGGTGGCCGAGCTGGAGAACATGACGGCCGCGGCCGCCGCGCTCAACGTCACCCAGTCCACGCTGTCCTCCGCGGTCGCCCAGCTCGAACAGGTCATGGGCACACCGCTGTTCACCAGGCTCCCGCGCCGCGGGCTGCGGCTCACGCGCGCCGGCCGGCGCCTGCGCGAGAGCGCCCTGCTGCTGCTGGAGGACGCCGACCAGCTGCCGGGCACGGTCCGCGAAGAGGGGCCGGTGCTGGCCGGTGACCTCACCGTCGGCGTGTTCGGGCCGCTCGCTCCGTTCCGGGCCTCGGTCATCCTGGAGGAGTTCGAGCGCGAGCACCCCGGCGTCGCCCTGTCGTTCCTGGAAGGCGATCAGGAATTCCTCCGCCGGGCGCTGCGCGACGGCAAGTGCGAGCTCGCGCTGATGTACGACCTCGGTCTCGGCGGCGAGCTGCCGCGCCGCGTGCTGCGACGGGTCCCGCCGCACGTCATCGTCTCGCCGGAGCACCCGCTGGCCGCCGCTCCTGGGCAGCCGGTGAGCCTGCGCGAGCTGGCCGCCGAACCGCTGATCCTGCTGGACCTGCCGCACAGCCGGGAGTACTACCTCAGCCTCTTCAAACTCCTCGGCGTGGCACCGAAGATCCGCCACCGCGCCAGCGGGTACGAGACGGTCCGGTCGTTCGTCGCCCGCGGGCACGGCTACTCGGTGCTCAACCAGCGGCTGCCGCACGACCTCACCTACGCGGGCAGCCCGGTGGTGCCGCTGCCCGTCGCCGAGGAGCTGCCGCCGATCGAAGTGCTGCTCGTGCGACCGGGCGGCACCCGGCCCACCCTCAAGTCGAAGGCCTTCGAAGAGATCTGCCTGCGCGTCTACGGCGTGACCACGTGATCGGCACATGCCCCGTCGTTCTTGCGCCGCGCAGAACGCGAACTCGAGCGAGCACAGCGGGAACTCGTCCCGCGAGCAGAAGGGCTCGAACAACCGCGCCTAGGTTTCCCGCATCCGGGATCTGAGCACGTCGAATTCGCACCCCGGCGCGTCCGGGTCGAAGCCGTGCTCGATCAGCCAGCGCGACGCCAACAGGCTGCGCAGTGACCACCAGGCGCGGATCACGTCCCGGTCCGCACCCGGGCCGTAACCGGCGAGCAGGTCGTCCAGGCGTTCCTCGTGCCCGAGCGTCAAGGTGGCGAGGTCGAACATGGCGTCGCCGGGGGCGGCCTCGGACCAGTCGATGACGCCGGTGACCTCGTCGCCGTCGACGAACACGTGCGTGATCTGCAGGTCGCCGTGGATGAACACCGGTTTCCACGGCCGGAGCGCGGCTTCGGCGATCTCGCGGTTGCGCCGGACCACCTCGGCGGGCAGAACGGAGTTGGCGAGCAGCCATGCGCACTCTCTGTCGAGCTCCGCCGCCACGTCGTCGAGCCTGCGCCCCGGCCACGGCGGCAACGGCGCATCGTGCAGCCGCCGTATGGCGGCACCCGCCGCAGCCCACGCCGCTGGCGACGCGGCCGACGGTTCGCCGAGGATGCCGAGCGCCTTGCCGGGCACGGCGGCGATCGCGAGCACGGGCGGCTCGCGCCAGAGGATCGCCGGGGTCGGTACCGGCGCCATGGCCATTGCCCGCACCTCGACGTCGGCGTGCGCCGGGTCGCCGTCGACCTTCAGGAACACCTCGCCGACGCGCAGCGTCGCGCGCTGGCAGTGGGCGACGACGACTTCGACCTCTTCCACACCGGCCATCCTGTCGCGGATGGCAGCCGATGTCGCCGGATTTCCGGATGGCGGGACCGGCAGCGTCGTTTCCATCGACTGAGCCGATCGTGCAGTTGCGGTCGAATCTGTTGGACACCTCGCGTGCGGCTGCTGAGCATGGTCACACCTGCGACGCCTTCGTCGCCCCGCCTCTCGTTGGGAGCAGCCAGTTGAGGACGAGCGAGCACGGCACCCGCGGTAGAGCACCGACCCGCCCCACGGGCGTCCAGAAGCGCGTTCTCGCGGGTGGCAGCGTCGGGCAGTTCATCGAGTTCTACGACTTCACCCTCTACGGCCTGTCCGCGGTCACCCTCGCCGCGCTGTTCTTCCCCGGGGACAGCCAGCTGGCGAGCATGCTGTCCACGTTCGCCACCTTCGGCGTCGCCTTCTTCGTCCGGCCGCTGGGCGGGCTCTTCTTCGGTGCGCTCGGCGACCGCATCGGGCGGCGCAAGGTCCTCTACACCACGCTGCTGACCATCGGCGGGGCGACCACGCTGATCGGCTTGCTGCCCACCTACGCCACGATCGGCGCCGCGGCACCCGCGCTCCTGGTGCTGTGCCGCCTCGCGCAGGGCTTCTCCGCGGGCGGTGAATCCGTCGGCGCACCGGCGTTCGTGTTCGAGCACGCGCCGCTGGACCGGCGCGGTTTCTGGCTCTGCATCACGATCTCGGCGACGGCGCTGCCCTCCGTGGTCGGCGGCACCCTGATCTTCGTGCTCTCGCAGGCGCTGAGCCCCGAGGACTTCCTGTCCTACGGCTGGCGCATCCCGTTCCTGCTGGCGCTGCCGCTGGCCTTCATCGGCCTGTGGATCCGCAGCCGGACCGAGGAGAGCCCGGCGTTCCAGCAGGTGCTCCGGAAGGCCGAGCACCGCGAGCACTCCCCGGTCCGGGAAGCGTTCCGGGAGAACAAGGTCCGCATGCTGCAGGTCATCTTCGTGATGGGCCTGACCGCGCTGGGCTTCTACTTCCTCAGCGGCTACTTCGTGTCCTACCTCCAGGAGACCGGCCTCAGCCGTGAGGCGTCCCTGGTGACCAACGCGGCGGCGATGCTGCTCTACGCCCTGCTGCTGCCCGTCGGCGGCATCATCGGCGACCGCGTCGGGCGCAAACCCATGCTGATCGCCGGCTCGCTGGCCCTCGCAGTGCTGGCCGTGCCGTCGTTCACCCTGGTCACCAGCGGTTCCCTCGGCCTCGCACTGCTCGGGCAATCCCTGTTCGTGCTGTGCCTGATCACCTACGGCGGCGGCTGCTACGCGTTCTTCGTCGAGATCTTCACGACCCGGACGCGGTTCACCTCAGCCGCGGTGAGCTACAACGTCGCTTACGCGGCATTCGGCGGCACGGCGCCGTTCATCGGCACCTACCTGGTCGGCAGCACCGGGTGGGAGTCCGCGCCCGGCTGGTACATGGCCGCTGCCGCGCTGATCGTTCTCGTCCTGCTGGTCACCACCCGGGTTCCCGAGACCCGGCGGCGCGTCGATGTGGAGGTCGCCCGATGAGCACCGAAGCCTTCCTGACCGATTTCCACCAGGTGGCCGCGATCGGGGCCACCCCGGCCGGTGGCGTCGAGCGCCAAGCGGCCACCCCGGAGGACAAGCAGCTGCGGGACTGGTTCACCGCGTTCGCCGCGGAACGGGGCTGGCCGGTCCGGGTCGACTCCATCGGCAACCTGTTCGCCCTCGTCGAGTGGCGGCCCGGCGCCGACTACGTCCTGGTCGGATCGCACCTGGACAGCCAGCCGCTCGGCGGCCGGTTCGACGGCGCCTACGGCGTGATCGCCGCCCTGCACGCGGCCGACCGGCTCGCCGCGCGGGTCGCGGGGGGCGAGCCGCCGAAGTACAACCTGGCCGTCGTCGACTGGTTCAACGAGGAGGGCAGCCGGTTCGCGCCGTCGATCATGGGCAGCTCGGTCTTCGCCGGGCTGATGGACGAGCAGGAGATGCTGCGGGTCACCGATCCCGACGGCATCACCGTCGCCGAAGCGCTGGACGCCATCGGCTACCGCGGCACCGACGAGCGGCCGAAACCGGCGGCCTACGCCGAGATCCACATCGAGCAGGGGCCGGTGCTCGAGCGCGAGGGCATCGCGCTCGGCGCGGTGGACCGCAGCTGGTACACCCAGAAGCTGGACGTGGAGGTGCTGGGGGAGCAGTCGCACACCGGCGCGACCGCGATGGCCGACCGCCGGGACGCCCTGGTAGCCGCGTCCAAGGTCGTGGTGCTCGTCCACGACGTCACCGCGGACTTCGAACCGGAGTCGATCGTGTCCTCGGTCGGCTACCTGACCCTCGAACCGAACTCGCCGATCGTGGTGCCCCGCCGCGTCCACCTCGTCGCCGACATCCGGGCCAACGCGCCGGAGATCGTCCAGCAGGCCCGCGAGCTGCTGCTGGAGCGGATCGCGGCGGTGGCCCGCGAGCACGACCTGACCATCGAGGTCCGGGACTTCGACGTCCGCCCGGTCCAGCACTTCCCGGAGCAGGGCCTGGAGATCGCCGAGAAGGTGGCCGCCGATCTCGGGGCGGGCATCCGGCGGATCAACACCATGGCCGGGCACGACTCGGTGGCCATGAACCGCATCGTCCCGGCGCTGATGCTGTTCATCCCCTCCATCGACGGGGTGAGCCACTGCGAGCGCGAGTACACCAGCGACGACCAGATGGCCATCGGGGTCGACGCACTCACCGAGGCGACCTGGGAACTCCTCCAGGGCGGGTTGGAGGCGGAGCGGTGACGGAGCTGACCCACCTCGACGCGGTCACCGCGCTGCGGGCCTTCCGCGGCCTGGAGCTCTCACCGGTGGAACTGCTGGACGCCCTCATAGCCCGGATCGAACGGGCCAACGGCGACCGGCAAACCGGTGTCAACGCCTTCACCGAGACGCTGTTCGACGAGGCGCGCGCCGAAGCGAAGCTCGCGGAATCGGCCTACCTCCGCGCGGCTCGCGCCCAGGAACCCACCGCACCGCTGCTCGGAATTCCGGTGGCGGCCAAGGAACGGCACAGCCTCGCCGGACGACGGATCGAGCAGGGGCTGGCCGCGCACGCCGGACGCGTGGCCGAGGTGGACCACCCGGTGATCGAGCGCATCCAGCGCGCGGGCGGGATCGTGCATGCGCGCACGACCACACCGGAGTTCAGCTGCGCGACGGTGACGCACAGCGCGATGTGGGGCGTGACCCGCAACCCGTGGAACCTGGACGCCACGCCGGGCGGCTCCTCCGGCGGCGCGGGCGCCGCCCTGGCCGCGGGCATGACGACGCTGGCGACCGCATCCGACATCGCCGGTTCGACGCGAGTGCCCGCGGCGTTCACCGGGACCGTCGGTTACAAGGCGCCGTACGGCCGGATACCGGGTCTCCCGCCGCTGAGCGCCGACTGGTACCGAGGGGACGGGCCGATGGGGCGCACGGTGGCCGACACCGCTCTGCTCGCTTCGGTGATGTCGGGACGGCATCCCGTCGACCACACCTCGTGGGGCCCGGAGGGCGTGCCGATCGTGCTGCCGGAAGACCCGGTCGACGCGTTGCGCGGCATCCGGATCGGATTCTCCCCGGATCTGGGCGCTTTCCCGGTCGAACCAGAGGTCGAAGCGGCCACCGCGGATGTCGTCGCCCGGCTGGAGAAGGCCGGTGCCGTCGTCGTGCCCGTCGACCTGCCGTGGACCGGCGAGCAGGTGGTGCGCACGATCTTCGCCCACTTCGGCCAGATCCTGGCTCCGGCCATGACCCGGGAAGCGGGCGCGGTGACGGAGCTGGCGCCGTACGCCCAGCGCTTCATCGCCGATGCCCGCCGCGCGGCCGAGCGCGACGATCTCGTCAACTCCTTCGTCCTCGACGCCGCCATGCAGCGCGAACTGGCCGCCGCGATGGCCGGCGTGGACGTGCTGCTGTGCCCGACCAACGCGGTCACCGCCCTGACGGCCGACGACAACTACCTCGACGGCATCGACATCGCCGGACATCACCGGGAGCACTACTGGGCGGCGCACCTGACCAGTCCGTTCAACGTCGCCAACCGGTGCCCGGTGCTGGCGGTGCCCAGCGGCACGGCGAGCAACGGAGTCCCGACCGGAGTCCAGGTCGTGGGCCACCCGTTCGACGAAGGAGCGGTGTTCCGGGTGGGGGCGGGGATCGAAGCCCTCGTGCCGCGAAAGCCGTGGCCGGACCTGGTTGGTTGACCGCGGCCACGCCCGAACCCTTCGCCACGACCGGAGTTCCAGCCGCGGCGGATTCTGACGGGAGCTAGATCTCGCGTCGTCTCCGGCGCGGCTTGGAGCGCGTCTGCTGGCAGGCGCGGTGGCTGGTGAACGCCGCATGAGTCTTGGGCGTCGCCATGTTGTCCCTCGGCCGAGAGTCGTGGAGCGACGCTAGGCGGTGGGGGAGGGCGTCGCGGAATCCTGCTGGCGCGCAGCGGGTTCGGCGGGTGTTGTCCGGCTGTTCGGCCGGAGCATCTGAAGGACGACAAGCGCGCGAGCGGCTCGCTTGTCGCGCGCGATGATCGCTGTGGCACCGGCGAGGACGGTGAGCACCGCCGTCGGTGCGAAGCGGAGCACCAGCAGGACCACGGCGACGGAAACGGGCGCGCCAACGATGTAGGTCAGGGCGGACATCACGCGTTCTCCCTCGGTCGGGCGCAGGAGCACGCCGACGGCGTGTCCCAGCGCCTGCTGAAGAGGAACGCCTGCACCTCCACGGCCAACCGGTCCCCCGTTGCCGGTCACCGAGTCAGGAACAGACGATCTCGGACGTCGCCAGTGTGCCACCGCCCGCGCGAGCCGGGTACGTCCGATCGGCTGCATCGGGAACAGCACGACTACACGCTTGTGTAGCAGACTGTTCGTGCGTATAGTCGGCGGTGGAGGTGGTCATGACCGAACCCGAGGACCTCACCGCTCGTGCGCGGATCCGGGATGCCGCGCTGCGGCACTTCGGCGAGCACGGCTTCGACCGGGCGACGATCCGCGGGATCGCCGAGACGGCCGGGGTGTCGTCGGGCTTGGTGCGTCACCACTTCGGCTCCAAGGAAGCGCTGCGCGACGCCTGCGACGCGCACCTGGCCAAGGCGCTCGGCAAGATCAACGACCAGGTCAGGGCCGACAGCAGCCCGGGCGACGTCAACTACGTCGCGGTCGCCGGAGCGGTCTTCGGGCCCTACCGCAGCTACGTCCTGCGCGCCCTGACCGAGGGCCGTGCGGCGCCGGTGTTCGACGAGCTGGTGCGGCTCGGGGCGCAGTGGCTGGCCGAAGCCGACGAAAAGCGTTCCGATGCACCGGAAGTGTCGCGCGAGGCCAGGGCGACGGTGGGCGCTGCGATGGCGCTGTCCGTCGCGGTGCTCCACGAGCACGTGTCGCGCGGGCTCGGCGTCGAGGTGTTCAGCCCGGAGGGCGCCGACTTGCTGGCCCGCGCCCTGCTCGACATCTACTCCCACCCATACCTCAGCCCGGAGGAAGCGGCCGAGATGCGAGACCGCTTGCCGCAGGGCGGAAAGTGATCCGGATGACGGCTCCGATCGAGATACGCGGACTGGTCAAGGCGTTCGGCCGCACCACCGCGCTGGACGGGCTCGACCTCACTGTGACCGCCGGCGAGGTGCACGGCTTCCTCGGGCCGAACGGCGCGGGGAAGAGCACCACGCTCCGGATCCTGCTCGGCCTGCTGCGCGCGGACGCGGGCACCGCCAGGCTGTTCGGCGGCGACCCGTGGCGCGACGCGACCGAGCTGCACTCCAGGCTGGCTTACGTGCCCGGGGACGTGACGCTGTGGCCGGGTTTGTCCGGCGGTGAGGTCATCGACCTCCTGATGCGGGAGCGCGGCCCGGCCGCACGCGCGCGCCGGGCGGAGCTGATCGAACGCTTCGGCCTGGACCCGCGGACCAAGGTGCGCGCCTACTCCAAGGGCAACCGGCAGAAGGTGGCGCTGATCGCCGCGTTCGCCTCGGACACCGAGCTGATGGTCCTCGACGAACCCACCTCGGGCCTGGACCCGTTGGTGGAGCAGGTCTTCCGGGAGGTCGTGCGCGAACAGCGCGGCGTCCGGACGGTGCTGCTGTCCAGCCACGTCCTGACCGAGGTCGAGGAGCTGTGCGACCGGGTCACCATCATCCGCGCCGGGCGCACGGTCGACACCGGGAGCCTCGCCGAGCTGAGGCACCTGGCCCGCACCTGCGTCGAAGCCGAGGTCTCCGGGCCGCCCGCCGCGCTCGCCGACCTGCCCGGTGTGCACGACCTGCGGGCCGACGGCGACGTGGTGCGCTTCGAGGTCGACGCGGCCGCGCTCGGCCCGGCGTTGCGACAGCTCGACGGCCTCGGCGTCCGCCGCCTCGTCAGCCGGCCACCGA
Organism: Saccharopolyspora antimicrobica; assembly: GCF_003635025.1. GTDB lineage: Bacteria > Actinomycetota > Actinomycetes > Mycobacteriales > Pseudonocardiaceae > Saccharopolyspora > Saccharopolyspora antimicrobica. The sequence goes on along the minus strand of NZ_RBXX01000002.1, from coordinate 7,677,042 downwards.
CATTGGAGCAGCTGTTCCTGCGCCACTACGACGAGGCGGTGGCGCGGTGAACGCCGGAGCACCGGTACTGGTCCGGCTCGCGCTGCGGCGCGAGCGCGGCATCGCGCCGTGGTGGATCCTGCTGCTCGTCGTGCTGGCCCTGGTGCTGGTCTCCTACATCACCCGGGCCATGCCGACCCCGGAGCGGATGGCCGAGTACGCCGAGCTGATCAACCGGAACAGCTTCTTCCGCGCGCTGGGCGGCGGATTCGTCGTCCCCGACCTCGGCTACCTCGCGGCCTGGCGCAGCGGCGGCTTCCTCTACGCGTTCAGCGCGCTCGCCGCCGTGCTCGCCGTCGTCCGGCACACGCGCGCCGACGAAGACGCCGGGCGCATCGAACTGCTGCGCGCGGGCACGGTCGGCCGTTGCGCGCCGCTGACCGCTGCGCTGCTCGTGGCGGGCGGTGTCAGCCTCGCCGGTGGTGGCGCGACGGCGATCGCGCTGATCGGGATCGGCATGGAGCCGGCCGGATCGCTGGCCTACGGCGCGGCCGTCAGCGCGGCCGGATGGCTCTTCGGCGCGATCGGAGCGGTGTTCGCCCAGCTCACCCGCACGGCGCGTACCGCGCGAGCGCTGGGCCTGTACGTGCTCGGAGCGGCATATGTGCTGCGCTACGCCGGTGACGCGTCCGGACTGCTCTGGATGAAGTGGGCTTCTCCGCTCGGCTGGATCCACGCGGTGGAGCCGTACTGGAACGATCGCTGGTGGATGCTCGCGATCCCGCTCTCGGTGAGCGCGGTGCTGGTCGTCACCGCCTACCGCCTGGCCGACCGCCGCGACCTCGGCGCCGGGATGTTGCCGGAGCGCCGCGGCCCGGCCGCCGCACCAGGCCTGCGCGGCCCGATCAGCCTGGCGTGGCGGTTCCAGCGCGACCTGCTGCTCAAGTGGGGCATCGCGATCGCCGTCGCGGCTGCCGGTGCGGGCGGGGTCAGCACGATGCTGAACCAGTGGACGCAGGCTCCCGGCGTCACGACGGACAACCTGCTGCGGGCCTTCGGCGGCAGTCCCGGCGCGGGCCTCGTCGATTTCGGCCTCTGGGCGATGATCCTGATCTTCGCCCACGTCATCGCGCTGTACCCGGTGCTGGTGGTGCAGCGGATGCGCGCCGAGGAGCGCTCCGGACGCGCTGAGCTGGTGCAGTCCACGACGCTGACCCGAACCCGTTGGGCCGCAGGGCATCTGGTCGTCCTGGGCATCAACACGGCAGTCCTGCTCGCGGTCGCGGGCGGCGTGTTCGGCACGCTCTTCGCGGTCCTCGTCGGTGATCCCGCCTCCGACATCCCGCGCGTCCTGGCGGCAACGCTGGGAACTCTCCCCGCGGTCTGGCTGGTGGGAGCGATCTGCATGCTGGCCTACGGAGCGGTCCCGCGCGCCTCCACTGCCCTCGCCTGGGCCGTGTGGACGGCAGTGGCGGTGCTGGGCCGAGCCGCGGGGCCGCTGTACGGGAACTGGGGCGGCAGCCCGCTCGAACCCTTCCACCACATCCCGAACACGCTCGCCGGAGCGCCCTTCGACCCGGCCCCGGCCCTGGTCATGGCCGTCTTGTCGGCGCTGCTGATCGGCACCGGTCTGGTCGCCCTGCGCCGCCGCGACTTCGGTTGAGCCGCGGCCTCAGCGCAGTTCGGCGACGGCTCCGTAGCCGTTGGCCGGGCTCTCCCCGGTCGGCGACGGCCAGTGGTTGATCGGGGTGAGCCCGGGTTCGACCAGTCGGCAGCCGTCGAGGAGCGCGGCGATCTGCTCGCGATCGCGCAGCACCAGCGGTGTCTTCGTGCTGCGGTAGATGCTCTGCCCGCGGTGGGACTCGCTTTCGGTCATCGTGATCGTCGCCGCGTGCGACAGCGCCGTGAAGCTGCCGGCTGGGCAGGCATCGCAGTAGGTGCGCAGGATCCGGGCGGGCTCGTCCGCGTCGGGCAAGAAGTGCAGGATCGCCACGGCCAGCACCGCCACCGGCCGGGAGAAGTCGAGCAGCCCGGCCACACCCGGAGCGGCCAGGACCTCCGCCGGGTTGCGGATGTCCGCCTGGGTGACGCTGACGTCGGGTTCGTCGGCCAGCAGCGCGCGGGCGTGCGCGACCGCGACGGATTCGTGGTCCACGTAGGCGATCCTGGCGCGCGGGTTGTGCTGGTGGGCGATCTCGTGGACGTTGCCGACCGTGGGAACTCCCGATCCCAGGTCGAGGAACTGGTCGATGCCCCGCTCGCAGAGGTATCGCACCACCCGGCCGAGGAACTCCCGGTTCATCCGCGCGAACCGGCCGATCTCCGGGGTGACCGCGAGCGCCCGCTCGGCGGCCTCGCGATCGACGGCGAAGTTCGCCGCTCCGCCGAGGTAGTAGTCGTACATCCGCGCCACGTTCGGCACCGAGGTGTCCACCCGCGCTCCGGCGGTGCCGGGCACCGGTTCCTCGTGGTCGGGTCGGTCCGTCATCGAGCCTCCAGCTGCCGGGTCTGCGACACCCTAGCGGCCGCGCGGCGCCGGGAGTCGGACATTCGCCGAGCGCGAGGCTGACGGCACCACGGGTGCGCGGAGGTCGAGCGCGGCGAGCTCCCGGCGCCTCCGGCCGCGCGCGGTCATTCCCGTTGCGGCGGCAGCGGATTCTCCATCGGAACGCCGTCCGCGGACAGCGGCGGTGCGGGCAGGTCGGCGCTCGAGGTGAGCGGCGCGGCGCCCTTCAGCGCCCGGCCGGCCGGTTCCTTGAGGTACAGGGTGCTCAGGAGCCCGATCGCTCCTGCTCCGATGAGGTAGTAGCCGGGCCAGTCGAGGTTTCCGGTCGTGGTCACCGCTATGCCGATGACCGTGGGCGCGGTGCCCGCGAACGCCGACACGAACACGTTGAAGATGATGGCGAGGCTGCCGTACCGGACGAAGGTGGGGAAGAGCGCGGGCAGCGTCGACGGGGTCACCGCGGCGAAGCAGAGCAGCGCGAACCCCATGATCATCAGGCCGATCAGCTGGCCGGGGAGCCCGGCGCGCAGCAGCCACACGGCGGGCAGGCCGAGCAGGATCAGCGTGACGCTGCCGGTGAGCAGGACCGGCTTGCGGCCGATGCGGTCGCTGAGCTGTCCGGTGAAGACGATGACGCAGAGCATCGCGAGCATGACCAGCACCTGCAGCGCCGTCGACAGCGCGTCGCTGGTCCCGCTCTGGCCGTGGCCCGGCAGGGTCCGCGTCAGGTAGGTGGGCACGTAGTTGGTCAGGACGTAGTTGGTGGTGTTCCAGGCGACGATCAGGCCACCGGCGACCAGCGCCGCCGACCGGCACCGGGTCAGCAGGATCTGGAACACGCGCCGCAGCGCCATGGTCGCCATCGCCGGAGAGCGCTCCATCAGCTGCCGGAACGCGGGGGTCTCCTCCAGCCGCAACCGGAGGTAGATCCCGATGACGCCGAGGGGCAGGGCGAGCATGAAGGGCACTCGCCACCCCCAGGCCAGCAGGTGCTCCTCGGGCAGCACCGACACCAGGACCGCGGACACACCGGCGCCCAGCGCGTAGCCGATCAGCGTGCCGAATTCCAGCCAGCTGCCGAAGAAACCGCGCCGCCGGTCGGGCGCGTACTCGGCGATGAGCGTCAGCGCGCCGGTGTACTCGCCGCCCGCGGCGAAGCCCTGCAGCATGCGGATGAACAGCACGATCAGCGGAGCCGCGATGCCGATCGCGCCGTAGTCGGGGACGAGCCCGAGCAGGGCGGTCGCGATCGACATCAGCAGGATGGTGGCGGCGAGGACCCTGGTGCGGCCGATCCGGTCGCCCAGCGGCCCGAAGACGACCCCGCCGAGCGGGCGCACCACGAACGCCGCGGCGAACGTGCCCAGGGTGAGCACCGCCGCCCACTCGCCGGCATCGGGGAAGAACACCCGGTCCAGGGCGACCGCGGCGAGGTAGGAGTAGATCCCGAAGTCGTACCACGAGGCGATGTTGCCCAAGGTCGCCGCCGTCGTCGCCCGGCGGATCGTCTGCGCGTCCTCGATGGCCAGCTCGCCGCCCACGCCGCGAGGCACGGGCGGCCCGTTCACCCGGCCGCTCCGCTCTGCCCGGTGCTCGACCTGGCCGAACCGAGGGGCTGACGCATGATCACCTCTTGATCCATACGACTGATATATCTGTTCAAGCTAACGGGGATGCCAGGTGTGGTCAAGGGTTTCCCACGTCCGCTACGGGCCGGCCAGGCGGCGCAGCCGGTCCTGGATCTCCTCGGCCGCCCGGGTGAGAACCCTTGCCACGTCGGGGAAATCGGCCGTCCGGAGATGCGCGCCGTCGGCCGACGCGGTCAGCACGCCGGCCAGGCGTCCGCCCGGGCCGCGCACCGGAACCGCGACCGAGTGCAGGTCGTGCTCGAACTCACCGCTCGCCGCGGCCCACCCGCGGTCGCGAACCCGGTTCAGATCCGCCATCAGGGTGCCGCGCGAGGTGACGGTTCTCGGGGTGAACCGCTGCAGCGGCGTCCGCAGGACCTCTTCGAGCTCCGCGAACCCGAAGCTCGCCAGCAGCACCTTCCCGCTCGCGGTCGCGTGCAGCGGCATGCGGAGGCCGATCCAGTTCCGCTCGGTGCTCGGCTCCTGCACCACCGTCGTCGCGCCGCCGCTCTCGAGGACGCTCAGGCTCACCGTCCCGTGCAGCTCCGCCGCCAGCCGGACGCAGATCGGCCGGCTCTCCCGCGCGATGTCCAGCTGGGCGGCGGTCGCCCCGGCGAGCCGGACGATGCCGAACCCGAGCTGGAACTTCCCGCGAGAGCCCGTCTGCTCGACGAACCGGAACTTCTCCAGCGCGGTCATCAGCCGGGACGCGGTGGACTTGTGCACCCCCAGCTCGCGGGCCAGCTCGGTGACGCCGGCCGGCCCGCGCTGGGCCAGGAGCACGAGCATCGACAGGGCCCGGTCCACGGCTTGGGTGGGTGTCCGGGGCTCGGCGGCGGCTGCGTCCTTGCCGTTGTTGTGCATGTTGCAACTCCGAACTCGCGGCGAGCTGATCTCGGTTTGGCCAATTGACGGGAAACGATGAGTGCCGGATGCTCTGTTGCGAATCACACGTCGTGTTCCGCAATCAGCAACAGGAGCAACGATGATCTTAGTTGGCGCGGTGTCCGACATTCCGGTCGGAGAGTCTGTACGTGTGCAGGGCAGCGTGGCAATCGCGGTGTTCAACGCGGATGGCACCTTCTACGCGATCGATGACACGTGCACCCATCAGGATGCTTCGCTGTCGGACGGCTGGCTCGAGGACTGCGCGGTCGAGTGCCCGTTGCACGCCGCTTGTTTCGACCTGCGCACCGGGAAGCCGAGCGGGCCGCCCGCGCGCAAGCCGGTGCGGACGCACGAGGTGGTCATCACCGACGGGCAGGTCTACGTGCTCGAGACGGTGGAAGTCGGGGCGGAAGTCGCCGGAGCGCTCGCGGAAGAGGTCCGATGATGCGGACGATCGCTGTTGTCGGGGCTTCCCTGGCCGGGCTCACCGCCACCCGCGCTCTGCGAGATCAGGGCTTCGAAGGGCGGATCGTCGTGATCGGCGAGGAGGCCCGCGCGCCCTACGACCGCCCGCCGCTGTCCAAGGAGTTCCTGGCCGGGAAGTTCTCGGAAGCCGACCTGGAGCTGTCCACGCCCGAGGACGACGCGCTGGAGGCGGAGTGGCGGCTCGGGCGCACCGCGACCGGACTCGACACCGGTGATCGAGCGGTGGTCCTCGACGACGGCGAGCGGATCGCGGCCGACGGCGTGGTGGTCGCGACGGGTGCCCGGGCGAGGAGCCTCCGCGGCGAGCTGCCGGACGGCGTGCACACGCTCCGCACGTTCGACGACGCGGTGGCGTTGCGCGAGGAGCTGGTCCCGGGCGCGCGCCTGGTGATCATCGGGGCGGGGTTCATCGGTTCCGAAATCGCCTCGACCGCAGTGGGTTTGGGTGTCGAGGTCGACGTCGTCGAAGCCGCGCGCGTGCCGTTGCTGAAGCCGCTCGGCGCCGAGATGGGCGAGGTCTGCGCAGGTCTGCACGCCACCGAGGGCGTGCGGCTGCACACCGGCGCGATGCTCGCCGAGCTCGTCGGTGGCGAGCGGGTGACGGCCGTCCGCCTGTCCGACGGGCGCGAGCTCCCCGCCGACGTGGTGGTGGTCGGCATCGGAGCCGAGCCGTGCGTGGAGTGGCTGCACGGGTCGGGTGTCGATCTCGACGACGGTGTCGTCACCGACGCGCAAGGTGCCACCAACGTGCCCGGCGTCTTCGCGGTCGGCGACTGCGCCAACTCCCATCGCAACTACCTCGGCTCTTCGCGGCGCTTGGAGCACTGGACCAACGCCGTGCAGCAGCCGGTCGCCGCGGCGTCCGCGCTCCTCGGCCGGAGCTACGAGCCGCCGGCGCACCACGAGGTGCCGTACTTCTGGTCGGACCAGTACGGCCACAAGATTCAGTTCGCCGGTCACCGCACCGAGGGCTCCCGGATCGAAGTGCTCGAGGGCAGCCTCGAAGCGCTCGACTTCCTCGCGCTCTACCGGGGCCAGGACGGAAACCCGGAAGCCGTTCTCGCGATCGACCGCGCTCGCCCGTTCGGGCGGTGGCGCCGCCAGCTGGCCGGATCCATGCCGGCGTTGCGCTGATCGAAGCCAGCCTCTCACCGGTGCGCCGGCCCGCCGGGCCCGCGCCGACTTCCCATCGCCGCACCGCAGCAGGAAAGGACCGTTCGTGAGTTCCGTCGAAGTTCACAGCCAGCAGCAGCCGGAACCCGCCTCCAGCCTGATCCCGACCTTGCCGGGGTCGCACTACACCGATGAAGCGGTCTTCGAGCTCGAGAAGTCCCGGATCTTCCAGCGTCACTGGTTCGCCGCGGCCCGCTGCAGCGACATGCCCACCCCGGGCAGCTTCCGCAACGTCGACGTCGGCGGCGAGAGCGTGCTGATCGTGCGGGGCCGCGACGGCGCGCTGCGCGCCTTCCTCAACGTCTGCCGGCACCGCGGCGCGCGGCTGTGCGTCGAGGAGTCCGGAACGGTCCGGCGCTCCCTGCAGTGCCCGTACCACGCGTGGACCTACGGCCTCGACGGCAAGCTCGTCGCGGCTCCGAACCTGAACTCCATGAACGACGTGAACCGCGACGAGTACGGGCTGATCGGCGTCGCCCTGCGCGAATGGCTCGGCACCGCCTGGGTGTGCCTGGCCGACGAGCCACCGTCCTTCGAGGACACCGTGCAGAGCGCGGTCACCGCCAGGCTGGGCGATGCTGGCACGATCGACGGCTGGGGGATCGACGACCTGGTGGTCGGCCGCCGGATCACCTACGACGTGAAGGCGAACTGGAAGCTCATCGTCGAGAACTTCATGGAGTGCTACCACTGCGCGACGATCCACCCGGAGCTGACCGAGGTGCTGCCGGAGTTCGCCGACGGGTACGCGGCGCAGTACTTCGTGGGGCACGGGGCGCAGTTCGGCGAGGAGATCACCGGGTTCACGGTGGACGGTCAGGGCGGGTTCGACACCCTCTCCGGCGTCGACGAGGACCACGACCGGCGCTACTACGCGATCACGATCAACCCGCAGGTGTTCATCAACCTCGTGCCGGACCACGTGATCTTCCACCGGATGTACCCGCTGGCGGTGGACCGGACGATCGTGGAGTGCGACTGGCTCTACACGCAGGAGGTAGTCGACAGCGGGGTCGACCTCTCCCGCTCGGTGGAGCTGTTCCACCGGGTCAACCAGCAGGACTTCGACGCCTGCGAGCGCTGCCAGCCGGCGATGTCGTCGAGGGCCTACGCCGACGGCGGTGTGCTGGTCCCGAGCGAGCACCACATCGGTGAGTTCAGGGACTGGGTGACCTCGGCGATCTCGGGCTGATCCCGGGAGAACAGCCGCGAGTCCGGATTCGCTGATCTGGCGTCCACTGCGGTCTGGACTGATATACCAACCGTATGTCAAGCTGCGGGTCGCGGTCCGCGTCCCGATCGGCGGACCGGACTCGCGACGTCGCTCGACGAACTGATCTCCCCGCCACCGCCCGGCTCGCCGGCCTTCCGGAACGAGCAGGAAGAAGGAGAAGAACCGTATGTCGCAAGAAGTCCGCGGAGTTGTCTCGCTCGCGCAGGGCAAGCCCGTCTCCGTCGAGACGATCGTGATCCCGGACCCGGGCCCCGGCGAGGCCGTGGTGCGGGTGCAGGCGTGCGGGGTGTGCCACACGGACCTGCACTACCGCGAGGGCGGGATCAACGACGAGTTCCCCTTCCTGCTGGGGCACGAGGCCGCCGGCGTGGTGGAGTCGGTCGGCGACGGCGTCGTGAACGTCGCTCCGGGCGACTACGTGATCCTGAACTGGCGCGCGGTCTGCGGGCAGTGCCGCGCCTGCAGCAAGGGCAAGCCGCAGTACTGCTTCGACACGCACAACGCGACGCAGAAGATGACGTTGGCCTCCGGTCAGGAGCTGAGCCCGGCGCTGGGCATCGGGGCGTTCGCGGAGAAGACCCTGGTGGCCGCGGGGCAGTGCACCAAGGTCGACCCGCGCGTCGATCCGCAGGTGGCCGGATTGCTCGGCTGCGGCGTGATGGCCGGGATCGGTGCCGCGATCAACACCGGTCAGGTGGGCCGGGGTGATTCGGTGGCGGTGATCGGCTGCGGCGGCGTCGGCGACGCGGCCATCGCCGGGGCCGAGCTCGCGGGAGCGAGCACGATCGTGGCGGTGGACCGCGACCCGCGGAAGCTGGACAAGGCCCGGGAGTTCGGTGCCACCCACTTCATCGACGCGCGGGAGACCGATGTGGTCGAGGAGATCCGCAACTGCACCGGCGGGTTCGGCGCCGACGTGGTGATCGACGCGGTCGGGCGCCCGGAGACCTGGAAGCAGGCGTTCGAGGCCCGGGACCTGGCCGGGACCGTGGTGCTCGTCGGCGTCCCGACGCCGGACATGATGGCGCCGGAGCTGCCGCTGATCGAGTACTTCGGCCGCGGTGGCGCGCTCAAGTCGTCGTGGTACGGCGACTGCCTGCCCTCCCGCGACTTCCCGGCGCTGGTCGACCTGCACCTGCAGGGCCGGCTGCCGCTGGAGAAGTTCGTGACCGAGGAGATCTCGCTGGACGACGTGGAAGGCGCCTTCGAGAAGATGCACCGCGGTGACGTGCTGCGCTCGGTGGTGGTCCTGTGAGCCCCGTCGAGCACCTGATCACCTCCGGCACCTTCTCCCTCGACGGCGGGACCTGGGAGGTCGACAACAACGTCTGGATCGTCGGCGACGATCGCGAGGTCCTGGTCATCGACCCGGCGCACGACGCCGAGGCGATCGCCGCGCAGGTCGGTGATCGGCGGGTGACGGCGATCGTGTGCACCCACGCGCACGACGACCACGTCAACCAGGCTCCGGCGCTGTCCGAGCGGTTCGGGGCGCCCGTCCTGCTCAACCCGGACGAAGCGCAGCTGTGGAAGCTGACCCACCCGGACCGCCGGCCGGACGGCGAACTGGCGGCGGGGCAGACCCTCACCGTCGCGGGCATCGACCTGCACGTCCTGCCGACGCCGGGGCACTCGCCGGGCTCGACCTGCCTGCACGTGCCCGAGCTGGGGATCGTGTTCACCGGGGACACCCTGTTCCAGGGCGGGCCCGGCGCCACCGGCCGGTCCTACTCCAGCTTCGACACGATCATCGACTCGATCAGCCGCACGCTGCTCGCCCTGCCCGGGGAGACGACGGTCCACACCGGACACGGCGGATCGACCACCATCGCGGCGGAGGCGCCGCACCTGGAGGAGTGGATCGCCCGGGGCCACTGAGCCCGCCGGCGACCGCGACGAGCAGTTCCGGGGCCGTTGACCACTGCGGCAGCGGTCCCGAACTCGACCACCAACTGATATATCAATTGACCAACACGGGAGGTCGGCGGCATGTCCGTAACGGTTGATCGTCGAGGGGCGCCGAGCGCCGGGAGCGCGCTCGGGGTGCCGCTGGCGGAGGCGGATCCGGAGGTCCACGCGGCCGTCACCCGGGAAATGGCCCGGCAGCGCGGCACGCTGGAGATGATCGCGAGCGAGAACTTCGCACCGCTGAGCGTGATGCAGGCGCAGGGCTCGGTGCTGACCAACAAGTACGCGGAGGGCTACCCGGGCCGTCGCTACTACGGCGGCTGCGAGAACGTCGACGAGATCGAGCAGCTGGCGATCGACCGCGCGAAGGCGTTGTTCGGCGCCGATTTCGCGAACGTGCAACCGCATTCCGGCGCCCAGGCGAACTCCGCGGTCATGGCCGCGCTGCTGGAACCGGGCGACACCTTCCTCGGCCTGGACCTCGCGCACGGCGGGCACCTGACGCACGGCATGCGCCTGACCTTCTCGGGGAAGTACTTCGACGCGGTGGCCTACCACGTGCGGGAGGACGACCACCTCGTCGACATGGCCGAGGTGGAGCGGCTGGCGAAGGAACGCCGCCCCAAGCTGATCATCGCCGGGTGGTCGGCCTACCCGCGGCACCTGGACTTCGCGGAGTTCCGCCGGATCGCCGACGAGGTCGGCGCTTACCTGATGGTGGACATGGCGCACTTCGCCGGGCTGGTGGCGGCCGGGCTGCACCCGTCCCCGGTGCCGCACGCGCACGTGGTCACCTCGACCACGCACAAGACCCTCGGCGGTCCGCGCGGCGGGGTGGTGCTCGCGCAGGCGGAACTGGCGAAGAAGCTCAACTCCAGCGTCTTCCCCGGCTTGCAGGGCGGTCCGCTGGAGCACGTGATCGCGGGCAAGGCGGTGGCGTTCAAGCTCGCGGGCGGAGCCGACTTCCGCGAGCGGCAGGAGCGCACCCTGGCCGGGGCCCGGATCCTCGCCGACCGGCTCCTGGTGGAGCAGAACGTCGGAGTGGTCTCCGGCGGCACCGACGTGCACCTGGTGCTGGTGGACCTCCGCGATTCGGAGCTGGACGGGAAGCAGGCCGAAGACCGCCTGCACCGGGTCGGGATCACCGTGAACCGCAACGCGGTCCCGTTCGACCCGCGACCGCCGATGGTGTCCTCCGGGGTGCGCATCGGCACCCCGGCGCTGGCCGCCCGCGGCTTCGGCGACGAGGAGTTCACCGAGGTCGCCGACATCATCGCGCTGGCGCTGCGCCCCGAAACCCCGGAAGTCGGTCTCGACGCCCTGGCCGAACGCGTCGCCGACCTCGCCGAAAGCCGTCCCCTCTACCCGGAGCTGCTGGCATGAGCGCGAACACCCCGCCTCCCGGTGCGGAGCTGCCCGAGCACCCCGACTTCCTGTGGCGCAACCCGGAGCCGAAGAAGTCCTACGACGTGGTCATCGTCGGTGGCGGCGGGCACGGGCTGGCGACCGCGCACTACCTGGCGAAGAACCACGGCATCACCGACGTCGCCGTCCTGGAGAAGGGCTGGCTCGCGGGCGGCAACATGGCCCGCAACACGACGCTGATCCGGTCCAACTACCTGTGGGACGAGTCCGCGGCGATCTACGAGCACTCCCTGAAGCTGTGGGAGGGGCTGGAGGAGGACCTCGGGTACCCGATCCTGTTCTCGCAGCGCGGAGTGCTCAACCTCGCGCACACCGAGCAGGACGTCCGCGACTCCGTCCGCCGCGTCGAGGCCAACAAGCTCAACGGGATCGACGCCGAGTGGCTCGGGCCGGAGGAGGTCGCGCAGGTCTGCCCGATCGTCAACACCTCGGCGGACATCCGGTACCCGGTGCAGGGCGCGACCTACCAGCCCCGGGCCGGGATCGCCAAGCACGACTACGTCGCCTGGGGCTTCGCCCGCCGCGCCGACGAGGCCGGCATCGACCTGATCCAGGACTGCGAGGTCACCGGGTTCACCGTGGACGGTGACCGGGTGACCGGCGTGCGCACCACCCGGGGCGACATCGCCTGCGGCACCGTCGCGCTGTGCGCGGCCGGGCACACCTCGGTGCTGCTGGACATGCTCGGCGTGCGGACACCGCTGCAGTCGCACCCGCTGCAGGCACTGGTCTCCGAACTGCTGGAGCCGGTGCACCCGACCATCGTGATGTCCAACGCCGTGCACGTCTACGTCTCCCAGGCGCACAAGGGCGAACTGGTGATGGGCGCGGGCGTGGACTCCTACAACGGCTACGGCCAGCGCGGGGCGTTCCACATCATCGAGCGGCAGATGGCCGCGGCGGTCGAGCTGTTCCCGGTGTTCGCCCGGGCGCACCTGCTCCGCACCTGGGCCGGGATCGTCGACGTCACCCCGGACGCGAGCCCGATCGTCGGGCACACGCCGTACGCCAACGCCTACGTCAACTCCGGTTGGGGGACAGGGGGTTTCAAGGCCACGCCCGGGATCGGCTGGTGCTACGCGCACACCATCGCCAACGGTGAGCCGCACCCCTACGTCGCCCCGTTCAGCCTCGACCGCTTCACCACCGGCGCGCTCGTCGACGAGCACGGCGCCGCCGCCGTCGCCCACTGAGACCCGAGGACCTGCCATGCAACTGATCCACTGCCCGTGGTGCGGCCCCCGCGAGGAGGTCGAGTTCCACTACGGCGGCCAAGCCGACGTCGCCTACCCGGAGAACCCCGCCGACCTGTCGGACCGGGAGTGGGCCGAGTTCGTCTTCTACCGCGACAACCAGAAGGGCCCGTTCCCGGAGCGGTGGAGCCACAGCGCCGGCTGCCGCCGCTGGTTCAACACCGTCCGGGACACCCGCACCTACGAGTTCCTCGCCACCTACCACGTCGGTGAACCCGCGCCAAGGACGACACCGGGCAAGGCGCACATGAGTAGCCCGGTGCCAACTTCACCCCTGCCCAACCGCACCTCAGGGGACCGTGACGTAACCCAGCCACAAGAAACCGCAGAACGCGAGATCGATCCGGACGCGACCACCACTGTGAATCACGGAGAGGCGGGACTGTGCAGGGTCGACGGGTACGGCCGCATCGACCGCAGCCGCACGCTCACCTTCACCTTCGACGGCCGCACCTACACCGGTCACCCCGGTGACACGCTGGCCTCGGCGCTGCTGGCCAACGGCGTCCACCGCATCGGCACCAGCGTGAAGCTGGGGCGTCCGCGCGGGATCGGCGCGGCGTGGGTCGAGGACCCGACCGGGCTGGTGCAGATCGAGGAACCGTTCCCGGAGCCGATGCTGCAGGCGGCCACCGTCGAGCTCACCGACGGCCTCGTCGCGCGCGGGGTCAACGGACAGGGCCGCTTGGCCGAGGTTCCCGACCCGGCGCGCTACGACCGCAAGCACACCCACGTCGACACGCTGGTGATCGGGGCGGGACCGGCTGGGCTGCTGGCCGCCCGCAGCGCCGCCCGCGCGGGGGAGAGCGTCGTCCTGCTCGACGACCGGCCCGCTCCGGGCGGCAGCCTGACCGGCACCGAGCGGATCGACGGGCGCCCCGCGCTGGAATTCGTGGCCGAGGTGGTCGCCGAACTTGCGGCGAACCCGGAGGTGCGACACCTGCAGCGCACGACGGCGTTCGGCCAGTACGACGACGGGTTCGTGCTCGCGCTGGAACGCCGCACCGACCACCTCGGCGCCGCCGCGCCCGCCGCCCGCAGCCGCCAGCGGGTGCACCGGATCCGAGCGGTGAAGGTCGTCGTCGCGACGGGGGCGCACGAGCGGCCGATCGTGTTCGACGACAACGACCGACCGGGCATCATGCTCGCCTCTTCGGCGCGGGACTACCTGCACCGCTACGGCGTGCTCGCAGGGCGCGAGGTCGTCGTCTTCACCAGCGACGACTCCGCGTACGCCGCGGCGATCGACCTCGCGGAGGCTGGTGCGGCGGTGACGGTGCTCGATGCCCGGGCGAATCCGCCGCAGGAGTGGGGAACCCGCGCCGGAGAGCGGGGAATCGCGGTGCACGCGTCCACTGTGGTCACAGGAACCGAAGGAGAGGAGCGCGTTCGCGCGGTGACCGCGCGCAGCGCCGGCGGTGCGATGCGGATTCCCGCGGACCTGCTGCTGGTCTCCGGCGGCTGGAACCCCGCAGTGCACCTGTTCAGCCACGTCAGGGGCGCGCTGGCCTACGACGCGTCGCTCGGCGCCTTCCGGCCCGCCGGGAACCTGCCCGGCACCACCGTGATCGGCGCGGCCAACGGCACCTTCGACCTGGGCGGCGTGGTGCGCGAGGGAGCGGGCGACGAGGCACCGGTGGTCGAGGAGAGCCCGGCTCGCACGGCCACGGAAGTGATCTGGCGCACCGGCGGTGACCCGGACCGGCAGTTCGTCGACATCCAGCGCGACGCCACGGTGACCGACATCGGCCGCGCGGTCGGTGCCGGACTGCGCTCGGTGGAGCACATCAAGCGCTACACCACGATCGGCACCGCGCACGACCAGGGCAAGACCTCTGGGGTGATCGCCGCGGGCATCGCCGCGGAACTGCTGGGCCGCTCGGTCGAGGACCTCGGCACCACCACGTTCCGCCCGCCCTACACGCCGGTCGCCTTCGCCGCGCTGGCCGGGCGGGAGCGCGGGAGTTTGTTCGACCCGGAGCGGATCACCGCGGTGCACTCCTGGCACGTGGACGCGGGTGCGGTGTTCGAAGACGTCGGGCAGTGGAAGCGCGCCCGGTACTACCCGGAGCCCGGCGAGGACATGGAGACCGCCGTGCTGCGGGAGTGCGCCGCGACGCGGGCGTCGGTCGGCATCCTCGACGGGTCCACGCTGGGCAAGATCGACGTCCAGGGCCCGGACGCCGCCGTGCTGCTCGACCGGCTGTACACGAACATGATGAGCACGCTCAAGGTCGGCCGGGTGCGCTACGGCGTCATGTGCGGCAACGACGGCATGGTCATCGACGACGGCACGGTGCTGCGCACCGAGGAGAACCGCTTCCTGGTCACCACCACGACCGGCGGCGCGGCCGCGGTGCTGGACTGGATGGAGGAGTGGCTCCAGACGGAGTGGCCCGAGCTGCGCGTGCACCTGACCTCGGTCACCGAGCAGTGGGCGGTCTTCCCGGTCGTCGGCCCGCGCTCGCGCGAGGTGCTGGCCCGGGTGTTCCCGGACCTGGACGTGTCCAACGAGGGCTTCCCGTTCATGTCCTGGAAGGACACCACGCTCGACGGGATCCCGGTCCGCATCGCCAGGATCTCGTTCTCCGGCGAGCTGGCCTACGAGGTCAACGTCAACTCCCACTACGGCCTCTCGCTGTGGAAGCGCCTGCTGGCAGCGGGGGAGCGCTTCGGCATCACGCCGTACGGGACCGAGACGATGCACGTGCTGCGCGCGGAGAAGGGCTACCCGATCATCGGGCAGGACACCGACGGCACCGTCACGCCGCAGGACCTCGGCATGAACTGGGTGGTGTCGAAGAAGAAGGCCGACTTCGTCGGCAAGCGCTCGTTCTCGCGGCCGGAGAACCACAACCCGCTGCGGAAGCAGTTCGTCTCGCTGCTGCCGACCGACGGGACCACCAAGCTGCGCGAGGGCGCGCAGATCGTGGAACTCCGCGCGGACGGGACCCTGCCCGAGGCACCGGTCCCGATGCTCGGTCACGTCACGTCCAGCTACCGCAGCGCCGAACTGGGACGGCCGTTCGCCCTGGCGCTGGTGAAGAACGGCCGCGCCCGCATCGGCGACCTCGTGCACGTCCCGGTGGACGGCGCGCTCGTCGAAGCCGAGATCGGGCCCACCGTGCTGGTCGACCCGGAAGGAGCACGCCGCGATGGCTGAAACCCTCTGCACCACGCACCCGTTGGAAGCCTGGCGCGCTGCGCTGGCGGAACTGACCTGGGCGGTCGACGGGCTGGTGGTCAAGCCCGAGGAACCGGTGGCCGCCGCGGACCTGCGGATCGACCCCGCCGGCCCGGGAGCCGCCGCGGTGGAGCAGGCGCTGGGCGCGGCGCTGCCGGTCCAGCCCAACACCTGGACCGCCACGCCGGAAGGCCAGCTCATCTGGCTCGGGCCGGACGAATGGCTCGTGACGAGCAAGATCTCCCGGCCGCACGAGCTGGAGGACGCGCTCGCCAAGGTGGTCTCCGCGCACGACGGCGCGGCCGTGGACGTGTCCGCGCAGCGGACCGCGATCCGGTTGAGCGGTGAGCTGGCGCGCGAGCTGCTCTCCTTCGGGTGCTCGATCGACCTCCGCCCCGCGGCCCTTCCCCGCGGCACGTGCGCGCAGACCACCGTCGGGCAGGCCGGGGTGCTGATCGTCGCCCTCGGCGACGACTTCCGGCTCTTCGTCCGGCCGTCGTTCGCGGGCTACCTGGCGGACTGGTTGCTCGACGCGGCCCAGGAGTTCCGCTGAACCACCCGGGTCGGCCGCGGCCGGCCCCCGAACCCCGCAGGCGCCCTCCCGGCGGTCACCGCCGACCGTCCAGTTAGGAGACTCCGTCATGAGCACCACCAACCCACGTGTCGTCATCATCGGAGCCGGGATCGTCGGTGCCAACCTGGCCGACGAGCTCACCCAGCGCGGCTGGACCGACATCACCGTCCTCGACCAGGGGCCGCTGCCGCTGGCCGGCGGCTCGACCTCGCACGCACCCGGTCTCGTCTTCCAGACCAACGGTTCGCAGACGATGACCAAGCTGGCCACCTACACGGTGGAGAAGTTCAAGAGCCTGGACGTCGACGGCGCCTGGTGCTTCAACCAGGTCGGCGGCCTCGAGATCGCGACCACCCCGGAACGGCTCGCCGACCTGCACCGCAGGCAGGGCTGGGCCACTTCCTGGGGTGTTCCGGGCGAGGTCGTCGGACCGGAGCGGTGCGCCGAACTGCACCCGCTGCTCGACCGCGAGCAGGTGCTGGGCGGTTTCCACACGCCCACGGACGGCCTCGCCAAGGCCTCCCGGGCGGTCACCGCGCTGATCCGCCGCGCGGAGTCCCGCGGTGCGGTGTTCCGCGGTTCGACGCGGGTCGCCGAGATCCTCCAGCAGGGCGGCCGCGTCACCGGGGTGCGCACCGGCAGCGGCGAGGAGATCAGCGCCGACCTCGTGGTCTCCTGCGCCGGGTTCTGGGGCAAGGCGCTCGGCGAGCTGGTCGGCATGAAGGTGCCGCTGCTGCCGCTGGCGCACCAGTACGCCCGCACCGGTCAGGTCGCCGAGCTCGTCGGCCGCAACGACGACCTGATCGAGGCGCGGCTGCCGATCCTGCGCCACCAGGACCGCGACCTGTACTACCGCGAGCACAACGACCGGCTCGGCATCGGCAGCTACGCGCACCGCCCGATGCCCGCGCAGCTCGCCGAGCTGCCCGAGGTGAACGACGACGTCACCGAGGCCGCGATGCCGTCGATGCTGCCGTTCACCGAGGAGGACTTCGCCCCGTCCTGGGAGCACAGCAGGGCGCTGCTCCCGTCGTTGCGCGAGGCGAAGATCGACGCCGGGTTCAACGGCATCATGTCCTTCACCCCCGACGGTGGGCCGCTGGTCGGCGAATCCCCGGACGTGGCCGGTTTCTGGGTCGCCGAAGCGGTGTGGGTGACGCACTCCGCGGGAGTGGCCCGCGCCGTCGCGCAACTGCTGATCGAGGGCCGCAGCGAACTCGAACTGCACGGCTGCGACGTCAACCGGTTCGACGAGATCGAGACCACCGACGCCTACGTCAGCGAAACCGCGCAGCGCAACTTCGTCGAGGTCTACGACGTGCTGCACCCGCTGCAGCCGAAGCTCTCGCCCCGGGACCTGCGAGTGAGCCCGTTCCACGCGCGGCAGAAGGAGCTGGGCGCGTTCTTCCTGGAATCGCACGCCTGGGAACGGCCGCACTGGTACGAGGCGAACGCGCGGCTGGTGAAGGAGCTGCCGCCGGAGTGGCAGCCGCCGTCGCGCGACGCGTGGTCGGCGATGTTCCACTCGCCGATCGCCGCGGCCGAGGCCTGGAAGACCCGCACCGCGGTGGCCATGTACGACATGACCTCGCTCAAGCGCATCGAGGTCAGCGGGCCGGGCGCGGTCGAGTTCCTGCAGCGGACGACCACCGGCAAGATGGACAAGTCCGTGGGCTCGGTGACCTACGCGCTGGTTCTCGACCGCGCAGGCGGCATCCGGTCCGACGTCACCGTGGCCAGGCTCGGTGCGGAGCTGTTCCAGGTCGGCGCCAACGGCAACCTCGACCTGGACCACTTCCGCCGAGCGACACCGGCCGACGGCAGCGTGCAGGTTCGCGACATCACCGGCGGGACGTGCTGCATCGGCGTGTGGGGCCCGCTGGCCCGCGACCTGGTGCAGCCGTTGTCCGGTGAGGACTTCTCCCACGAAGCGCTGAAGTACTTCCGCCTCAAGCGGGCGCACATCGCCGGCATCCCGGTCACCGCGATGCGGCTGTCCTACGTGGGCGAGCTCGGCTGGGAGATCTACACCAGCGCCGAGTACGGCCAGCGGCTCTGGGACGCGCTGTGGGAAGCCGGGCAGCCGCTCGGCGTGATCGCCGCGGGTCGTGCCGCGTTCAACAGCCTCCGGTTGGAGAAGGGCTACCGGTCCTGGGGCGCCGACATGACGACCGAGCACAACCCGTACGAGGCCGGGCTCGGATTCGCCGTGAACAAGAAGAAGTCGGACTACGTCGGACACGACGCGATCGCCGGGCTCAGCGACGAATCTGTGACCCGCCGCCTCGCCTGCCTGACCGTCGACGACGGCCGGAGCGTGGTGCTGGGCCACGAACCGGTCTTCCTCGACGGCGAACCCGCGGGCTACGTCACGTCGGCGGCGTTCGGCCACACGATCGGCAAGCCGATCGCCTACGCCTGGCTCCCGGCGTCGGCGGTGGTGGGGACCTCGGTGGAGATCCAGTACTTCGACCGGAAGGTGCGCGCCACCGTGACCGCCGAACCGCTGGTCGACCCGGAGATGACCCGCATCCGCCGCTGACCGCCAGCCGGGGTGCGCGCTCCTCGCGGTACCGCGCACCCCTCCCACCTGCGGGCCCGGCCCGCCGAGCAGGAAGACCGATGCCATGCGCTTGGAAACCCTCGAAACGTTCCTGAGCTCGCTAGCAGCCCGGGTGCCCGCACCGGGCGGTGGGGCGAGCGCCGGGGTGCACGCCGCCCAGGCCGCCGCGCTGATCGGAATGGTAGCCCGCTACAGCGACGGGGAGAAGTACGCACAACACGCTGCGACGGTCAACGCGGTGCGGGAAGCCTCCGACGAGCTCCGCGAGCACGCGTTGACGCTGGCGGAAGAGGACGCTTCCGCTTTCGGAGCCGTCGGGAACGCCTACGGCCTCCCGCGTTCCTCCGACGAGGAGAAGGCCGCGCGCTCGCAGGCGATCGCGGCCGCACTGGTCGAGGCCGGCCGGGTCCCCGCGAAGGTGGTCGCGGTCGCCGAGCGGGTCGTGGGGCTCGCCGAACAGCTCCTCCCGATCGGGAACCGCAACGTCATCAGCGACGTGGCGGCCGCTGCGGACGCCGCTCGCGCCGCAGCGACCACGGCACGGGTGAACGTCGAGGTCAACCTCGCCGGGATCACCGGTGCCGCGGACCGCTCGGAGCTGACGGCGGCGATCGCCGGCGTGGACGACATCGCCGCCCGCGCCGACAAGATCACCGCCGCGGTGCGGGAGGTGATCGCGCGATGACCGGACAGCTCGTATCCGGCGAACCGACGACGGCCGCGCTCAGCGGTGCCGGGCTCGCCAGGGAGATCCGCGCCGGCGTCACCAGGACGGCGGCGGAGCTCACCGAGGCCGGTACCCCGCCGCGCTTGGCGGTCGTCGTGGCCACCGACGACGAGTCCACGGCGTGGTACGTGCGCTCGATCGCCAACGCCGCGGCCAGGACCGGAATCCGCTGCGACGTCGTCGATCTGGGCGCGGAGGCGACGCCCGAGCGGATCCGCGGCGAACTCGCCGAGCTGAGCGCGGACGCCTCGGTCCACGGGATCATGCTGCAGACGCCGTTGCCGAGCGGGGCGACCGTCGAGGACCTCGCCGCCTCGATCGCGCCCGAGAAGGACGTGGACGGCGCGAATCCCGTGTCGTTGGGGAGGCTCAGCGCCGGGCTGCCCGCTTTCGTGCCGGCGACCGCCGCAGCGGTCCTGGAACTGCTGGACCACCACGGGATCGCGCTGTCCGGCCGGCGTGCCGTCGTCGTCGGCCGGTCCAACGTCGTCGGCAAGCCGGTGGCCCAGCTGCTGCTGCGCCGCGACGCGACGGTGACCGTGTGCCACCGCTACACGCAGGACCTCGCCGCGCACACGCACCCGGCCGACGTCCTCGTGGTCGCGGTGGGCAGGATCGGCCTGATCGGTGCCGAGCACGTGGGCCCGGGCGCGGTCGTGATCGACGTCGGCACCAACCCGACCGCTGATGGTGGCCTGGTCGGTGACGTGGACGAGATCGAGGTGACCGGGCTGGCGGCCGGGCTGACTCCGGTGCCCGGCGGCGTCGGGCCGGTGACCACGGCCCTGCTGCTGCGGCACACCGTCGAATCGGCTTGGCGGAGCAGCGCATGACCGAGCCGCAACGCACCACCACCGGCCTGGCCGATCCCGAATCCGGTGCTGCTGCGGGACGTCTGCTGCAGCTGCTGCGCGGGCCGCGCAAGCTCGTGTGCGGAATCCTCAACGTCACGCCGGATTCGTTCTCCGACGGCGGTGCGCACCGGGACCGCGGTGCCGCGGTCCGGCACGGCATCCGGTTGATCGAGGAGGGTGCGGACATCCTCGACATCGGCGGCGAGTCGACCAGGCCGGGCTCGCACCCGCCGAGCGTCGCCGAGGAGCTCGACCGCGTCGTGCCGGTCGTCGAGCAGCTGGCGCGCTGCTCGGACACCCCGCTGTCGGTCGACACCTCCCGCCCGGAGGTGATGAGAGCCGCCGTTGCCGCCGGTGCGACGTTGATCAACGACGTGCGCGCGCTGCGCTATCCCGGTGCGGTCGGGACGGCGGTCGAGCTGGGCGTGCCGGTCTGCTTGTCGCACATGCTCCGGCCGCCCCACCTGATGCAGGACGACCCGAGCTACCGCGACGTGCTGGCCGAAGTGGCGGAGTTCCTGCGAGAACGGATCGAAACGTGCGTGAGCGCGGGCATTCCGCGCGAGCACCTGGTGGTCGACCCGGGCTTCGGCTTCGGCAAGACCTTGGAGCACAACCTGGCGCTGCTGCGGTCGCTCGGCGCGTTCGCCGAGCTCGCACCGGTCATGGCCGGTCTGTCGCGAAAAGCGATGCTGGGGCAGCTCACCGGACGCCCGGTGGAGCAGCGGGAAGCGGCTTCGGTCACCGCCGCGGTGCTGGCGGCGCAGCGCGGCGCGAAGGTGCTCCGGGTCCACGACGTGGCCGCCACGGTCGACGCGCTCGAAGTGCTCGCGGCGACCGAGGAGTGGTGAGCGGCGGGTGGTCCGGGCGGTCAGATGATCGCCCGGATCGCCTTCTCGAAGCCGGTCACGTGGTCCCGGGCGATCTTCTCGGCCTTGCGGCCCTCGCCGGCGGCCACGGCCTGCAGCAGACCCACGTGCTCCTCGACGTGCCGGTCGAAGTGGGTGATGCGCTCCAGGAACACGCAGAAGATCCGCGTGGCGAGGTTGTTGTAGCGCACCAGCGTGTCCTCGAGGTGGGGGTTGCCCGCCGCGCGGTAGATCGAGCGGTGCACGTGCAGGTCCCACCGCATCAGCTCGTGGCGGGACAGCACCATCACGTCCTCGTGCTGGATGGTGTCGGCGAGCTCGGTCAGCTTGGTGCGCATGACCTTCGCGGCGTTGTCGGCGGCCCGGCGGGCGGCCAGCGGTTCCAGCTGGACGCGGATCTCGGAGATGTAGGCGAGATCGGTGATGTCCACGCCGGTGGCGAAGGTGCCGCGGCGCGGGTAGGAGACGACCAGGCGATCGACCTCCAGGCGCTTGAGCGCTTCGCGGACGGGGGTGCGGCCGATGCCGAGGGACTCGCTCAGCGCCAGGTCGTCGATCGGTGCCAGCGGCGGGATGTCCAGCATGATCAGCTGGTCCTGGATCGCGGCGTAGGCGCGTTCGGCCAGCGAGGTGGGTGGCGTCTCGAGTCCTTGCGGGGCAGTGGTCACGGGCTCATCTTAGGGGCTGGTACCCGGCGGACCGGCGATTCGGCACTTCTTTGAAACATTTCTTGCCCGTCACTGATATATTAGTTCAATATCTGAGGGAGCGTTGATGCGACCCAGGAGCCGCAGATGACCATCTCGGTGTTCGACCTGTTCAAGGTCGGGATCGGCCCGTCCAGCTCGCACACGGTCGGACCGATGCGGGCCGCCTACCTCTTCACCACCAGGCTCCGCGAATCCGGCGCTCTCGAGCGCGCGGCCCGCGTGCGGTGCGAACTGTTCGGCTCGCTCGGAGCCACCGGGCACGGGCACGGAAGCGTCAAGGCGGTGGTGCTCGGCCTGGCGGGGGAGCAGCCGCACCTGGTCGACCCGGTGGCCGCCGATCCGGCCGTCGAGGCGGTTCGCGCCGATGGGCGGATCAGCCTGGGCGGCAAGCACGAGATCGCTTTCTCCGCCGATGACGACGTGGTCCTGCACCGCCGCGCGCGGCTGGACTTCCACAGCAATGGAATGGTGTTCGCCGCCTACGACGCCGGCGGCGACGAGCTCGACCGCCGGGAGTACTACTCGGTCGGCGGCGGGTTCGTGCTCGACGAGGACGAAGCCGGACGGCCGGTGCTCGTCGAGGACAGCACGCCGGTCCGCCACCCGTTCACCACGGGCGACGAGCTGCTCGCCATCGCGCGGCGGACCGGGCTGCGCATCAGCGACATCATGCTCGCCAACGAGCTCTCCTGGCGCGGTGAGGAGGAGATCCGGGCCGGACTGCTGCACATCTGGGCGGTGATGCGCGAGTGCGTGGACCGCGGTACGCACACCGGGGGCACGCTGCCCGGCGGGCTCAAGGTCCGCCGTCGTGCCGCGAGGCTACGGGCGCAGCTGGAGGCCAACGCGGACGAATCGGACGCCCTGCACGCGATGGAGTGGGTGATGCTCTTCGCGCTCGCGGTGAACGAGGAGAACGCCGCGGGAGGCCGGGTCGTCACCGCGCCCACCAACGGTGCCGCCGGGATCGTGCCGGCGGTGCTGCACTACGCCCAGCGGTTCCTGCCGGAGTTCACCGACGACGAGGTCGTGCGGTTCCTGCTGACCGCGGGTGCGATCGGCCTGCTGTTCAAGGAGAACGCCTCCATCTCCGGCGCCGAGGTCGGGTGCCAGGGCGAGGTCGGGTCGGCCTGCTCGATGGCCGCAGGCGGGCTCGCCGAGATCCTCGGCGGGACACCGGAACAGGTGGAGAACGCCGCCGAGATCGGCATCGAGCACAACCTCGGGCTGACCTGCGATCCGGTCGGCGGGCTGGTGCAGATCCCCTGCATCGAGCGCAACGCCGTCGCCTCGGTCAAAGCCATCACCGCGGCCCGGATGGCGGTGCGTGGTGACGGCGCGCACCACGTGTCGCTGGACAAGGCGATCAAGACCATGCGCGAGACCGGCGCGGACATGAAGGACAAGTACAAGGAGACCGCCCGCGGTGGGCTGGCTCTCAACATCGTGGAGTGCTGAGGAGATCGTCGTGACCGACACCTTCACCCTGACTCTGAGCTGCCCGAACCGCACGGGGATCGTGCGCGCGGTGAGCGGGTTCCTCTTCGAGCGCGGCTGCGACATCGACGAGCACCGGCAGTTCGACGACCCGGTGCGCGACCGGCTGTTCATGCGCACCCAGGTCACCGCACCCAGCGGCACCGACCTGGCGGAGCTGGTGCGCGAGTTCGAGCCCGTGGCGGCAGACTTCCAGATGACCTACGAGTTCAGCCCGCGCACCAACGCCCGCATCCTGGTGATGGTCTCGAAGCTCGGCCACTGCCTGAACGACCTGATCTACCGGTGGCGGGCGGGCAGCCTCGGCGCCGACATCGTCGCGGTGGTGTCCAACCACCAGGACCTGCGCCCGATGGCCGAATCCGCCGGCCTGCCGTTCGTGCACGTCCCGGTCACCCCGGAGACCAAGGAGGCCGCCGAGGCGCGTCTGCTGCAGCTCGTCGACGAGCACGAGGTCGACCTGGTCGTGCTCGCGCGGTACATGCAGATCCTGTCCGACGAGACCAGCAAGGCGCTGTACGGCCGCGCGATCAACATCCACCACTCGTTCCTGCCCGGCTTCAAGGGCGCCAAGCCCTACCACCAGGCCTACGACCGCGGTGTGAAGCTCGTCGGGGCCACCGCGCACTACGTCACCTCGGACCTGGACGAGGGGCCGATCATCGAGCAGGAAGTCATCCGGATCGACCACACGCACGACCCCCGCGCGCTGCAGACCGTGGGACGCGACGCGGAGGCGCTGGCGCTTTCCCGCGCGGTGCGCTGGCATTGCGAGCGCCGAGTGCTGCTCAACGGCCACAGCACGGTCGTCTTCCCGTGACGATCCGCTCGGACCGCCCCGGCCACACCGGCCGGGGCGGTTCACGCGCTCCGGCCGTCCGAACAGGACATGACATCACCGCAGCAGAGCGGAAGGGCACCCCACCGCGCGGCGGGGTGCCCTTCCGGGTGCCATTCAGAGATTGTCGGTTCGCTCCGACATCTTCGGTCGACCCGGGTCCGGCGCAGCGTCGAGCGTTCGGTGCGAAACACCTTCCGCTCCTGGCCCGGTGTTCGGTGCTTCGTAATCGGATTCCCCTTGCGGGTCAGGGGTGTTCGGATCAGCGCTGCAGACCTGGAGCTGGAAATCGCCGTCGTAGCGGTCATCTCCGGTGCGCACCGCAGCCTCGATCATCTCGGCACCCTTCTCGGTGCGCAGGATCAGCGGGTCGCTGCGCAAGTCCTTCGCCAGCGCGACGCACAGCACGACGATGACCACGGTGAAAGGAGCCGCCACGATGATCGTCAGGTTCTGCAGCCCGGCGAGCGCGTCGTCACCGCCACCGCCCACGATCAGCAGGACGGCGGCGACGGCTCCTGTCGCCACGCCCCAGAACACGACGACGGAGCTGCGCGGTTCGATCGACCCGCACTGCGACAACGTGCCCATCACCACCGACGCGGCGTCGGCACCGGAGACGAAGAAGATCGCCACGAGGACCATGACCAGGACACCGGTGGCCGCGCCCCACGGGAAGTGCGCGAGCACGTCGAACAGCTGCGCCTCCGCGGTGCCGGCGGCCGGGCCGGCGTCGTGGCGCCGCACGTCGATCGCCGCGCCGCCGAAGATGGCGAACCAGACCACGCTGACGGTGGCGGGCACGAGCACGGCACCGCAGACGAACTGGCGGATGGTGCGGCCGCGGCTGATCCGCGCGATGAACATGCCGACGAAGGGAGTCCAGGAGATCCACCAGGCCCAGTAGAAGATCGTCCACGAGGAGAGCCACTCGTGCATGGCGTCGCCCCCGGTCGCGCCGGTGCGAGCGGTCATCTCGGCCAAGTCGCGGAAGTAGCTCCCGATCGACGAGGGCACCAGGCCGAGGATGAACACGGTCGGGCCCACCGCGAGCAGGAACACCGCCAGCACAGCGGCGAGCACCATGTTGGTGTTGGACAACCACTGGATCCCCTTGGCCACTCCCGATACCGCGGAGGCGACGAATGCGACTGTCAGCAACCCGATCACCGCCACCAGAACGCCGACTCCGGGTGAGTCGGGCAACCAGCCGCTGGCGCGCAGGCCGCTGCCGATCTGCAGGGTGCCGAGACCCAGCGAGGCGGCAGAACCGAACAGCGTCGCGAAGATGGCGAGCACGTCGATCAGCTTTCCCAGCGGTCCGGCGGATTTCCGCTCGCCCAGCAGCGGTGCGAACACGGAGCTGATCAACTGGCTGCGCCCGCGGCGGAATCCGCTGTAGGCGATCGCGAGCCCCACGACGGCGTAGATCGCCCACGGGTGCAGCGTCCAGTGGAACAGCGAGGTGGCCATCGCGGTCTCCACCGCCGCGTCGCTGTTGGCAGGCACGGTTCCCGGTGGCGGCGCGGCGAAATGGGCCAGCGGCTCGCTGACGCCGTAGAACATCAAGCCGATGCCCATCCCGGCGCTGAACATCATCGCCACCCAGGACATCGTCTTGAACTCGGGTGATTCGCCGTCCGCGCCGAGCGGGATCCGCCCGTAGCGGCTGGCGGCCAGCCACAGCGCGAAGACCACCAAACCGCTTGCGACGAGGACGAAAGCCCAGCCGCCGTTGGTGATCAGCCAGCCGAGCGCGGACGAGGACATGCTGCTCAGCAGGTCGGTGCGCCAAAGGCCCAGGCCGACGAAAGCCAGGGCGAGGAACGCGGATACGCCGAACACGACGCGGTCGACCCGGGGCGTCGGGGAAGGATCGTCAGTGGTGGTGGGGTTTCGCGGAGTCATGCGGATCGACGTCCAGGGGACGTCGCCTCCTCTCGATCGCGTTGAAGAGGGAGCACGCCGGTGCGGTGAGGACAGCGGAGCCGGGTTCTCCTGGGCATTTCGGCGGCGATCAGCGGCCGGACGCACGGCCGGGCGCGGAAGCTCCGGCGGCGTTTCGAATGCGGTAGACGATGCCGTGGGCGGGATCCGGTGTCAAGGAGACCACCGTCGTCCGTGCGGCGTCAGGAGTGGAAGTGCCTACCGCAGCAGGATTATCCGATTCCTCCCGAGAGACGGCAGTCGAAGTGTTGCACATTGAAGGACACGAGGACCCGACAGGAAAAGGATTCCGATGACGACGAGCGTCCTTTGTGCACTCCAGCGCGGTGCGCGACCGGAGTTTTGCCTGCTCGCCGCGTGGGCCTCTCGCCGACCGCGGTGCGTCGACCCCCGCGCGCCGCTGGCGGTACGGGCGAACGTCCTTGACAGCGGGTCCGGCCGTGTTCATCGTGTGTTCCTCGAGGAGAAACGGTGTGCTCATCGCGCACCCACGACGTTCTCGCCCGGTTCCGCTCGATCCCCGAGGACTCCGCAGCGACGCACCGCGCCGGGCTCTCCGCTGATCCCGCAGCGGGCGTTCGTGCGGATCGGGCACGTGTCCCCACCCACCGACCCCGGAGCAGGACGGGGTGCCCTACCACGGAGTGAGGTTGCCATGACGAAGACCGGACCGACGCAGAGCCTGCTGGCCACCCCGGCCGGCCACTCCTACACCGATCCGGCGATCTTCGCCCTGGAGCAGTCCCGCATCTTCGAGGCGCACTGGTTCTGCGCGGTGCGCAGCGATGACCTGGACCAGCCGGGTGAGTTCCGCACCGTGCAGGTCGGGCGGGAGAGCGTGCTCGTCGCCCGGGGCCGCGGCGGCGAGCTCAACGCCTTCCTCAACGTGTGCCGGCACCGCGGCGCGCAGCTGTGCACCGAGGAGTCGGGCCGGGTGAAGCGCTCCTTCCAGTGCCCCTACCACGCCTGGACCTACGCCCTGGACGGCGAGCTGGTCGCCGCGCCGAACCTGACCAGCATGCCCGACGTGGACCGGACCGAGTTCGGGCTCAAGCGGGTGCACCTGCGCGAGTGGCTGGGCTACGCCTGGGTGTGCCTGGCCGACGAGCCGCCGTCCTTCGAGGACACCGTGATCGCCGACGTCGGGGAGCGGCTCGGTGACGCGGGGGAGATCGAGGCCTACGACATCGCCGCGCTGAGCCTGGGCGCGCGGATCAACTACGACGTCAAGGCGAACTGGAAGCAGATCATCGAGAACTTCATGGAGTGCTACCACTGCGCGACGATCCACCCGGAGCTGACCGAGGTGCTGCCGGAGTTCGCCGACGGCTTCGCCGCTCAGTACTACGTCGGGCACGGCGCGGAGTTCGGGTCGGACGTCGAGGGCTTCACCGTGGACGGCAGCGCCGGCCTCGACCGGCTGCCCGGCATCGGCGAGCACCAGGACCGCCGCTACTACGCGATCACCGTGCGGCCCCAGGTGTTCGTCAACCTGGTGCCGGACCACGTGATCCTGCACCGGATGTTCCCGGTGGCGCCGGACCGGACGCTGATCGAGTGCGACTGGCTGTACCTGCCGGAGGTCGTCGAATCGGGCCGCGACCTGTCCCACTCCGTCGAGCTGTTCGACCGGGTCAACCGGCAGGACTTCGAGGCGTGCGAACGCTGCCAGCTGTCGATGGATTCCCGGGCTTACGCCCGCGGCGGTGTCTTCGTGCCCAGCGAGCACCACATCGCGGCGTTCCACGAGTGGGTGCGGGAGCAGATCGGCGAGAACGACTCCTGACCTCGGCACTCCGGGTGGGGACTTCGGCGTGGTGGCCGAACTCCCCACCTACGCCGCCGCGACGCCGATCCGGTCGGCCAGCCGGGTGATGTAGGAGGTGACGACCTCGGCGGGCGCGTCCGGCAGCCCGAACAGGACCTCGGTCACGCCGCAGGCCGCCCACGCGGCCAGCGTGTCCGCGTCGGGTTTGCCCGCCAGCGCGATGACTTCGGGCTCGCCGTCCCGGCCCGCTTCCTTCCAGAGCTCCCGCAGGCGCCGCACCCGCTCCTCGATGTCGCGTTCGCGCGGCGTGGTGATCCACCCGTCCGCGTGCTGCACCGCCCAAGCGAAGTTGCGCTCCGTGCCGCCCGCGCCGAGCAGCACCGGGATGTGTCCTGAACGCACGGGTTTCGGCCAGGCCCAGCTCGGGCCGAAGCTGACGAACTCGCCGTCGTAGCTCGCTTCCTCCTGCGTCCACAGCGCGCGCATGGCGCCGAGGTACTCGCGCAGCGCGGTCTTGCGCCGGCCGCCCGGGATGCCGTGATCGGCCAGTTCGTCGGTGTTCCAGCCGAATCCGGTGCCCAGCGCGACGCGCCCGCCGGAGAGGTGGTCGAGCGTGGCGATCGTCTTGGCCAGCGTGATGGGATCGTGCTCGGTGGGCAGGGCGACGGCGGTGGACAGCGTGATCCGCTGCGTCACCGAAGCCGCGGTCGCCAGCGCGACCCACGGGTCGAGCGTGCGCCGGTAGCGGTCGTCGGGCAGTTCCTCGGTGCCCGTGCCCGGGTGCGCGGCGTCCCGCCGCACGGGGATGTGGGTGTGCTCGGGGACGGCGAACGAGTGGAACCCGGCCTCTTCCGCGGTCCGCGCGGCCTCGGCGGGCGAGATGCCGCGATCACTGGTGAACAGCACGACGCCGTATCGCACCGGCATTCCTCCGATCCCTGCTCCGCTTCCGGACCACGATTAGAACACGTTTCACTTCGTGGCGGAACGGCTCACCGTCAGCGGTCGGGGAGCGAGTCCAGGAGCTGCGCTTCGGTCGTCCGGACCTGATCGGCCAGTCCGGCCACGATCGACTCCAGTACGGCAGGCGTTTCGCCGTCGGATGCGGGAGCTTCCAGTGCCTCGAGCGCGGCTCTGAGCCGCTCGGTGTCGGCGGTCCGGCCGAGGGCGGCGGTGGTGCCGAGCATCGAGAGGTCGCGCAAGGCGGCCCGGAAGCGGTCGAGCTCGGCGAGCTGGTCGTCGTCGAGTTGTTCGTGGTCGGGGGTGAGCTCGGCGCGGGCTTGCGCCGCGGCCCGGTGCAGCGCGAGCGCTTCGGCCCGATCCGGCCCGGTCATCGCCCGCAGCGCCCGCTCAGTCTTGCTGCGCGCTGTGACGATCCGGTGCCGCAGCGGTTCCGGGCGCAGTCCGGGAACGACGGCGAAGCCGACGAGGACGCCGATGAGCGCCGCGGTGAGCGTCAGCACCGCGTACTCGACCAAGGTGTGGACCGGATCGGTGTGCCGCAGCGAGGTGTTGAAGCCGACGGTCACGACCACCATGAACGCGTAGGCCACCGCGGGCCGGGCCATCATGTTCCACAGCGCGACGACGAGCGCCGTCAGCGCGACCACGGGCAGGTAGGGCGCGGGCACCACCAGGATGATCACGACGGCCAGTGCCGCGCCCCCGACCAGCCCGACGACGCGCGGCCGCGCCTTGTCCAGCGTTTCCCGCCAGCTCGCCTGCAGGATGCCGAAGGTGGTCAGCAGCGCGGTCGCCACCAGCGGATCGCCTGCGGGCAGGTACGAGGTGATCACCAGGATCAGCAGCAGCCCGAAGGCCGTGCGCACCGCGTGCCGGACCTGGATCGAGCGCAGCCGCACGCTCGGTCGCAGAACGGATGTCCGCAACCGGTCGGCCAGCGCCACCCGCGAGGTGTCCCGCTCGGTGATGGTTCCTTCGACGGCATCGAGGGCGGCCGAGGCCTCGGAACCGAACTCGATCGTCGTGTCGCCGGCCCCGGTCTGCGGTGCGGGGCCGGGCTTCTTGGCGCGCAGCTGCTCGGCGAGCTCGTGGGCGCGGGTGCGCAGCGCGGCCAGTTCCCCATCCGCGGCTTCCGCCTGCTGGGCGCGCTGGACCGCCTCGGCCGAGTGCAGGGCCAGGCGGTAGTGGGACGCGGCGCCGAGCGCGATGCCGAGCCAGCGGCGGCGGCCGTCGGCCAGCCACGTGTCGAAGGCCGTGGTCAGCGCGGGTACCTCGGCGTCGAGGACGTCGGCGATCTTCTCGCGGGTCGCCTTGGACGGATCACCGATCCCGAGCAGGACGCGCAGCACGACGGCTGTCACCACGCCGGTCACCGCGGCGATGACGACCTGCCAGGGACCGGCGGGCCCGATCAGCGCCATGCCGTAGGCGAACAGCGTGACCATGCCCAGTCCGAGCCCGACGGTGACGAAACGCGGTCCGCGCAGCGGCAGCAGCGCCGCGACGAACACGATCAGCACGATCACGGCGATCGCGGCGGGCCGGGAGACCTCGCCGAGCAGCCGCGGCACGATCGCCGCGAACAGCAGCAGCGGGCTCAGGGCCGCGGCCAGGCGCAGATCGGCGCGCAGCGGTCCGCCGAGGAAGGCGATGAGCGAGTACATGGCGACGAACCCGCCCACGACGGAGGCCGAGCCGGCACCGACCGCGTAGCCGATGAGGAACGTCGGCGCCAGCACCACCGCGAACAGGACGAGCAGCATCGGACTGCCCTTCACCGGGGTCGGCGTGCTGTTGGTGGTGCTCATCTGCCTCCTCGCTCCGAGCAGCGGCGTGCGGTTCGGAGATCATGACCGCTGGGCAGCCCGCGCACCACCGCGCCGCGCTCCAGCCGGTCAGTCCAGGCGCACGCAGCACTCGACGAGGGTGTGCTGGGTGCCGTCCAGCCGGGTGGTGGCGAGCACGTCGAACCCGGTCTCGGCGAGCACTGTCCGGAGCCGGTGCTCGTCGAGCACGGGGACGTCCGAGCCGCAGAACACCGCGCGGGTCAGCGCCGACCAGTCCTGCTCGTGGTCCTCCAGCGGTTCCACGACCAGCAGCCGCGACGTCCGGTGATCGGTGCGGGTCATGGCGTCGGCGATCGTGCGCAGGATTCGCACCCGGTCCTGGTCGCTCCAGTCGAAGAGGACGTTCTTGAGCAGGTAGCGGTCACCGCCCGTCGGCAGTGCGGTGAAGAAGTCCGACGGGGTGAAGGACAACCTGGCGTTCAGGTCGTCGTTCCCGCTGCTCCGCAGCGCTTCGGTTCCGCGCCGGCACACGGTCTCCCGGTCGGCCACCACGCCGCGCAGGCCCGGGCTGGCGGTGAGCACTTCGCGCAGCAGCGACCCGGAACCGCCGCCGACGTCCACGACCGTCCGCAGCCCGGAGAAGTCGTGCTGCCGCAGGAGCGCGGCGATGACCGGGCGCGCGAGTTCGGCCATCGCGGCGTCGAAGGTGCGCGCGGCCTCGGCGTCGCGGTCGAGGTGGTCGTAGAGCGGCACGCCGAAGACCCGCTCGTAACCGGACTCGCCGGTGCGCACGGTGTGCGCGAGCCCGGCCCACGCGTCGTCGTAGGTCTCGGCGAACAGCGTGAACACGTTGCGGACCGTCGCCGGATGATCGGCGCGCAGTGCGGCGAAGTCGTCACTCAGCGCGAACGCGTCGCCGTCGCGGACGACGACCCCACCGGCGACGAGCATCCGCAGCAGCCCTTGGAGCATCGCCGGATCGGCGGACACGGCTTCCGCGAGTTCCTCGGGCTTCCTGGCCTGCCCGGCGATCAGATCGGGAATCCCGAGCCGGATCGCGGTCGCGATCGCCCTCGTGCACCAACCGCTCGCTGCGAGCTCGATCAGGTTCACCACTGTTCGCACCCTTCACCTGCTGCACTCCGGGACAGGCAATGATCAGGCAGCACGAGGAGACCGGCCACCAGCCGTCACCCGGCCGGGTCGTCGCCGACGCACGGCGGCTGCCGCAGACGAAGCACCCGAGCGGCTCATCCGCGCAGCGGCGTTGGGTAGGTTCTGCTCCAACTGGAGCAACGGTGTGAGGAGAACGCCAATGACGATGGATCCGCCGGACGTGGACCTGGACTTCGGGCTCGCGGACAAGGTCGCGGTCATCACGGGAGGGGCGTCGGGCATCGGCGGCGCGATCGCGGCTGCCTACGCCGCGAAGGGCGCCCGGGTCGCCATCCTCGACCTGCAGGAAGAGGCGGCGCGGGCGCAGGCCGACCGCATCGGCGGCGGTGCGCGGGGATTCGCCTGCGACGTCTCCGACGCGGCCTCGGTCGAGGCGGCGGTGGGAGCCGTGATCGACGCTTACGGGCGCGTCGACGTCCTGGTGAACAGCGCGGGCGTGGCGCTGCTGGCGCCTGCCGAGGACCTCGGGCAGCAGGCGTGGGACAAGACGTTGGCGGTCAACCTGACCGGCACGTTCCTGGTCTCGCAGGCGGTGGGCAAGCACATGCTCGCGGCGGGCCGGGGGCGGATCATCAATCTCGCCTCGCAGGCCGGGAGCGTCGCGCTGGACCAGCACGCCGCCTACTGCGCGTCCAAGTTCGGCGTGATCGGCCTGACCAAGGTGCTGGCCGCGGAGTGGGCCGGTCGCGGGGTCACGGTCAACTCGATCTCGCCCACGGTGGTGCTCACCGAGCTCGGCCGCAAGGCGTGGGAGGGGCCCAAGGGCGATGCGCTGAAGGCGGTCATCCCCACCGGCCGCTTCGCCCTCCCCGAGGAGATCGCGGCCACCGCGGTCTTCCTGGCCTCCGACTCCTCTACGATGATCAACGGGACCGACCTGCTGGTCGACGGCGGTTACACGGCGCGCTGAGGTCTGCGAACCGGGCCGCCGCACCGGACCGGGGTGCGGCGGTCCAGTTCGTGCTGCGTGCACGGTGCCTGCCCGAACGGCGTCATCCGGTCCGCTGCTCGGCTTCCCGTTTCCGGTGGTCGCTGGGCCGAGTGCCGCGCAGCCGCTTGAACGCCACGCTCAGCGCGAAAGCGTTGGAGTAGCCCACTTTCCGCGCGATCGCGTCCACCGTGTGATCGGTCTTGCGCAGCAGGTCGGCGGCCAGCGCGATCCGCCAGTTCGTCAGGTAGGCCATCGGTGGTTCGCCGACCAGGGCGGTGAACCGCCGGGCCAGCGCCGCCCGCGACACACCCGCCTTCGCCGCCAGCTCCGCCACGGTCCACGGGCGGGCGGGCGCGTCGTGCAGCAGCCGCAGCGCGGTGCCCACCACCGGATCGTCCAGCGCGCGGCACCAGGCCGGCGCATCGGCGTCCGGGTTGTCGAACCAGCTGCGCAGCGCGGAGACCAGCAACAGGTCCATGAGCCGGTCGAGCACCAGCTGCTGGCCGGGCCGGTCCCGGGCGATCTCCTCGGCGACCTGCTCCGGGGACGGGAAGGGGCGCTCCTCGGCGGGCACCACCAGCACTGCGGGCAGTGCCTGGAGCAGCTGCGCGCTGAGCTCGCCCTGGCGCTCGAACGCGCCGCTGAGCAGCACGGCTGAGCCGGTGGCAGGTGTTCCGCAGGTCCGGGCTGCCGCGTGCTCGATGCCTTCGGTCGCCGAGCAGTAGTCGGCCTCGGTCACCACCGCCGACGGGCTGGTCGCGGGATCGTCGGCCACCGAGTAGGGCACGTCGCCGCGGATCACGGCGATGTCGCCGGCTTCGATGCGCACCGGTTCGCGCTGGTCGGGAACGATCCACGCGGGAGTGTGCAGCATCGTGGCCAGCGTCAGCGAGGCACCGCTGGACATCCGCAGCGCCCACGGCGGCCGGACGATCGCCTGCCGGAAGACGGCGCCGCGCGCCCGCACTTCCGCCAACAGCTCTGACACGGCGTCCACACCACCAGCGTAGACGCCCGAACATCGAGTGGAGCTCATCAGCCATGGAACGTCTCGATCCCGGCTGGTTGGCTGAAGTCATGTCTGAAAACCCGATCCTCGTCACCGGGGCGACCGGCAAGTCCGGCAGCCGAGTCGCCGCACGGCTGCGCGCCGCGGGCCTGCCGGTTCGCGCTGCATCCCGCGGCGGCGAGCACACCTTCGACTGGGCCGACAGCCGGACCTGGGATTCGGCTCTGGAGGGAGTCCGGGCCGCCTACCTCGTGCAGGTGGACGGCACGCGATTCGTCCGCCCGTTCGTCGAGCGGGCGGTGCGGCACGGCGTGCAGCGGCTCGTGCTGGCCTCCGGGCGCGGTATCGACGACCCGGACTACGCCAACGATCCGGACGGCGTCCGGGACGCCTTGCTCGACAGCGAGGCCGCCGTGCGGGAGAGCGGTCTGGAGTGGACGATCAGCCGGCCGGGCTGGTTCGCGCAGAACTTCAGCGAGGGCTTCTTCGCCGAGGCCGTCGCCGCCGGTGAGCTGCGGTTGCCCGGTGGCGACGGAGCGGTCAGCTTCGTCGACGCCGAGGACATCGCGGCGGTCGTGGTCGCGGCGCTGACCGAGGCGGGCCACTCCGGCCAGATCTACGAGCTGTCCGGCCCCGAGGCGGTGACGTTGGCCGAGGCGGTCGCCACGATCTCCGCCGCTGCCGGTCGCGAGATCCGCTACGTGCCGCTGTCCGTCGAGGACTTCGTCGCGGAACTGGTCGCCCAGGGGCTCCCGGGCCCGGAGGCAGTGGGCTTCGCCGACGTCCTCGAACCGCTGCGCAACGGCACCGACGCCTACCTCTCCGACGGCGTGCAGCGCGCTCTCGGCCGCGAGCCGCGCACCTTCGCCGAATTCGCCCGGTCCACGGCCGCTGCGGGCGGATGGTCGGTCTGATTCCTCAGTACCCGGCGCCCGCTTCTTGCAGGGCCTTCCAGAAGCCGTGCACGATCTCGTCGCCGGGCAGGCCGAAGGAGTTCAGCACCTCGGCCCAGGCGAGTGCGCCTCCCGATTCCGTGAGACCGTCCATCATGCGCTGGTAGGCCGCGTTGTCGTTGAGGATCTCCCGGGGCATCGGGGCCGCGAACGCGGGCGGTCCCCAGGCGATCGGCGCGGAGGGCGGCAGCAGCAGGTCTCCGACACCGGCGAAATCGGCAGGCCTGGCCCAGAAGTTCTGCTCCGGGGAACCGTAAGCGCCGTGCGCGGTGGAAAGTCGTTGCAGCTGAGCGCTGAACGCCACCGCGTTGGAGACGGGATTCGCGGCGTGGCAGACCACGTCGTCCTCCCGACAGATGCTCGCCACCTCGATGTCGCCGAACTCGCGCGGGCCGGGCGTGTGCATGCCCGGCCCGTCCGGGGCGACCGACATGATGCCGCCGGACGGGCCCTGCACGGTGGTGTTCGTGACGTGGCGCCGCGGATCGGCGATCAGCACGGCGTTGACCAGGTGATCCGGCACCTCGTCCCGCGCGGCCAGCAGTTCGGCGGCGTCACCGGAGATGAGCGCGCCGAAGGAGTAGCCGACGAGGGTGATCCGGGAACCCGGGCAGGCGCGGTGGAAGTCGACGACCTTCCGCTCCAGCGCCGGGGCGGCCACCCGCCGCGTGTTGTCCAGGCTGTGCGGGTGCACGCCCGGGACGATTCCGTCGTCGTACAGGAACTTCTCCATCCGGGCGCCGGCGGGCACCGTCGTCCCGGCGTCGTCCCAGGTCCGGCCGGTGAGTCCGCGACCGCGGCCGTCGGTCAGGACGTACAGGTCGCCGCACCCGGTGGACTGCGGCGGAGCCGCTGCCGCGACCTCCACACCGCTCAACCCGGCGGCGACCAGCGCGGCGCCGGACAGCGCCAGCCACGCCTTCTTCGCGAATCGCATGCGGCACCTCTCCGTTCGCGCGCCAGCGCGCATTCCGGGAACGCGTGAGCATGCTCGCCCGGTGGTGATCGCGGGTCAACGGAGATCGCCCGGATTGGCTTGTTCCCGCCGCGGTGCCTCAGCCCGCCCGGTGCGCGTCGAGCCAGGCGACGATCTCGTCGAGCACCTGCTCCTGCTCCGGCTCGTTGTGCGATTCGTGGTGCAGGCCCTCGTGGATCCGGAACGTGAGGTCGGCCGATCCGGCGCGGTTGCGCACCAGCTCGCTGGCGGCGGGCGGCATCAGCCGGTCGGCACCGCCGTGCAGGACCAGCAGCGGCATGGTCAGCGACGGCAGGCGCCGCGGCATGGCCTCGGCGGTCCGCATGATCTCGACCGCGGTTCGTGCGCGCATCTTCCCGTTGTGGTTGAGCGGATCGGTGCGGAAGTCCCGCACCACAGCGGGATCGCGGCTGATGGTGTCGGCGTCGATGGTCCGCACGCCGAGGTCGGGCAGCAGCTTCGACAGCAGCGGTGCGACGATACGCTCCACTGTGGACACCGGCCCGGCGTCGAGCGCGGGGGCGGAGATCACCGCGCCGCGGATCCGCTGCAGCGGTGTGCCGGTGAGGTACTGCAGCGAGATCAGCCCGCCCATGCTGTGCCCGTAGACGAACACCGGCACGCCGCTGTGCCGGTCAGCGGCCAGCCGGGCCAGCAGGCCGACCCCGGTCACGGCGGCGGCCATGCCACCGATGTTGCCGCGGGTGCCCGGCGACCGGCCGTGCCCGGGGTGATCCAGCGCGTAGACCGCGTAGCCCGCCGCGTTGAGCCGCGCCGCGACGTGCCGGTAGCGGCCGCTGTGCTCGTGCAGGCCGTGCACCAGCACGACGACTCCGCCGGGCTGCTCGACGGTCCAGCTCTGCCAGTACTGGCCCGAGGGCAGGGTCCCCTCGGAGTGGGCTGCCGCCGGCAGCGAGCGGTCGTCGTGAGCTTCGGTCATCGGACACCTTCCGGCTGATCGTGTGGAGTTCCCGCGCAAGTTTCGTCAGGTGATCGGCTTTCGGCAACTCCGGGTGCCGTCGAGCCGCTGGTCGGGCCGGGCTTGACTTCGAGCGCGGTCGAGGTTTCACGATCGTTCGCGGTCCGCCGTGAACCGCACGGCACCAGGCAGGAAGGCGGAACATTGGTTGCGAAGAAGGCTTTCGCGGTCGCTGGTGGTCTCGTGGCGATCGGGCTGCTGTGGTCGGTGCAGGGCGCGGCCCCGGAGACGTCGGCGGCTGCTCCGCCACCGGCGCGGACGACGGTGCTCGACCTCGACGTGATCAACGACCAGTTCGCCCGCACCGATGTCGGCGACCCCGGGGTGAGCCTCGGTGACGAGTACGTGTTCTCCGACCAGTTGCGCCAGGCGGGTCGGCCGGTCGGCGACGACGGCGGCTCGTGCCAGGTGACGCACGTCGACGGTGCGCGGATCACCACCAACTGCACGCTCACGCTCCGGCTGCCCGACGGGCAGCTCACCGCCCAGGCGCTGGGAGTTCGCGGTGAGGACGCGTTGATGGCCATCACCGGGGGCACCGGCGCCTACCGCACCGCCCGCGGTGAGCTGCACGCCACCGACATCCAGACGCCCGACGAGAAGTACCGCATCACGATCACGTTCTGACCGCTCCGGGGTCTGCCGGTCAGCGGTGGCGGCCGGGCGCGGCGCGGCTGCCACCGCTGACCTCGGGAGTTCCGCGCTGCCGATGGCTGATTCCGCCAAGCCGTCCGTGCGCCGCCATGATCCCGAGCAGGACGAGCGCTGCGCCGACCGGTTGGTTCCAGGTGAGGGGTTCGCCCATCAGCACGACTCCGAGCAACACACCCACGACGGGCGAGAGGTAGGTGACCGCGGCGGCGTTGGCCGCGCCCCAGGCGGCGACGATGTTGTTGTTCCACACGTAGGCCATCCCGGTGCCGAAGGCGCCGAGGACGACCATGCTGATGATGACCACCCCGCTCAACCGGTCGACCGGCTCGCTGGCCACCCAGGGAGCCGCGATCACCATGATCACAGCCCCGATGAGCACTTGGACGAAGGCGAGCGCGGGAGCGGAATGCCCGCGGCCGGAGACGAAGCGGCGCAGGTAGGCGAACGCGAGTCCGTAGCAAGCGGTGGCACCCAGGCAGGCCAGCTGGGGGAGGAGGTCGTTGTGCTCGCCGAGTCCGCGCCAGGGGCCGATGATCGCCACCACGCCTGCGAACCCCAGGACGAGGCCGGAGGTGCGGTCCCGGTTCATCCGCTCGCCCGCCAGCATCGCGGTGGCGAAGAGCATGGTGATCAGGGGCGTGGTGGCGTTGAGGATGCTCGCGAGGCCTGACGAGATCCGCTGCTCCGCCCAGGCGAACAGCGCGAACGGCACCACGCACAGCAGCATCGCGACGACCGTGAGATGACCCCACACGCGCGGGTCCCGCGGCACCGGCCGACGGGTGATCACCACGAGCGCGCCCAGTGCCAGCGCGCCGAAGAGCAGCCGGGCCAACACCACTTGCGCCGGGGACAGGTCGTCCAGGCCGATCTTGATGAGCAGGAAGCTCGATCCCCACGCCACGGCCAGCAGGGCGAACTGGACCACGATCCCGGCCCTCGCTCCTCCCGGAGTTCTGAACATGCCGACTCCTCACGACTGGTACCCACCACCAGCCAAACTCCGGGACGGCTGATGAGCTGGCGGATTCCGGCCGTCGCGCTCCGCGATCGGTCGCGGAGCGCGCAGGCTCGTCGCGGTTGCCCGGCCGCGACCGAGGCGGGGAGGTCACCTTCGAAGGCGACGATCAGCCACTGCGAACCCTGTTGGGCCTGCTCGAAGAACCGGCTCCTTCCTTTCCCGGAGCGGCCCTGAACCCTCACCGGTGCCGGTCAGGTGGTGAGGTCGAGGGCTGCCCGGATGATGGTGTCGGCATCCAGGCCGTGGTGGCGGTAGACGTCGTCGAGCGAGCCGGACTGGCCGAAGGACGTCACGCCGAGGGCCGTGGTGCGGACCTGGTTGATGGTGGCCAGGAAGGACAGCGCGTGCGGGTGGCCGTCGAGGACGGTGACCAGCGGTGCGGCCCGGTGGGCGGGGAAGAGCTGGTCGAGGATCCAGGCTTCGGCGGTCTCGTGGCCCTGGCGGGCGCGGATGGCGCGGTGGAGCAGGTCGGGGCTGGTCACGCAGATGACGTCGGCGGGAACGCCGAGGTGGTCGAGCCGGGTTGCGGCGGCGAGAGCTTCGGGGACGACGGCGCCCATCGCGGCGATCGTGACCTCAGGACGCTCGACGCGCCGCAGCGGGTAGCCTCCGGCCACCACCTGGCGCCTGCGGCGCTCGCGGGCCGCGCCGTCGCCCGGGACGGCCGCGAGGCCCTGATCGACCGGCCGGGTGGACAGCCGGAGGTAGGCGGAGCTGCCGTCGGGTCTGCCGAGGCGGCTCAGCGCGGCCAGCAGCGTCCACTCGGTGTCGATGGCGAATGCCGGTTCGTAGCTGGTGCACCCGGGTTGCTCGATCCCGATCGACGGAGTCTTGATCGACTGGTGCGCCCCGCCCTCCGGCGCCAGCGACACACCGGAGGGCGTGCCGACCAGGATGGACTGCCCACCGGCGTAGATGCCGTAGGACCACGGTTCCAGCGCGCGTTCGACGAACGGGTCGTAGACCACCCCGATCGGCAGCAGCGGCCGTCCCCAGCGGCTCCACGTCGCGCCGAGCTCGCCGAGCAGCCCGGCCAGGTTGACCTCGGCGATGCCCAGTTCGATGTGCCTGCCGGTCGGGTGCTCCTGCCAGTGCAGGATGGTCTCGCCGTCGTCGGCGAACCAGTTGGTGCGCTCCACCGGCGACCAGACGCCGACCTTGTTCACCCAGGCGCCGAGGTTCGTCGTGGAGCTGACGTCGGGGCTGACGGTGACGACGTGCTGGGCGACGTCCGGTGCCTGCCGGGTGAGGTCGAGCAGCACCCTGCCCAGCGCCGCTTGCGTGGTGGCGGTGCCGGTGGGCGTCCGGCCGAAGTCGGCCGGGACCGCGGGCGGCCGGGCCTGCGGCGGTTCCGGACGGTGCAGTCGCTGCGCGGTCGCGGCGCAGAGCTCGCGCGCGGCGCTGCCTGCGGGGAAGGGCCGCCACGGGTCGTCGGGATCGGTGCCGAGCGCTTCGGCGAGTTCGCGCATCTGCTCGTCGTTGAGCAGCGAGGAGTGGTTCTGCGGATGCCCCCGGGTGGGCAGGCCGTGGCCCTTGACGGTGTAGGCGAACAGCACGGTCGGGCGGGTGTCGTCGATCGCCGCGAAGGCCTCGTCGAGCGCGCCGAGGTCGTGGCCGCCGAGGTTGCCGAACGCCTCGACGAGCTCGGCATCGTCCACTGCGGTGAGGAAACCGGCGACGGCGGCCGATTCCGGCCCGTCACCGGGCAGCCTGCGCCGCAGTTCGGCGGCGTCGCAGCGCAGCAGCCGCTGGTACTCGGGATTGCTCATCGCGTCGATGCGGGCGCGCAGGTGCACGCCGCCGGGCCGGTCGAGCAGTTCTTCGAGGCGCTGCCCGTACTTGAGGGTGATGACCTGCCAGCCGGCCGCGGTGAACATGCCCTGCAGCTTCCCGGCGGCGATGTGGGGCACCACGCGGTCCAGCGACTGGCGGTTGAGGTCGACGATCCAGACGAGCTCGCCGAGCTCGGCGGTCACCGGGTCCAGCACCGCCTCCCAGACGGCTCCCTCGTCGAGCTCCGCGTCGCCGATCAGCGAGTACTGGCGGCCGGTGCCGCCCTCGACGCAGCGGCGCGCGATGGCGCCCCAGACCGGTGCGGTGGCGCCGATGCCGACCGAACCGGTGGAGTAGTCGACGGGATCGGGGTCCTTGGTGCGGCTCGGGTAGCTCTGCAGCCCGCCGAACTCCCGCAGCCGCGGCAGGTAGGCGGCATCGAGCCTGCCCAGCAGGTGGTTGATGGCGTGCAGCACCGGCGAGGCGTGCGGTTTCACCGAGACCCGGTCCTGCGGCCGCAGGTGGCGGAACCACAGCGAGGTCATGATCGACACCATCGAGGCCGAGGACGCCTGGTGCCCGCCGACCTTGAGCCCGGAGGGGTTGGGCCGCACCCGGTTGGCGTGGTGGATCATCGCGGTGGACAACCACAGCACGCGGTCGGCGACCTCGCGCAGGACGTCGTGGTCGGTGCGGTGCGGATCGGTCACCGGGCTCGCCATGGGATTTCCTCCGTGCTGGATCGATTACAGTGGCGTCGTGGGGAGAACGGCTTCGGACGACTGGGGCGACTCGGTCGGTGCGCGGGTTCGGGAGCTGCGCCGGGGGCGCGGGCTCACCTTGAAGAAACTAGGTGAGCACGCCGGGCTTTCGCACGCTTTCCTGAGCCAGTTCGAACGCGGGCTGACCACTGCCAGCGTGAACACGCTGCAGCGCATCGCGGTCGCGCTGGGCACCACGGTGTCGGCGCTGCTGGCCACCCGCACCGAGCAGGAGATCGGCGTGCTGCGCGCCGGCGAAGGCGTCGCGGTGCCGCGGGCGGACGTGCCCGACGGCACCACGGTCCGCTCGCTGAGCCGCGCCGACTGGCCGGTGCAGCCGATCGAGTACACCGGCGGCCCGGTGGAGTTCGGCGACTACTTCGAGCACGTCGGCCACGAGATGCTGTACGTGGTGTCCGGGCGCATCGAGCTGGACTTCGCCGGTGGCAGGCGGGAGGAGCTCGGCCCCGCCGACGTGGCGACCTACCCGGGCAGCACGCCGCACCGGTGGCGGGTGCTCGGCGACCAGCAGGTCCGGGTGCTGGTGATGGTCACCGACCGCTGAGCGCCGGGTCAGCGCAGCAGCGGTACGACCTGCTCGCGGAAGCGCTGCATCTGCTCCTCGGCCATCGCGTAGGTGTGACCGGGGAAGTGCGGGAAGACCACCAGGTGCTCCAGGCCGAGCGAATCCTTGTGGTGCTGCACGGTTTCGGCCACCTCCTCCGGAGTGCCGACCGCCCACATCTTCTGCTCCGTCGACTGCTGGAGCGTCGGCACCAGCCCGGGAGCAGCGGGTTTCCCGTCGTCTCCGCGGTAACCGCGGCTCCAGCCGAACGGTGCCAGCAGGTTCCAGAACTCGTCGTGGCCGGCACCGCCGACGCGCCAGGCGGTCTCGTGGTCGTCGGCGATGTGCACCGGCAGCACGAGGATCCGCTTGGCGCCGCTGGAGAGCGCGACGTCGTGGTGCTGCTGGTAGAGCTCGGCGTAGCGCTCCCACTGGTCGCGGATGAACCCGTGGTACTGGTTCCACCAGACGCAGCCGTGGCCGACCTCGGCGGCGTAGCCGAGGGTGGGCGGGCTGGTGACGGCCTGCCAGATCTCCACCTCGTGCAGCGGCCCGGGCAGCAGCGTCAGGGTGTCCACCGAGCCGTCCGGGCCGTGCGTGCCCGCGGGCGGCAGTTCGAAGAACTCGCCCTTGTAGGAGAACGTCTCGTTGTCGAGCGCGGTGCGCACGACCTCCATGTACTCGGCGAAGACCTTGCGGTTGTGCGCGTCGACCTCGTCGCGCTTGGCCCCCGATTCCAGGTAGCCCATGTCGGCCTGGTGCATGCCGAGGCTGCGCAGTTCGCGGGGGACCGTGCCGCGCCCGACGCCGAGCACCGCGCGGCCACCGGAGAGGTTGAGCAGCGTGCTGAAGTCCTCGGCCAGCCGCAGCGGGTGCCACTGGGGGACGATGTTGAACATCGCGCCGACCTGGATGCGACGGGTCTTGGCGACCAGGTGCGACTGCAGCATCAGCGAGTTGGGCACGATCTCGTAGCCCTCGTGCTGGAAGTGGTGCTCGGCCAGCCAGTAGCTGTCGAAACCGAGCTCCTCGGCGCGCACGCCGAGGTCGACCAGGTGCTGGGTCGCCTGCCACACCTGCTGCCGCGTCGCGCGGCGCTGCCCGGCGGGCAGCGGGTTCCCGGCCAGCACGTCGGGCATCTCGACCGAGCCGAAGAAGAACACCCCGTAGCGCAAGGCGACCTCCAAAATGTAAGTATCACCAACATTTGTCGGCTCAGTGTGGCGGATATCCGTGCCGAGTCAAGCGCGAATTCCCGTTCTTGACTTGCCGGAACCGCAGGTGCACGATCGACCCCGAATGTTGGCTGCATCAACATTTTGTCGCCGATCACGCGCCCTCCGCGCGCATCGGCGCGTTCCAGGGAGGCCGTCATGGTCGAAGACCCCGCCAGAGCCACCACCCCGCCCGGATCGTCGCGCCGGGTCGCCGTCGAGCAGAAGGGCATCGAACCGGTCCTCGACGGCGAACGGCACGGCACACCGCTGTCGGCGTTCACCCTGTGGTTCGCCGGAAACCTCCAGTACTCGGCGCTGGCGGTCGGGGCGATCCCGACGGCCTTCCTCGGCCTGAGCTTCGCCCAGGCCGCGCTCGCGCTGATCATCGGCACGCTGATCGGCAGCCTGCTGCTGAGCGTCGCGGCCACCATGGGCCCGCAGGCCGGAGCGCCGCAGATGGTGCAGTCGCGCGGCCCGTTCGGCTACTTCGGCAACTTCCTGCCGGTCGCGCTGCTGTTCCTGACCGGATTCGGCTACTTCGCGGTGAACACCGTGCTCGGCACCTACATAGTCCGCGAGCTGCTCGGCATTCCGTTCCTGGCCGCGCTGGTCGTGGTGGCGCTGGTGCA
This sequence comes from Saccharopolyspora antimicrobica, assembly GCF_003635025.1. Lineage (GTDB taxonomy): Bacteria > Actinomycetota > Actinomycetes > Mycobacteriales > Pseudonocardiaceae > Saccharopolyspora > Saccharopolyspora antimicrobica. The sequence continues at coordinate 7,633,637 of NZ_RBXX01000002.1, read as the reverse complement.
GATCGTGATCGCCATCATCGGCCACGACTTCGTGCACCGCGTGGAACGGGCGCTGGTGGTCGTGATGGCCGTGCTGTTCCTGATCATCACCGGGTACGGGATCGCGCGCGGCGACCTCGGCGCAGGCGGCGATCCGGGGGCCAACACGCTCAGCGGGGCGATGCTCATGACGGTGGCGATCTGCTCCTCCCGCACCTTCGGCTGGGCCATCGGAGCCTCGGACTACACCCGCTACCTGCCCCGCGGGACCAGTCGTCGCAGGCTGCGGTGGGCGGCGTTCAGCGGCGCGGCCATCGCCGGGCTGTGGATGCACCTGCTCGGCGCCGCGATCGGCACCGCCATCTCGCCGGACAGCCCGACCGACCTGGTCACCCAGCTCATCCCGAACGGCCTCGCGGTGCTCGCCCTGGTGGCGCTGCTGGCCTCGACGATCGCGGGCAGCGTGCTCGACATCTACTCCGGCTCGCTCGCCCTGCTGATGGCCGACATCCCGCTGCGCCGCTGGGTTTCGGCGCTGCTGACCGGGATCCTGGGCGCGGCGCTGGGCTGGTGGGCCGGGCACACCGAGGGAGCGGTGTTCGGCAACTTCCAGAACTTCCTGTTCCTGGTGGGCTACTGGATCGGGCCGTGGCTGGGCGTCACGCTGGTCGACTTCCTGGTGCACCGCCGCGACGACGTGGACGTCGACGTCTTCTACGACCGCACGCGCCGGGTCCGCGCCGGGCTGCCGGCGTTCGCGATCGGGGTGGCCGTCTCGATCCCGTTCATGCACCAGAGCCTGTTCACCGGGCCGATCGCCGCCGCGGTCCCGCAGCTCGGCGACATCACCTACTGGGTCGGCGGCGCGGTGGCCGCGGCGGCCTACTACTTCCTCACCCGCCGCCGGGAGACGCGATGACCGGAAAACGCGGCCTCGGGCCGCTCTTCTACGGACCGGCCGAACAACCGTGGAGCCGCGGCGCCGCTGCCGGGGACTTCGTCTTCCTCAGCGGCATCGACGGCGTGATCGACGACGAAGGCCGGACCGTCGCCGGCATCGCCGGGCAGACCCGGACGACGCTGGACCGGATCCGCGCGCTGCTGGCCGATGCGGGTGCCGAACCCGACGACATCGTGCAGCTGGACCAGTTCGTCGCCGACCCGGCCGAGCGCGCCGAGTACATGCGCGCCCGCGACGAGTGGTTCGCCGAGCACGCGCCGGGGCTGCTCGACGAGCGCTCCTACGCCTCGCTGCTGATCTACCCGGCGCTGGCCACCCCGCAGATGCGGGTGGAGATCCGCGCAGTGGCGCACAAGAAGGAGGAATCGTGACCGGGTCCCGCGAGTTCGCCGAGTTGAGCGCCGCCGACGTGGGCGCCATCCGCTCGTCGTCGGTGGCGGTGCTGCCGGTGGGCGCGATCGAGCAGCACGGCCCGCACCTGCCGCTGAACACCGACGCGCTGGTCGCCGAAGCGGCGGCGCGCGCGGTGGTGGAGCAGCGCGGTGCGGAGCTCGACCTGTGGTTGCTGCCCGCGCTGGCGTTCGGCCGGTCCGTCGAGCACGTCTGGGCGCCGGGCACGCTGTCGCTGTCGACCGCGACGTTCGCCGCGGTGCTCGACGACATCGGCCGGTCGGTGGCGGCCACCGGCATCCGGCGACTGGTCTTCGTCAACGGGCACGGCGGCAACATCTCCGAGATCCAGACGGCACTGCGCGACATCCGGTTGCGCCACGGGCTGCTGACCTTCGCCACCAACACCTTCGTCCCCGTCGAGCGCGACGAGTCCTTCGCCGAAGCGGAGCTCGGCCTGGGCATCCACGGCGGCGCGATGGAGACTTCGCTGGTGCTGCACCTGCGACCGGACCTGGTCGACCTCTCCGCCGCGCGCCGCCGGGTTCCCCAGCGCCTCAACGACAACGAGCACGTCCGGTTCGGCGGCAGTGTCACCTTCGGTTGGCTCTCCGACGACTTCGGCCCCGACGGCTACCTCGGCGACCCGACCCGCGCGAGCGCCGAAGCCGGGGAGCGCGGCTTCTCGGCGCTGGTGGCGGCGTTGGGCGACCAGCTCGCCGAGGTGGCCCGCTTCGACTTCGCCGACTTCTCGTGAGGAGAGCAGCCATGCAGCACTGCGAACCGACCGCCGGTGGCCCGCTGATCGTCGGGATCGGCGGCACGACCAGAACGGGCTCCTCCAGCGAACGCGCGTTGCGCTACGCGCTGGAGGCAGCCGCGGAACTCGGTGCGAGGACGCTGGTGTGCGCCGCGACCGAGCTCGACCTGCCGATGTACCGGCCGGAGGAACCCGACCGCACCACCGCGGCGACTCGGCTGGTCGAGGCGCTCCGCCGGGCGGACGGCGTGATCATCGCCTCGCCCGGCTACCACGGTGCGGTCTCCGGGATGATCAAGAACGCCCTCGACTACACCGAGGACCTGCGCACCGACGTCCGCCCGTACCTCGACGGACGAGCGGTCGGCTGCATCGCCACGGCGGCGGGCTGGCAGGCGGCGACCTCGACGCTGGCCCAGCTACGCGCCATCACGCACGCCCTGCGTGGCTGGCCGACGCCCCTGGGAGTGGCGATGAACTCGGCGCTCCCGTGCTTCGACGACACCGGAACCCCGACCGGTCAGCCCGCGGACCAGCTCAGAGCGGTGGCCCACCAGGTCGTCGAGTTCGCCCACCACCGCCTCCCGGACCGCCTGGCCTCCTGATCCGCGCCCAGGTGAGAGGTGAAAAGCACCGATCGGATTTCGAGAGGACAGCGCGGGAACCATCGTCCTGGCAGCTGTCAACCGGGGGCCGCCGCTTTTCGTCAGGTCAGGGGCAGTTCCGCCATGGCGTTCGCCAACTGCCCAGCAGTGTCGCCGGCGGCCCACACGTGCCCGTCCGGGCGCATCAGCACGGCGATCGTGGGCCAGGGCAGCTCGGTCTCGTGCAGCTGGAGGTCCGCGCTCGTGGCCAGGTCCTTCAACTCCGGGCCGGTTTCCTGGGCCAGCAGCACCGGGCGGCCCTCGCGCAACAGGTGCAGCTGCTCGCGGGTTGCCGGGAGGCGCTGGCCTGCCAGGGGATGAGTGCCCGGATAGCGCACGTCCAGCGCGGTCACCGTGTTGGCCAGCGCGGTCGCCACGTCGGGATGGGTGCGCAGCAGGTCCGCCAGGAACCGACGCAGGGACTGGCCCTCCTCGGTGGTGGCGGTGATCAGGGCGGTCTGGGCCTTGGTGTGCTCGCCCAGGGCCACGCCGACGGGGTGGCGTTCCGGGTGGTAGGTGTCCAGCAGGGCCGCGTCCGCCCGGCCCCGCTGGACCGCGGCCAGCTTCCAGCCCAGGTTCATCGCGTCCTGCAGGCCCACGTTCAGCCCGACGCCGCCCGCCGGGAAGTGCATGTGCGCGGCGTCGCCCGCCAGGAAAACCCGGCCCTTCCGGTACTCCGCCGCGAGCCGGGTGGCGTTGCCGAAGCGGGACAGCCATGCGGGGGAGTGCAGGCCGAAGTCCGTGCCCGCGATCCGTTTCGCCGTCTCCCGCAGGGACTCCAGGGTTGAGGTGAGGGCTGACGGGGCATACCCGGTGACGCGGTAACCCCCGCCGGGGATCGGGGCCACGATCAGCGCGCCGTGTTCGTTGTGCCAGAAGCCCGGCCGCTCCGGCGGGTCGGCCAGCTCGACGTCGCCGAGGAAGCCGAAGACGGTCGAGTCGGTGCCGGGGAAGTCGATGCCCGCCGCCCGGCGCACGGTGCTTCCCGCGCCGTCCGCTCCGACCACGTGGTCCGCGGTGATCTCGTACTCGCCGTCCGGCCCGCCGACCCGCAGCGTCACGCCCTGTTCGTCCTGGCTCAGCCCGGACACTCGGTGCCCGCGCCGGATCACCACCCCGAGGCCCAGGGCGTGCTGTTCGAGCAGTTCCTCGGTGCGCAGCTGCGGGTGCGCGAGCAGGAACGGGAACGGGGTGGCCAGCCCTCGGAAGTCCAGGCGAGCGGGCAGCATGCCGAAGTGCCCGTCCGGCACGGGCAGCCCGCCGTCGAGGAAGGCCTGTTCCTGCGCGCGCATCGCCAGCACCTCGATCGTGCGCGGGTGGATGGCCAGCGCCTTCGAGTGCGGGCTGCGCTGCTCGGCCCGTTCCAGGACCAGCGGTCGCCCGCCGCCCAGGGCCAGCTCCGCCGCCGTCCACAGCCCGACCGGGCCCGCGCCGACCACGATGGTGTCGTGTGCGTTCAAGGTGATCACTCTCCATTGAATTGAGGTGTGACGCGTGCGGTGGTGTCCGCCGCGCTGAGGTGTGGCACGGGTGCGGCGGTGAGGTCGCGGTGAACGACGTCGCCGAGCGCGGACGAGTCGATGTGAAGCAGGTAGGACACGGGGGCCTTTCGGAGCGGTTTGAGAGCGCTCCGGTGATCCGAGAGCGGGCCGGAGTCGTGGAGGGGTGCGTGGTCGCCCCTCGGGGGTCACATACTGGTAGTGCGGTTGCACCCGGATGAGAGGTGAGCGCGATGGCGTCAGCGCGACAGATCAGTGGTCCGTGCCAGGCATGGCCGGAGGACAGCGCCTTCGTCCGCGAGGTGCTCGACCGCATCGGCGACAAGTGGACGGTGTTGACCATCAGCACCCTGAGCGCCGGCCCGCTGCGCTACTCCGACTTGCAGGCGAGCGTCCTCGGGATCTCCCAGCGGATGCTGACCCAGACGCTCAAGAATCTCGAGCGCGACGGGCTGGTCACCCGGACCGCGTACGCCGAGGTCCCGCCGCGAGTGGAGTACGAGCTGACGGACCTGGGCCGGTCGCTGATCGAGGCGGTGAAGGCGATGGCCGATTGGGCCGTCACCCACCACAGCGAGATCGCCGGCAACCGGGCCGCCAGCGAGCTGACCGGAGTCGGCCGGGCCAAGGCCGCGGTCAGCGCGTCGGCGGGCTGAGTGTCGTTGGCACTCATCGGTTTCGGGATCGCAGCACCCGCTGGCACCGCCGTGGGCCCGGATGAAGCTCTCCTCGTTCTTCTCCAGATCCTGCGGCGCCTCCTAGTCCAGTTCGAAGCCCGCTCAACCATCTTCCTCACCTCACCAGTAGTGCGTAACACCATCATGAGTGAGTGAAAGAGGGCTTACAAAAGGCACTTTCAAGTGCGTTGGCACCGCCCGACAGGCACTGCACCCTCGTCTGCGAAGAGCCGGTGGACGCCGCACCGGGATCAACCACGTCGGCGCTGACTTTGGAGAGCGCTGGCTTTTCCGATTCCTCGATAGGAGTGCCCTTCCCCCGGGCTAGATCCCGGCGACGAGGTTGAAGGTGCCCGTGAGCTGGTTCAGGACGACGAGCGCGACGACGTCGGCGATCGTGCGTTCGGTCCAGCCGTGCGCGGCGAGGTCGGAGATCTCGTCGTCGCTGATCGCCGCCGGTTCCGCGAGCACCTTGAGCGCGAAGGTGAGCAGTGCCGCTTCGCGCGGGTCGGTGGCGGTCGCCTGCCGGGCCAGTGCGATGTCGGTGTCGGTCAGGCCGGCCGTTCTCGCGGCTTCGGCGTGCGCGTTCAAGCAGGTTTCGCAGCCGAGCCATTCCTGGACGGCCAGGGAGATCTTCTCGCTGAGCGCGCGCGGCAGCTTCGTGCGCTTCACCGCCCGCGAGAACGAGAGGTAGCCCTGCAGCAGGGCGGGCGAGTGCGCCATCGTGCGGATCATCTCGCCCGCGGATCCGTGCCGGGCGACGATCTCCTCCAGCTGCTCGCGCGAAGCGGCAGGGGCGCCGGTCGGTTCCAGTGCTGTCAGTCGTCGCATCACGCGTCCTCGTTCCAGGCGCTCTCGGGTGAGTTCAGGCAGATACATGTACCCCCTGGGGGTATTTTGCCGCAACCCTTCGTCAACGCCGGATGCCCCTAGGGGGTATGTCGTGTATCACGTTGCGCCGGGGTGTGTGGGTCGGCATAGTTCTCGACATCGAGCACATACCCCCTGGGGGTATCGAGAGGAGATGGCGATGAACGAGACGACGCACGCCGGTCACCACGCCCACCACGGCCACGCTGCCGCGCACCACGCCCACGCTGGTCACGACGCCCACGCTGGTCACCACGGTCACGGAGGTGCCCCAGAGGGGCTGCAGATCAGCAAGGACGGCTACACCTTCGCCCCGGAGACCGCGCGGCTGACCGCCGGCGGGACCGCCGACTACCGGTTCCGCATCCTCGGGCCGGACGGGGCGGCGGTGACCTCGCTGGCCGAGGTGCACGGGAAGCGGATCCACCTCATCGTGGTCCGCCGCGACCTCACCGGCTTCTGGCACCTGCACCCGGTCGAGACCGGCGACGGGACCTGGTCGGTGCCGCTGGAACTGGCGGAGGCGGGGCAGTACCGCGTCTTCATCGACTTCCAGCCCGAGGGTGCGGCCGGGCTCACGCTCGGCGCGGACCTGGCGGTCGCCGGTGACTACCAGCCGCGCGCCGTGCCGGAAGCGGCCGCGGTGTCGGCGGTCGACGGCTACGAGGTCGTGCTCGACGGCGAGCTCCAGCCGGGCCAGGCCCACCGGCTCACCCTGGCCGTGCACCGCGACGGTGTCCCGGTCACCGACCTGGAGCCGTACCTCGGCGCCTACGGGCACCTGGTCGCTCTCCGGCTCGGAGACCTCGCGTACCTGCACGTCCACCCGGAGGACGCGACCGGCCCGGGGCCGGAGATCGGCTTCCACGCGGCGGTGCCCGGCCCGGGGACCTACCGGCTGTTCCTCGACTTCAAGCACGCCGGGAAGGTCCGCACCGCGCAGTTCACCGTCGTCGCCGCGTGACCGCGATGCCGCGCCCGGACGCGCAGCGATGTGACCGCCCCGGGCGGTGACCTGGCCGGGTCACCGCCCGGGGCACGAGTCCGGAACCGGCTCGGGTCCACAGTGGATTCACCGATGCGGTCCCGGTCAGGCGCGGGCGGTGCGGGCGACGGCGGGGATGATCGCCAGAGCGACGACACCGCCGATGACCGCGAGCACCGAGTAGCTGCTGGCCGCGACGACCATGCCGGAGGCCATGCCGCCACCGGCCCCGGCCAGCGCGATGGAGACGTCGATCTTTCCCTGGACCTTGGCGCGGGTGGCCAGCGGGACGGCGTCGGTGATGATCGTGGTCCCGCTGATCAGGCCGAAGTTCCAGCCGAGACCGAGCAGTCCGAGCGCGAGCGCCAGCAGCCAGGTGGACTGCGGCGGCGCCAGGGCCGCGACCAGCCCGGCACCGAGGAGCGTGAGCCCGGACGCGGCGGCCACCGCCAGCCGGCCGAAGCGGTCGACGAGCAGCCCGCTGAACGGGGAGGGCAGGTACATCCCGGCGATGTGCACTGCGATGACCAGGCCCGCCGCGCTGACGTCGTGGCCGTGGTGCTGCATGTGCACCGGCGTCATGGTCATGATGGCGACCATGACGACCTGGGTGAGCACCATGACCGACGCGCCGAGCGCCAGGTGCGCGCGGTGGGACGTCGCCGGGTCCCGGGATTCCTCCTGGGACTGCGGTGCTTCCGCGGCGAGGGTGCGCGCGGTGGTCAGGGGATCCGGGCGGAGCATGACCCACAGCACGGCCGCAGCTGCCGCATAGGCGACCGACGCGAGGATGAACGGACCCGCCAGCTGCGGTAGCCCCAGCGATGCGGCGAGCCCGCCGGTCGCGGTGACCAGGTTCGGCCCGGCGACGGCCCCGACGGTGGTGGCCACCAGAACGGTGCTCACCGCCCGGCCCCGCTGCTGCGGCGCGGCGAGGTCGGCTCCGGCGTAGCGGGCCTGGAGGTTGGTGGCGCTGCCCGCGCCGTAGACGAACAGCGAGATGAACAGCAGGACCACGTTGCCGGTGGCGGCGGCGATGACGACACCCGAGCTCCCCGCTGCTCCCGCGGCGTAGCCGACCGAGAGCCCGACGCGGCGGCCTAATCGCTGCGAGACCCGTCCGACGATGACGGCGGTGGCGGCGGAACCGATGGTGAACAACGCGCTGGGCAGCCCGGACAAACTGGTGCTGGCGAGCATGTCCTGCGCCAGCAGCGCGCCCACGGTGATGCCCGCGGCGAGGCCGGCCCCGCTGAGTATCTGCGCGGTCACCAGCACGGCGAGAATGCGTTTCTGGGCAGGATGGGCTGCAACGGACACGGGAGGCCTTTCTACCTGGAACGTTCCCCGGTTCAACGGGGTCATCAGCTCACCGGAGTCGCTTCTCCAGCGCAACGTTGACTTCCCGTGGCCGGGTTGCTGCGCTGCGTGCGTGAGGCGTCTGCGGGTTCATCCGGTCCACCTACCCGGCCGGTTTCAAACCCGTGTTTCACCTGGTGGGGAGGTGAACACGGAGTGTGCCGGCGGGTTTCGGCCAGTGGTCGGCGGGTGGGTGTGACGGTGGTGTGACGGGGCGGTGACGGTGCTCTGGCGTACTCGGGGGCGGCGGTTGGAGCCGCTGATCGGAATTTCTCGTGAACGCGAACTAGGGGGAACCATGTTCGAACAGGTCTCGGTGGAGCTGCTGCCGGAGCGCAAGGCGCTGGGCGGCGGCTGGTGGGGCGGCTTCGGCGACATCGACCAGGACATCGACCTGGATCAGGACGTCGATGTCGACGTCGGCAACGACTCCTGCTTCGGCGATGTCGACGTGACCGCCTTCAACAACGCCAACATCGACCAGGACGCCCACTGACCTATACCCGGACGTTCTCGGCCGCCCACCACGGCTGCGTGCGGTGGGCGGCCGAGACGCGTCAGCGCCACCGGAGGTCCACTTCGGGCGGTGGCGGTGACCAGGCGGTGTGGAAGGCCGCCCAGATCAGCGGTGTGCAGCGGGGATCACCGGTCTCGATCCACCGGTGGGCTTGCGCGCGCTGCCACGCGCTGAGCGCGGCGACCGGGTCCGTCGACTCGTGCGCGGCGTTCACCGCGAGGATCGCCTCGGCCAGCACGCCCTCCGCGCGATCACCGAGCCCCGGGACGTAGCGCCGCAGGCCGGCTTCGGTGGGCAGGGTCCAGCGTGTCGCGGTGACGTACTCCGCTCCGCGGTGCGTGAACGCGGCGACCAGGCCGGTCGGTTCGGCGAAGCGCAGGTCACCGCCGGACTCGCACGCGACGAGAGCGACCCGGTTGGGCGCGCGCAGCGGTTTCGCCGATCCGTGGCCGAGGACGACGTCGGCCGCGGTGAACGGGCGGTGCCCGTTGACCGGCTCGGCGTGACCGGTGGTTCCGGCTCCGTCGGAGAGGTGCATCCGGGAATCGAGGGCGTGCGTCGAAGCGGTCACGTGGCCGACGTAGAGGAAGCGCGACGCTCCGGCCAACTCGGCCGCCAACCGGTCACGGCCGAAGTCGTTGCGGCGGAAGGATTTTCCTCCAGGTCGGGCCCTGTCGCCGAGCGCCGCGACCATCTCGGCGAGCGGCGATCCCGGCTCGACGGGGCCGAGCACGCTGCCCAGCTCGGAGGTTGCGGCGAAGCCCGGCACCGCGGGATCGAGCGCCGTGACCACCGCGCCGCGCGGATCCCACGCCGAGACCGCTCTTCCGGTCCCGTTGCGCAGCGATGCGGGCAGCAGCGTGGAAACGTCGACCATGTCGATCAAGCGGTCGGTGCCCGAAGTGCCCAGCAGCTCCCACGGCAGCTGCGCGATGGACGGCGAGGGCTGGATGCGCAGGTGCGGGCGCAAGCCGCAGGCCTCCAGCGCGTTGAGCTCCAGACCGAGCCGCTGCGGGATGACGCACGAGGTCAACGCGGTGGCGAGTCGCTGTTCGCGAGCCGGGTCGGTGAAGTCACCGCCGCCGAGTGCCCTTTCGAGCGCTTGGAGGCCGGTTTCGGACGGCAGCGGCGAGGGCAGGGCGGCGCGGAGCTGGTCCAGGCCGGGGGCGATGTGCGCGCGCGGCAGCACGACCATCCGGGGATGCGCCGGAGCGTGGTCCCACACCCAGCTCAGGTAGAGCTCGTCGGCGTCCACATAGGTCAGTCGTGCGACCGGCCGGGTGTCGGCCTCCAGGCCGGTCAGCACTTCGCTGCCGTCCGGTACCGCTGGCCGATTCACCATCCCGCCACGGCCTCCTCGGACCGGACGCGGATGCCGTACCGCTGCTCGGCGCGGTCGAACCACTCCGCGAGCAGCACTTCCGCTCCCGGGCAGGAGAGCACCCGCGGTGGCGGCTGGAACCGCACGGGCGTCTGCGTCGAACCGGTGAGCAGCCCGGCTGCCGCGGCGGGCAGCTCGATCTCCGAACCGGTGGGTGCGGGCGGCTCGATCTCGGCCTCCCACGGGGAAACCGCGGCGGTCGTGGGGGAGTGGAAGGTGACCGCCGCTGAAGCGTTCTCCGTCAGCGCCAGCAGCAGCCGGGTGTCGCGCAGCACCGCGGCCAGCCGGAACGCGAGTTCGCGAGCCGGCGCGGCGACGGAGCCGACCCACCGCTCCCGCGTCGCGCCCGGCGGGAACGTCTCGCGCAGCGCCTCGGTGGCCAGGTGCGCGACGACTGCGAGGTCCAGCGCCCAGCCCAGCAGCGCCGCTCGGTCGTCCGGCGATGCCGCCGCCCATTCCGCGTGCATCTCCGCGCGGCGGACGTCGATGCGGCACCGGTCTTGCGTGGTGAGCGCGTGCTCGCGGGCCTTGATGTAGGCGTCTTCGGCGGCGGCGAAGTCCATCCGCGCCGATTCGGCGTCGCCGAGGAGTCCCCAGGCCTGGAGCCGCTCCAAATGCGCGCCACCGGCCGGGAATCGCCTGATCGCCTCCCGCAGAGCTTCCGCCGCTTCCTCCGGCCGTCCGCTGCGCAGGTGCACCGCGGCGACCCCGCAGCGGCTGGCGGCGGCCCGGGTCGGAAGACCGGCCTCGACGGCGAGCGCCTCCGCCGTCCCGAAACCGCGCCGCGCCTCTTCCAGCCGCCCGGTCTGCAACGATGTCCGGGCCAGGTTCTCCACGGCGTGCTGGCGGCTCGTCGCGTCGCCGGCGAGCCGGTTGATCTGCTCGGCCAGCGCGAGGTAGTCCTGCGCGGTGGCGTCATCACCGGTCAGCTGGGCGATTCCGGCGAGGTTCGGGTAGACCGAGGCCGACAGCTCCGGGTGGCTCGCCAGGGCGACTTCGAGGGCGAGCTCGCCCTCCTGCTCGGCTTCGGGCAGTCGCCCGGCTTCGAGGAAGATGCCGCAGCGCACGTTGTGCAGGGTGAACCGGAGAAGTTCGCTGTCGGTGCCGGAGAGGAGCGCGGCGGCCCGGTCGGCGGACTCCAGCGCCTCGTCCAGCCGGCCGAGCAGGATGAGCGTTTGCGCCCGGGAGAGATGTCCGCTCAGCACCGCGGAGCGGGTGCCGCGGCGGTCGCCGATCTCGGCCAGCACCCGCTGACCGGTGCCGATCGCCTCCTCGATCCCGGCGATCGCGCCGCCGAGATCACCGCTCAGCTCGCGGGCCGCGGCGAGGTTCGACAGGGCGCGGCAGCGCAGGTCGAGGCCCTCGGCGTCGACGTCCGCGACGCGAGTGAGCGCGATGGCCTGCTCGAAGAGCTCAGCGCTCCGCGCGATCTGCCCGGCGCGCAGGAGCTGCGCACCCTCGTTGTTGTTGTCGCGAACGGACTTCCAGCGTTCTCCGGTCGGCAGCGGCCCCTGGAGATCCAGTCCGCTCACGAGATACCTCCGGCGTGCGCGGCGGCCTGCTCGGCCAGCGAAGCGGTGGCATCCGCGAGCCTGCTCCGCGCGTGGTCGATCACGGCGGCGCGGACGTCCTCGGCCGGAGCGAGGACGGCGGACGGTTCCGCGGTGATCCGCGTGTCACGCACCGACAGCGTTCGTTCGGCGGTGGGCAGCAGGAGTGCGGTCACCGGCAGCACCGCCTCACCGGTGAACCGGTTCTCCACCCGCCGCAGGGGAACTTCCACGCCGAGCCGGGCCGGGCCGAAGCGGGCGAGCAGGACAGGCGTGAGCGGCGGCTCGTGGTGCGGGAACTCGACCGCCGGTGCGGCCGGAACGGACACCGACAGCACCGTCTCGTCGCCCCGGCGGCCGATCGACCACCCGGCGCCGCCCATCGCGTCGAGCGTCTGCGCGGGGACGTCCGCCCAGTTCAGCGAGCTGGTTCCGGTGGCGGCGGCCTGGTGGGTGCCACCGGCCGCCAGCGCCCAGCCGGCCTGACCGGACACCCGTGCCGCGTCGAGCTCGACGCCGTAGTCCTCGGCGAGCGAGCGCAGCTCCTCGGCCAGCTCGATCGCACTGGCCGCGAACGCGGCGTGCTCAGCGAGCGCTTCCACCGCCGTCAGCGACGCCGCGTCGAGTGCCCGCTCGACGCAGTCCTCATCGTCGAGCAGGTGCTCCAGCGCTGCGGTGGCCACCGCCGTTTCCGCCGCGAGAAGCTCCTGGGACAGTGCAGGGATCGCCGCCTGCGCGGACGCGGGCCACCACGCCGCCGCCCAGTTCAGCCGGGCCAGCCGGAGCGCGGCAGGCAGCAGTTCGGGACGTTCCGGAGGCAGCGCGACCTTCGCCGGGGCGTTGGCGAGCACGGCGTCCGCGATGTCGTCGCCGTAGATCTCCCAGAGCCACCCGGCAGCCGCGTCCGGGTCGTGGACCTGCGCGTGCGGGAACGCGGCGTTGGAGGTGACGTCCCAGCTCAGCAGCGCGCCGCGCGCCTCGACGAGCCCGGTCGTGGCCGGTTCCGGCCAGCCGGTGGCCTCCGCGCCGGTGAGCAGTGCCCGGTCGCCGCTGATCTCGATCCGGATCATGCCGCCCCCGCCGTTTCCCGGGTGAGCGACTGCTTCAGCCGCTGCCGGTGGTCCATGATGACCGACCGCAGCACCCCGTCGAGCAGGTCCCACACCTCGTGCGGTTCCAGCCGCTCACCGCGCAGCTCGCGACCGTGCACCCGCACCCACAGCCTGCGCAGGTAGGCCTGGCGCACGGTGACGACGTCGGAGCGCAGGTCCTCGGGCACGCCGCTGGCTGCGCCGGGCAGCCGCAGCACCCGCCGCACGTAGGCCTCCCGCTCCCAGCGCGAGCCCAGCCGCCGGTGCGCGGCGGTCGGCTGCGGCCCGCCGGTGAGTCCGCCGCTGGCCTCGCGGCCGAGCAGCACGGTGAGGCGGCTCCGCTCCTCGCCCAGCTGCCAGGGGAGCGCGGACCGGGTGATCTCGGCGCGGACCAGGCCGGGCACGGAATCCATGCTCTCGCGGTGGAAACTGCTGGTGAACGCCGCGAACAGCCGCTCGAAGATGGAGCGGTCGAAGGGCTTGGGGAGCCGGTTCTTCGACGCGTTGTCGCCCAGGCGCGGTGGTTCGGGCAGCGGCAGATCGGTCAGCCCGTGGTCCCGGGCGGCTCCGCGCACGCCGAGCCCGGCGGACGCCCGAGTGCCCGCAGCGGTCTCCAGCAGCCGGTCGAACGCATCGCCGTCGGCGTCGCCCTGGCCGCAGCTGTCGAGGAAGTCCTCGACGGAGGCGGGCTCGCCGGGCTCCGGGTTCGGCACCTCGCGCCACGCGGCCTCCAGCAGGGCGGTCAGCGCGTCGACCTGGTCGGTCATGTGGCGGCGCAGCTGCGCGACGGTCATGTCCCCGGTCGCGTCGCGGATCTCCTGGACCACCTCCAGCGCGACCTGCCCGGCGTCGGCACCGGGAGCGCCGTGCGTGCGGGCGAGTTCGAAGCAGCGCTGGAAGTAGAGGTCCTGCGGGTTTCCCCCGGTGATCCGGGCGGCGCGGCGCGCGCGCTTCAACGCGGCGAACCAGGCCGCCGTGGCGGTCAGGTCGGCAGCCGCGTCGAGGATGCGCTGCCGCAGCTCGGCGGTGTCGGCCTGGTCGATCCGGCCGCCGCCGAGGTGCGGGTTCTGGGCGGGGCGCAGGACCAGCGGATCGAGGATGAGCTTCACGGTGCGGGCCAGCGGCCGCCCGCTGGCGTTGCTCAGCGCTGCCACACCCGGCCCCAGTTCGGCCCACGCGGCGGCGACGACCCGGTCGCGAGGTGCCGAAACCGCTGGTCCCGCCGCTTCCGTCGCGTGTGTGCTCACCCGGTCAGTCTAGTGAAGATTTTTCATCTTCGACGCCGGGCGCGCGGCGTGATCCGCGCCTCCTCCGCACGCATTGCTGTGATCGGTAGACGACATCGGCGCAGCAGGCTCGTCGTCGTCCGAGTCGCTGGAGCGGAAGGGTTGCTGACATGGGCATCCTCAAGATCGTCAAGTGGGGAGTGCTGGCGCTGAGCGTCGGTCTCACGGCGAAGTGGATCGTGTCGCTGAGCACGACGGGCGAACCGGTGGGCGTCGGCATCACCGGGCCGATCATGCTGGTGATCATCGTCCCGGTGCTGTTCTCGATGGATCGCTCGCTGAGCGGCGGGGTGAAGGCCGAGCGGTTCCGGGGCGCGCCGATCGGGATCGGCACCGTGGTGTCGGTCCGCCCGACCGGACTGCAGGTCAACGACCAGCCGCAGCTGGAGTTCGAGCTGGACGTCGACACCGAGGACGGCACGACCTTCCGCGCTTCGGCCCGCCAGATCGTCCCGGTCCACGAGGCCGGCGCGGTCCGGGCCGGTGCCAGGATGCCGGTGCGGTACCTGCCGGAGTCGGCCGACGGCAAGGTCGTGCTCGCCACCGACGTCTCACCGCGGGAACTCCAGGCCGCGTTCAACCGGATCCGGGTCGCCACGGGCGAGATGACCGCGCGCCAGCTGGACATCGCCGAGCGCGGCGTGCGGGGGCGCGCCGTGGTGCTGTCCGCGCAGCCGACGGGGGAGATCCGCCACGACCGCGCGGTGATCCGCATCGAGCTGCGGGTGACCCGCGCCGACGGCACCGCCTTCGACGTCGTGCAGGAGAAGGCGCTGGCACCCGAGTTCCTGCCGAAGACCCAGCCGGGCGCGGTGATCGACGTCCACTACCTGCCGCACGACGAGTCCGAGATCGTGCTGGCGATCCGCGCCGGTGCCTGATCCGCTGCGGGACAACGGAGTTCGGCTGCGACCGTCTGCTGCGGACGGTCGGCGTCCCGGAGCTTCGCGCGAAAACGCCCTTCGGGGCGGCCGGGTGTTGCTAGCGTGGCGGGCATGTTGATCAACGAAGCTCACCGCTGCGCGGTGCGAACCCGATTACGCCTGCGCGAAGGCCGGAGGTGACCGCATGACCCGGCCCGGCTGCCCCACTCTGGACGGTCTCGACGACCGGTCCATCGCGTTCCTCTTCGAGGCCGTCGATCTCGGCGTGGACTACGCGAAGTTCGACGCGGACGGTTTCGTCCCGCTCGCGCTGATCCTCGGCGAGGACGGCTCGAAGCACATCCTGAAGCTCATCGGCGACGATGACGAACCGTGGACGCAGGAGCAGAGCGTGGCCCTCGGCCGCGAGAAGCTCCGCGACCTCGACGAGGACGCCCACTGCGTGACGCTGATCTACGACGGCTACTTCACCGGTGACGGCGACCGGACCGAGGCGGTGTTCGTCGAGGGCTACCAGCTGGGCCGCCCGGTCGGCGTGCTGATGTGCCAGCGCTACGAGCGGCGCGGCGACGAGGTCGCGCTGATCGGCAACCCGATGCTGCTCGACGACGAGCGGGAACCGCTGGTGTCGGCGGACCGCAAGCCGGTCGAGTACCCCAACCTCGGCCCGGAAGCCAAGAAGTTCATGCTCGACACGATCGAGGTCGGCATCCAGGACGTCGAGCCGGAAGCGATCATCATGGTCCCGTTCGCCGCCGTCGAGGGCCTGGACGGCACGCGCGACGTGTGGCGCCTGGTCGACGACGAGCAGAACCCCACGGTGGGCGGCGGACTGGACTTCGGCCACGAGCAGCTCGCGTCGCTGGATCCGGCGGTGGTCCGCTGCGCCGCGCTGGTCTGGGGCGGCGACTTCCCGGACGACGCGGACGAAGAAGGCGCGGTGTTCATCGAGGTCTGCGAACTCGGCCGCCCGGCCGGGTTGCAGCTCGTGCAGCCGTACCGCCGGATCGACCACGACCGCGTCGCGCGCCTGGGCGGCCCGCAGATCATGGAGGAGACGCAGCCGTTCGTGCGACCGGAAGAACCGCGCCGGTCCGCGGCCTTCGCCAGGCTCCAGGAGATCGCCGCGCAGAAGCGCAACTGACCAGCGGCGCCCGTGAGCACCTCTGGCCGGGGATGCTCACGGGCTCCTGCGGTCAGTCCGGAAGGGACTGCCGCAGTTCCCGGTTGAGCGCCCAGGCGTCGGCGACCGGTCCGATGTGGTCCAGCTTGTCCGGGTTGAGCACGCCGCGGATCGTCTGGATCCTGCCGTCGAGCACGTCCAGCACCACGGCGTTGAGCACCTTCCCGGCCCGGTCGCGGAAAACGGCGCCGGGCTGGCCGTTGATCTCGCGCTGCTCGAAGGTCACGTCGATCCGGAACAGCCGGGGGAAGTTCGCGCCCAGCAGCCGGGCCACCTTCGCCGCACCGGCGATGGTGGTGGCCAGCTGCGGGGCCTTGCCGCCGCCGTCGCCGATCAGCTGCACGTCGGCGGCCAGCAGCTCCCGCAGCTCGCCCACGTCGCCGTTGCGCAGCGCGCCGAAGAACCGCGTCGCCAGCTCCTGGCGCTGGCGGCGGTCCGCGGCGAACCGGGGCCTGCCGTCCTGCATGTGCCGCCGGGCCCGCACCACCAGCTGCCGGCACGCCGCCTCCGAGCGCCCGACCGCTTCGGCGATCTCGTCGAACCCGAAGGCGAACACCTCCCGCAGCACGAACACCGCACGCTCCAGCGGGCTGAGCCGTTCCAGCAGCAGCAGCGCCGCCATCGACACCGAATCGGCCAGCTCCGCCGACCGGTCCGGGTCCTGGTACGGATCGCTGAGCAGCGGCTCCGGGAACCACGGCCCGACGTACTCCTCCCGACGCACCCGCGCGGAGCGCAGCACGTCGATGGAGATCCGGGTGACCGTCGCCGACAGGAACGCCTTGGTCGAGGCGGGCCGGGTCGACGAGCCGTCGAAGCGCAGCCACGTCTCCTGCACCGCGTCCTCCGCCTCGCCCACGCTGCCCAGGATCCGGTAGGCGATCGAGAAGAGCAGCGGCCGCAGCTCCTCGAACTCCGCGATCTTGTCCACCACGACTCCGTTCCTCGGTACTGCTGGATCATCGCCCACGACGCCGGAGACCCCCAGGTCTCGCCGCCGGCGCGGGCGAACTCCGCGATTTCAATGGAAATCAGGCCTTCGACTTCAATTGAAGTTGCGCACCGTCGGCGTGTCGCGCGCCGACACACCGACGGATGTGGAGAACTTCCGCGATTTCAATGGAAATCGGATGTCCGATTTCAATTGAGCGTTTTTCATCTTGTTCCGGAGCGGTAGCCGCGAGGCCTGACCGGCACCGCGCGGAAGGTGTCGCATGCGCCGCAGGCGCATAACCCACCTACGGCACTTGCACCGCCGCGGGTTCTCAGACGTCGTCTGGCGAGGACAGCCCGTTCGCCGTGTATCGGACATACATCAGAACGGGATCCCGGAGACCAGACGGCGTCTGAGGTTCCGCCACCCGCACCGCCACGCAGAACGAGGATGGAAAAACTTCAATGGAAATCGCGGAGCAGGCGGACGAACTCCCGCAGGGCTCAGCCGAACTGGCCGGGTTCGTAGGAACCGGCCGGCTGCTGGGTGATGATGTTGAAGCGGTTCACCATGTTCATGAAGGAGACCAGGATGACCAGGGCGGCCAGCTGCTCCTCGTCGTAGTGCTCGGCGGCGCGCGCCCACACCTCGTCGCCGACGCCACCGGCCGCGTCCGCGACCCGGGTGGCCTCCTCCGCCAGCTCCAGCGCGGCGCGCTCGGCCCCGGTGAAGACCGTGGCCTCCCGCCACGCCGCGACCAGGTTCAGCCGCACCGCGCTCATGCCGTCGGCGGTGGCGTCCTTGGTGTGCATGTCGATGCAGACGGCGCAGCCGTTGATCTGGCTGACCCGCAGCGCCACCAGCTGCTTGGTCTCGGCGGGCAGCGGTGACTCCTTCAGCGCCTGCCCGGCCGACATGACGTACTTGACGACCTTCCCGGTGATCGGGCCCGCCGCCCGGTAGTCCAGTCGTGCGTCCACGGTGTGCTCCTCGGTGTCGAAGTGCTGTCACCACCCGAGACGGAATTGCGCGGCGTCCCGTGACATCGACGCGGGTGACTCACGTCTCAGCCAACTCTGCACGGTTGGAATCTTGCGCGGAAGAGAAGGTGGAGGTAGCGTCTTCCGCGTAAGAGATTTTGGTGGGGGTGTTTCGCCGCCCGCCCTCGCGAACAGGAGTCATCAGCCGTGGGCAACGTGAAGCTGAGCATCATCTACTACTCGTCGACGGGTACCGGCACCGAGATCGCGAACACGCTGGCCGCCGAAGCGGAGGCCGCGGGCGCGGAGGTCCGGCTGCGCCGCGTCGCCGAGCTGGCGCCGGATGCGGCGATCGACAGCAACCCGGCGTGGCGGGCCAACGTGGATGCCACCAGCTCGGTGCCGGAGGCCACCCCCGACGACGTGGTGTGGGCCGACGCCGTGCTGTTCGGCTCGCCGACCCGGTTCGGCAACATCTCCTCGCAGCTCAAGCAGTTCATCGACACCCTGGGCGGCCAGTGGGCGCAGGGCCTGCTGGCGGACAAGGTCTACAGCGGGTTCACCTCGACCTCCACCACGCACGGCGGTCAGGAGTCGACGCTGCTGGCGCTGTACAACACCTTCCACCACTTCGGCGGCATCGTGGTGGCGCCGGGCTACACCGACGGCGCGAAGTTCGCCGACGGCAACCCGTACGGCACCAGCCACGTCGACGCGCAGGGCGCGAACAAGGTGGACGACACCACGCGCGCGGCCGCGGCCGTGCAGGCCCGCCGCGTGGTGGGCGTGGCCCAGGCGCTCAAGAACGGCCGCGCCTGACCGACTCCGGCCGGGCATTCGGTGGCGCGACCGGATGCCCGGCCGGAGCCCCCGCGCAGCACAGCCCCGTCAACCGCAGGAGGCGGTCATGTCGATCAGCACAACCGGCTTGCACCACGTCACGGCCATCGGCGGGAACCCGCAGCGCAACGCCGACTTCTACCTGCGCACCCTGGGGCTGCGCCTGGTCAAGACGACGGTGAACTTCGACGACACGGGTACCTACCACCTGTACTACGGCGACGCCGAGGGCCGGCCGGGCACGCTGATGACCTTCTTCCCGTGGGACGGCGTCGAGGACGGCCGCCAGGGCGCCGGTCAGGCGACGACGACCGCGTTCTCGGTCCCGGCGAACTCGATCGGCTGGTGGCAGCAGCACCTCGCGGCAGCCGGTGTGCCGACCAGCCGGATCACGACCTCCGACGAGGAGGACCGGCTCGCCTTCCGGGACCCCGACGGGCTGGGCATCGCACTGGTGGCGCACCCGCAGGGCGACCCGCGAGATCCGTGGGACACCGCGCTGGTTCCGGGCGAGCACGCCATCCGGGGCCTGCACTCGGTGACGATGACCGTCGCGCAGGAAGCCGACACAGCCGCGACGCTCGTCGACGATCTGGGACTGCGGTTCCTGCACCAGGACGGCAACCGCTTGCGCTTCGCCGCGGGTGATGGCGGCCCGGGCGCGCTGGTCGACGTGCAGGTCGAGCCGGACGCCCCGCGCGGTGTGGTCGCCGGCGGCACGGTGCACCACGTGGCCTGGCGCGTTCCCGACGACGCCACCCAGCAGTCCTGGCACGACGAGCTCGAGGACAAGGGCTACGACGTCACGTCCATCCTGGACCGCCAGTACTTCCGCTCGATCTACTTCCGCGAACCCGGCGGCGTGCTGCAGGAGATCGCCACCGACGAGCCCGGGTTCGGCGTGGACGAACCGCTGCTGGAGCTGGGGCGTGCGCTGAAGCTGCCGCCGTGGCTGGAGCCCGACCGCGAGCAGATCCGGGCGGCGCTGCCCGCGCTGGCGCTGCCCGCGGAGAACAACCCCGAGTTCGCCGGAAACCGTTGAGACGCCGGACTTCCCCGCCCGACGAGGGGCCGGGTGGGGAAGTCCGCGCCGTCGTCACATCCGCTCGGCGCCGGTCTTGATCGCCTCGCGGATCCGGTAGTAGGTGCCGCACCGGCAGACGTTGCGGATCTCGTCCAGCAGCGCGTCGTCGATCTCGCGGCCCTCCCGGCGGGCCTGGTTCACCTTGGCCACCGCCGCCATGATCTGACCGGGCTGGCAGTAACCGCACTGCGCGACGTCGTGCTCGAGCCACGCCTCCTGCATCGGGTGCAGCTCGCGGCCGACCGTCGCCGGCAGGCCCTCGATCGTGGTCACCTCGTCGTCGGCGGAGAGCTCTCCGACCGGGACCGCGCAGGGGTTGAACGCCTTGCCGTTGATGTGCGACGTGCACGCCTTGCAGACGTTGATGCCGCAGCCGTACTTGGGACCGCGGATGCCGAGCAGGTCGCGCAGGACCCAGAGCAGCCGCTCCCGGTCGTCGGCCTCGACCGTGACCGTCTCGCCGTTGACCTTGAAGGTGTGGGTGGGCATCAGCCGGAACCTCCTGGACTGGATGGGGGATTCGACCCCGGGGTGCGTGGCGGCCGGGCTCAGTAGGTGTGGTCCAGGCCGTCGGTCGGCGAGGCGGGCACCGGCGGGATGAACGACTTCGGCTCGAAGTGCAGCGGGTCGTGGTGGTTGATCGGGAAGTACTGCGGCAGCTTGCCGACCGCCCTGGTGTAGGCGCAGGCCGTCGCGGCGAACGCGGAGGCGACCCCCGCCTCGCCTGCGCCACCGGGCGGGTTGTCGCTCGGCATCACGAAGACCCGCATCTCGCGCGGGGTGTTCCACTGCCGCGTGTAGGCGGAGTTGTCCCAGCTGGCTTCGAGGAAGCGGCCGTCGGCGAGGTGGCTGGAGTTGGTCAGCGCCAGCGCGATGCCGTCGCTGATGCCGCCCTGCATCTGCGCTTCGACGCCCCTGGGGTTGATGACCAGGCCGGGGTCGATGGCGAAGGTGACTTTGGTGACCAGCGGGCCGGTCACCGCGTCGCGCACCTGGCGGTTGACCGTCTCCGGGCGGCAGTCGATCTCCACCAGGCAGGCCGACACGCCCTTGTACTCCTCGTGGATCGCGATGCCCTGCGCCGTGCCGGGTGGCATCGACCTGCCCCACTCACCGGCTTCGGCGACCTTCTGCAGCACCCGCTTGACCCGCTCCTTGCGCAGGTAGGCCAACCGGAACTCGTAGGGGTCCTTGCCCAGCTTCTTCGCGATCTGGTCGACCACCAGCTCGTTGGCGGCGCGGACGTCGGGGGAGTAGACGTTGCGGACCGCGCTGGTCGGGAACCGGTCGTGCGCGCCGGTCTCCATCAGCTTCTGGTTGATGACGCCGAAGTCGTAGGGCATGAACTGGGTGGTCTCGAAGATCGTCTCGGCCAGGCTGAGGTTGCCCGCGATCGGCAGCTTCCCGGCGGTGGCGGTGATCGCCTCGCCGAGCCCGTGGGTGAAGTCGACGGCCACCCCGGTGTGCCGGTGCTCGAAGCCGAGCACCTGGTCGCCGAGGTGCGCGACGCGGATCCGGGCCGTCACCATCGGGTGCGACCGCCCCTGCCGGGGCTCGTCGGCGCGGTGCCACATCAGCCGGACCGGTGCCCGGCACGCGCGCGAGACGATCGCCGCCTCCAGCGCGCCGTCGAAGAACAGCTTGCGACCGAAGGAACCGCCGCCCTCGACGACGTTGAACGTCACCTTGCCGCTCGGGATGCCCAGCGTCGCGGCGATCTCCTGCTTGGCCGCGATCGGCGACTTCGCCGAGGCCCAGATGGTGGCGCGGTCCTCGCGCACGTCGGCGACGGCGGAGTTGGGCTCCAGCGGTGAACCGCTGCGGAAGTAGAAGGTGAAGTCGAAGTCCATCGTCTCGGCCAGCGCCGGCAGGTGCGGCACCACCATCGGCAGCTCCGCCGACTTGATCTCCGCCCGGATCGAGTCGTCGGATGCGCCCTCGGCCGTGCCGGGCTTCCACTGCACCCGCAGCGCGCGGATGGCGTCGATGCACTGGCCGAAGGTGTGCGCCCGGACGGCGACACCGCTGGGCACGATCTCGACGTGCGTGACCCCGTTCATCGCCTTGACCTCGGCGGAGTTCAGCACGCTCGCGGCGCTGCCGCCGATCGTCGGCGGGCGGCAGACCATCGCGGGCAGCGCGCCCTCGACCTCCAGGTCCATCGCGAACTGCTTCTGCCCGGTCACCGCGGCGTAGGCGTCCTTGCGGTTCTGCGGGGTGCCGACCACGCGGAACTCCGACTCCGGCTTGAGCTCCACCTCGCGGGCGGTGGTCGCCGGCACCGCGGCCTTCGGCACGAGTTCGCCGTAGGGCAGCACCCGGCCGGTGCTGCCGATGATCTCACCGGCCTTGGCGGTGAGGCTGCCGATGGTGTCGCCGAGCAGCACGGCGGCGGCCTCCAGCAGCGCCTGCTTGGCCAGCGCGGCGGCCACCCGGACCGGCGTGTACATCGCGAAGATGGTGTTCGACCCGCCGGTGAGCTGGTTGAACAGCAGCTCCGGCCGCGCGGGCGCCAGCGTGACGCGCACCTTCTCCAGCGGCAGCTCCAGCTCCTCGGCGATGATCATCGCGATGGAGGTGGTGATGCCCTGGCCCACTTCGGCGCGGGGCAACTCGAAGGACGCCGTGCCGTCCTCGTGCACCTCGACCTTGATCAGCTGCGAGGTCGGCAGCGCGGCCTCGGTGAGCACGTCGTTGAGGTCCAGCAGATCTGCGGGCACCGGCGCGGTGAGCGCGTTCGCCTCTCCCAGCGAGCCGAGCAGGCCCACGTTCGCGGCGGCGACCAGCCCGGTGCCGCCGATCAGGTAGCCGAGGAACTTCCGCCGGCCCATGCCTGCCGCTGGGGCTCCCGTCCCTGGCTGTGACATGCCGTCTCCCGTCGCGTCGCCGGATGAGATTTCACGCGAGCCGAGCGTGGACCGAACCACTCGCCGCTAACTGTTCAGATCTTGTACACCCCTGCGGCGAGATCCACCAGGGTGCGGCGCGATCGCTGCCTGCCCGCGGGAGCGGCGGTTCGGGCGACGTAGCATGGCGGCCGGAAACGGCGACGGGCGGAGGGCGCGCGATGACGGCTGCGGAGTTCTTCCAGCGGTACTCCCGGATTCCGGTGATGGCGATCCTGCGCGGATACCCGCCGGAGCGGACCGTCGAGCTGTGCCTGCGGGCCTGGGAGGTGGGCATCGAACTGGTCGAGGTGCCGGTCATGACCGCCGAGCACCTGCCCGCGCTGCGCGCTGCGATCGCCGCGGGCCGCGAAGCGGGGCGCCCGGTCGGAGCGGGAACCGTCATCACTCCCGAACAGGTCGACGACGTGGCTTCGGCAGGTGCCGCGTTCACCGTTTCTCCCGGCTACGACCCGGAAATCGCCGAAGCCGCCGCTCGGCGCGGGCTCGCGCACCTGCCCGGGGTGGCGACCGCGAGCGAGATCACCAGTGCTGTGCGCAACGGTCACCGCTGGCTCAAAGCGTTCCCCGCGGCTCAGCTCGGTCCGGCGTGGATCACGGCTCAGCACGGCCCGTTCCCGGACGTCGCGTTCGTCGCGACGGGCGGGATCAACGCCGCCAACGCCGGTGACTTCCTCGCCGCGGGAGCCCGCGTGGTCGCGGTCGGATCAGCCCTCGAAGACCCCGCTCAGCTCGACGCCCTGGCCGTCCTGGCCAGTTCGTAGGCGTCGGAGCATGAACTGGCCGCCCACCGCGCGCAGCTGCGGTGGGCGGCCAGGAGACCAGACGTCGGTCAGCGGGCGTTCTGGTCGATGCTGGCGTTGTTGAAGGCGGTCACGTCGACATCGCCGAAGCAGGAGTCGTTGTCGACGTCGACGTCGACGTCCTGATCCAGGTCGATGTCCTGGTCGATGTCGCCGAAGCCGCCCCACCAGCCACCGCCCAGCGCCTTGCGCTCCGGCAGCAGCTCCACCGAGACCTGTTCGAACATGGTTCCCCCTAGTTCGCGTTCACTTCATTGCAAGCAGCGGCACGAACCGCTGCCGTCGAGTACGCCACAGCGCCCGTCACCACCACGTCACGCAGCCGTCACGTGTCTCCGCCCGCTGCCCGCATCACGCTCCGTATCGGCTTCTGAGCAGCTGGAACGCGGTTTCCGGCGCTCTCGGGGTCAGCGGATCGGATGAACCTTCGCAGTCCACTTCGGATGGTCACTCCGGCCACGCGGAGTTCTTGATCACCTCGACGAAGTCGCCGCGCACGAAGCCGGGGACGCAGTGGGCGAGGACGTCGGCCTTGACGTTGCCGAAGGTCGTCTCCGGGCGGTCGGCGATGCCGTCGGTGAACGCCGCGAGGATCCGGTTCTTGAAGTCCGGCCGGGGATGCGCCGCGACCACGGCGGCGCGCTGCTCCTCGGTGACGGCGTGGTAGCCGATGCCCAGGACGTCCAGTTCGACACCGCGGGTGACCAGCGCGATCTCCGGTGCCATGTGCAGCGGGATCTCCGGCGTGGTGTGCAGGGCGATGGCCGTCCACACCCGCTCGGCGGGCTCGCCGGTGATGCCGTGCGCGCGCAGGAACTCGCGGGCCTCGTCGGCGCCGTCGATCTCGAAGCGCTGGTCGGTGCGGCGGTACCGCTCGGTCAGGCCCAGGTCGTGGAACATGGCGCCCACGTAGAGCAGTTCGGCATCGAACCGCAGTCCCTGCTCGCGCCCGCGCAGCGTGCCCCAGAGGTACACCCGCCGGGAGTGGTCGAACAGCAGCCCGGGTGCGGCCTCGCGCACCAGCTCGGTGGCCTCCCGGGCCAGCCGGCTGTCCGGGATCTCCACGCCCGCGATCGTTTCCGCCATCTTCCGCTCCTCCTCGTCCGGCGACGGATCCAGCTTCGCCCGCACGGCTGCCCCGCGCGCGTCGTGGCCGCCGGCCACAGCCCCACGGCCGTGGCCGGCACGCGGCGAGCGGTCAGAGCCATCCGGGCAGGACGAAGATCGCACACGTCAGCACCGGCGCAACCGCGATCATGCTCATGCCCCAGGCCATCAGGCCCTTGAACGTGGCGTCGCGCTGCTCCTCCGGGGCGTTGGCGACGACCAGCGCGCCGCTGGTGGAGAACGGCGAGGAGTCCACCACCGACGAGGAGATCGCCAGCGCGATGATCAGCCCGACCGCGCCGACCTGACCGGTCTGCAGGAACGGCACCGCGAGCGGGATCAGCGCGCCGAGGATGCCGGTGGTCGAGGCGAACGCGGACACGCCGCCGCCGATGAGGCAGATGACGAACGCGGCCAGCAGCGGAACGCCGATGCCGACGACCCCGTTGCCCAGGAACTCGATGGTCCCCACGCTCTCCATCAGGCTCACGTAGGTCACCACGCCGCAGACCAGCAGCACCGTCGGCCAGGCGACCTCGGCCACGCACTTCTTGGTGACCTCGGGCCACAGCAGGACGATGACGGTGGCGATGCTCAGCGACAGCAGGCCCACGTCGAACTCGAGCGCCAGCGCGCCGATCGCGAGCGCGCCGAGCCCGGTCAGCGTCGTGATCCGCTGCGCGTTCAAGGTGGTGCTCGTGCGGGTGGTCGTCGCCGTGGCCGTGCCGCCGGAGGGCTCGCCGGGCTGCCCGGGCTCGGTGCCGACCCGTCTGCCCAGCAGCTTCCTGCCGCCGAACAGGTAGAACACCGCGACGCTGAGCAGCAGGTTGAACAGCATCGAGCTGATCCACAGCAGCACCGGATCGCCCGGCAGCCCGCTGCGCTCCACGACGCCGTTGGTGATGCTGCCGAAGATGCTGATCGGGGAGAAGCCGCCCGCGCTCGCGCCGTTGATGATGAGCAGGCCCATCAGCAGCGGGTTGATCCGGTAGCGGGTGGCGAAGTTCAGCCCGATCGGCGCCATCATGGCCACCGCGCCGGGGACCACCGCGCCGACCATCGTCAGCAGGCCGGTGATCACGAACATCACCCACGGGATCAGCGCTATCCGCCCGCGCACGGCCCGGACTCCGCTGTGGATGAGCCAGTCGACCGTGCCGTTGGCCTTGGCGATGGCGAACAGCAGGGTGACGCCGACCAGCGTGACGAACAGATCGCCGGGGAACCCGGCGAACAGGTCATCGCTGGACTGGCCGAAGACGAACGTGCCGAGCAGGAAGGCGCCCAGGAACGCGACCGCTCCCATGTTCACCGAGCGCAGGGTGGCCAGGGCGAAGATCAGTACCAGGCCGATGATCGAGATTACCTGTGGGGACATCGACACTCCTCGAGGCTGACGGTGCTCGCAGGGGGTGTGTTGAGGTGGCGGATCTCGTTGGTGCGGCGGGGGATCGCGCCGCTTCCGGTGCGCACTTCGACCGCTTCGCGCGGGTGAGCAGGCCCGCTGGGGAGTCGTGCGGGGGCGTCACCTCCTCTGCTCGCCGCCGGCGGTCAGGGCCGCTCGGCCACCACGTTGCGCAAGGTGCCGATACCGGAGATCTCGACCTCGACGTCGTCTCCGGGCACCATCGGTCCCACCCCGGCGGGGCTGCCGGTGAGCAGCACGTCGCCGGGTTCGAGGGTGATCCAGCGGGTGACGAAGGCCAGCAGCTCACCGATGCCGAACACCACGTCCGCCACCGATCCACGCTGGACGACCTGCCCGCGCAGCCGGGTGGTGATCCGCATCGCCGCCGGGTCGGGCGGCTCGGTCTCGATCCAGGGGCCCAGCGGGCAGAACGTGTCCGCGCTCTTCGCCCGCGTCCACTGCCCGTCGGCCCGCCAGTCGTGCGCGGTGACGTCGTTCGCGCAGGTGTAGCCGAGCACGAAGTCCGCGGCCCGATCGGCCCGGACACCACGAGCGGTGCGGCCGACGACCACGGCCAGCTCGCCCTCGTACTCCAGGCGCCGCACCTCGGCCGGCCGGAGGATCTCGGCGCCCGGGCCGACGATCGCGTTGGGAGCCTTGAGGAACAGCGACGGCTGCTCGGGCCAGGGCCTGCCCTTCTCGGCGATCTGATCGGCGTAGTTGCTGCCCGCGCAGACGATCACGCGCGGCTCGCACGGCGCGAGCAGCTGAACGTCACCCAGCGTCCCGGCGACTCGTCCCGGGACGCCGTCGGAGAGCTCGTGCACCAGGTCCCCGACGACAGCGCCGCGGCCGGTCTGCCCGTCGAGGCGGTAGCGGACCAATCGCATCACGCCTCCGGTCCGGCCAGCGCCTCGCGCACGAGTTCCACCGGGTGCCAGGCGGTGCGGCCCGCGCCGTGGAAGATCTGCTGGCGGCACGAAACCCCCGTCGCGGCCACGATCGTTTCCTCGGATTCCGCCGCCAGCGCGGGGAAGAGCCGGTCGCCGCCGACGGCCATGGAGGTGTCGTAGTGCTCCGACTCGAAGCCGAAGGAGCCCGCCATCCCGCAGCAGCCCGCGTCGATCTCCACGACCTGCGCACCCGGGATCCGGCGCAGCAGCGCCATCGTGGCAGCGGTGCCGACCTCCGCCTTCTGGTGGCAGTGGCCGTGGAAGACGATGCGCCGCCCGGCGAGCCGGGAATCCGCGCGCAGCACCAGCCGCCCGGCGTCGATCGCTTCGACGAGCAGCTCCTCGACCTGCTTGACCCGGTCGGCCACCGATGCGGCCCCGGGCAGCAGCGCGGTGTGCTCCTCGCGCAGCATCAGCACGCACGACGGCTCGCAGCCGACGATCGGCGAATCCGCCGTGGTGTCCCGATGCAGCGAGGTGACCAGCGCGGCGGCCTTCTCCTTCGCGTCCTCCAGCATTCCCTTGGACATGCTCGACCGGCCGCAGCAACCGCCGCCGGCCAGCTCGACCCGCCAGCCGGCCCGCTCCAGCAGTTCGATGCCCGCCCGGCCGATGTGCGGTTCGGTGTAGGTGGTGAAGGAGTCCGCGAGCCAGGTGACCGCGCCGAGCGATCCGCCGGCGGCGGGCTTCCGCCGGAACCAGCGCAGCAGGTTGTCCCGGTGGAACACCGGCAGCGGCCGGGCCGCGGTGATGCCGAGCGCGCGCTCCAGCAGGCGGCGCAGGAGGCCGATCCGGCCCGGCAGGTTCGACAGCGGCGCGGTGGCCGAGCCGAGCCGGTTGAGCGCGCGGATCGCGGAGAACGCGCGCGAGCGCAACGGCGTTCCGTGGATCTCGTGGTGGTGCGCCAGCGCTTCGGCCTTCAGCGACGCCATGTCCACGCTCATCGGGCATTCGCTCTTGCAGGCCTTGCACATCAGGCAGAGGTCGAGGATCTCGTGCAGGCGCTCGTCGCCGAGCGCCGCGTGCGGATCCGGTTCGGACAGCGCCTTCACCAGCGCGTTGGCCCGGCCGCGGGTGGAGTGCTCCTCGCTCTTCGTCGCGATGTAGGACGGGCACATCACGCCCGCCGTCGACTTCCGGCAGGCGCCGATGTTCATGCAGCGGTCCGCCGCGCCGCGCATCCCGCCGACCACCTCGAAGTCCAGCGAGGTCCGCAGCGGCGGGGCTGGCGGGAGGGCGTCGCGGTCGCGGAGGTTCTCGGTCATCGGCGGCGCGTCCACGATCTTGCCCGGGTTCAGCACGTTGCCCGGGTCGAAGAGCCGCTTGACCTCCCGCATCGCCTCGTAGAGCTGGTCGCCGAAGATCTCCCGGTTGAACTCGCTGCGGGCCAGCCCGTCGCCGTGCTCGCTGGAGTTCACCCCGCCGTACTCGGCGACGAGGTCCTTGACCGCCTCCGCGACGGTGCGCATCCTGGCGACCTCGGCCGGGTCGGTCAGGTCGACGAACGGGCGGATGTGCAGGCAGCCCACCGAGCAGTGCCCGTAGAACCCGGCCTCCATCCCGTGCTCGTCGAGGATCTCCTTGAACCGCTTGGTGTACTCGGCCAGGTGCACCGGGTCCACCGCGGTGTCCTCGACGAAGGCCAGCGGGCGGCGGGTGCCCTCCCCGGCGGCCATCAGCAGGCCCAGGCTGGACTTGCGGACCTTCAGCAGCGCCGCCTGCTCGGCCGGGGTGACCGCGCGCAGCGTGTGGTAGCCGTGCCCGCTGCGCTGCCACTGCCGGTCGAGCTGGTCCAGCTTGGCGATCAGCTGCGCCTCGTCGTCGCCGGTGAAGGACACGAACAGCAGCGCGCCCGGGTCGCCGACGAGCACGTTGCCCAGATCGGCGAACTCGATCTTCTGCCGGGACAGCTCCAGGATGGTGCGGTCCATCAGCTCGACCTGGTGCGGATCGCAGGCCAGCGCGTCGGTGGTGGCCGAGATGGCGCTCGCCGCGTCGGTGAAGTGGCCGACGGCGTAGACCGTCCGGGCGGGTTTGGGCACCAGGTCCACCAGCGCGCGAGTGGCGATGACCAGCGTGCCTTCCGCGCCCACCACGAACTTCGCGAGGTCGAACGGCTCGCCCAGCCGGTCCAGCCGGTATCCGCAGGCGCGGCGCCAGAACGCGGGCATCCGCTCCTCGATGACTGCCGCGTTGGCCTCGGCCAGCTCCGGCAGCGCCCGGTAGATCCGCCCTTCGAGGGTGTCGGCCGCCGCCCGGCGCTGCCGCTCGGCTTCGCCGACGGGCTCGAACCGGGTGCGCGAGCCGTCGGCGAGCACCACGTCCAGCGCCCGCACGTGATCGATCGTCATGCCGTAGGTCAGCGAACCGCTGCCCGCGGAGTTGTTCCCGATCATGCCGCCGATGGTGGCCCGGTTGCTGGTGGAGGTGTCCGGGCCGAACATCAGCCCGTGCTCGGCGGCGGCCTGGTTGAGCTGGTCCTGCACCACGCCGACCTCGACCAGCGCGGTGCGCGCGACCGGGTCGATCTCCAGGACGCGGTTGAGGTGCCGGGAGGTGTCGAGCACCAGGCCGGGCCCGACGGTCTGGCCGACGAGGCTGGTGCCCGCGCCGCGCGGCACGATCGGCACGCCCAGCCCGGCGGCGATCCGCACCGCGGCGGCGACATCGCCTTCGTGGCGCGGGAAGGCGACGCCGAGCGGCGTGATGGAGTACATGCTGGCGTCGCGGGAGAAGAGGTGGCGGGTGTAGTCGTCGAAGGCGACCTCGCCGTCGAGCGCGTCGCGCAGCTCGCGCTCCAGACGTGCGCCGAGGGTCTGCTGGGTGGTGGAGGCGGTCATCTCGGAACCCTTCCGTCCGGTTTCAGCGGTCAGGCGCGCAGCACCTCTAGCGCGGCTCGGATCCCGTCGGGGTCGATGGGGATCCCGGCGAGTTCGAGTCCCATTTGGACGCCGGAGAGGGTTCCGGCCAGCGTGAGGTCGTTGAAGTCGCCGAGGTGGCCGATGCGGAACACCCGGCCGCTGACCTTGCCCAGCCCGGCGCCCAGCGACATGTCGAAGCGGTCCAGGATGATCTGGCGGACCTTGTTCGCGTCGTGCTCCTCGTCCAGCAGCACCGCGGTCAGCGCGCTGGAGTGCTCGCGCTCGTCGGCGCACAGCACCTCCAGGCCCCAGCCCTGCACGGCGGCCCTGGTCGCCGCGGCGTGCCGGTCGTGCCGGGCGAAGACAGCGGGCAGTCCCTCGGATTCGAGCAGCACCAACGCTTCTCGCAGCCCGTAGAGCAGGTTGGTGGGCGGTGTGTAGGGGTAGTACCCGCGCTCGTTGGCTTCGAGGAACGGTGC
Source organism: Saccharopolyspora antimicrobica (assembly GCF_003635025.1). Taxonomy (GTDB): domain Bacteria; phylum Actinomycetota; class Actinomycetes; order Mycobacteriales; family Pseudonocardiaceae; genus Saccharopolyspora; species Saccharopolyspora antimicrobica. The sequence goes on along the minus strand of NZ_RBXX01000002.1, from coordinate 7,603,266 downwards.
CCAGTTCCAGTACGACTTCGGCAGCCGTGCTCCTTCGGCGGCGGCGAGCGCCTTCTCGCTGATCGCGTTGAAACCCAGTCCTGGCGGCAGCATCAGGCCCTTCTGCGAGCAGCTGACCGTGACGTCCACGCCCCACTCGTCGTGCCGGTAGTCGATGGAGCCCAGCGAGGAGATGGTGTCCACCAGCAGCAGCGCGGGGTGCTCCGCCCGGTCGATGGCCGCCCGGATCTCCGGCACCCGGCTGGTGACGCCGGTGGAGGTCTCGTTGTGCACCACCATCACGGCGGCGATGCGGTGCTGGGTGTCGGCGGCCAGCCGCTCGGCGACCACCGCCGGGTCGACGCCGTGCCGCCAGTCACCGGGCACGAAGTCCACGACCAGCCCGAGTCCCTCGGCCATGTCGCGCCACAGCGTGGCGAAGTGGCCGGTCTCGAAGGCGAGCACGTGATCGCCGGGGGAGAGGGTGTTGACCAGCGCCGCTTCCCAGGCCCCGGTACCCGAGGACGGGTAGATCACGACGGGACCGCTGGTGCCGAACACCGGCTTGACCCGGTGCAGGACGTCGAGCGCGAGTTCGGCGAAGGCCGGTCCGCGGTGGTCGATGGTGGGTTGCGCGATGGCGCGCAGGATCCGGTCGGGAACGTTGGTCGGTCCGGGGATCTGCAGGAAGTGCCGTCCGGCGGTCACCAGTCCCGCCTCTCCGCGATTCTCAGTGGTGGTTGCGTCCGGGATTGAACTCGCGTCTTGCGGCTTCTTGTTGCTGGGTTGCATCACGGTCCCCTTAGGTGCGGTTGTGCGGGACTCCCGGTCGAACGGGTGTCATCGCACACCCTTCTGTCCAGTGCCGCTGTGCCGTGTGGTGGTACGCTGTGCCGATTTGGAGCGCCGCGAGGTTAGGCAGCCGGATGAACGGAGTCAAGGCAGTGCGCAACGTCCTGAACACGCTGCGGGTGCTGGAAGAGGTCGCCGCGCGGCAGCCGATCGGCGTCGGCGAACTGGCCCGAGCGCTGGACATGCCGAAAAGCACGGCACAGCGCGCCTTGCTCACGCTCGGCGAAGCGGGCTGGATCCGCCCGGCGGAGGGCGAGGTCAAGCGGTGGGCGCTGACCACCAAGGCGCTCTCGATCGGCGGCCGGGCCAGCGGTGACCTCGGACTGCGCGACGCGGCCCGGCCGATCATGGAGGACCTGCGGCAGCGCACCGAGGAGACGATCCACCTGACCGTCCCGGAGGAGGACAAGGTGGTGCTGATCGAGCGGCTGGAGACGGCCAAGCCGCTGCGCATCAGCATGTCGCTGGGGCACGCGCTGCCGCTGCACGCCTCGGCCAACGGCAAGGCGGTCCTCGCGCACAGCAGTGCCGAGGTGCTCAAACGCCTTGCCGCCGACGAACTCCCGCGCTACACCGATCGGACGATCACCGACCCGGACCAGATGCTCGCCGAGCTGGACCGGATCCGCCGGCGCGGTTTCGCGGTCAACCACGGCGAGTGGCGCACCGACGTCGGCTCGGTGGCGGCCGCGGTGGTGGCCGAACCCGGACGGCCGGTCGCCAGCCTCAGCGTCAACATCCCGATGAGCCGCCTGACCGAGGAGTCGGAAGCGAGTTTCGGCCGAGCGGTCGCAGAAGCGGCGAACCTCCTGGCCGCCCGTCTCGGCTACGAACCGAAGTAGTCGCCGAGCGCGGCCCGCTCAGGACGACTGCTGGTCGGTCGCCCAGGCCACGTGACCATCCGGTCGGATCAGCGCCGCGCGGACCGTTGCCCAGTCCGCACGGGTTTCGGCGAGCTCGTCCCGCCGGTCGGTGAAGTCGAGCCGCACGTGGCGGCCGGGCCGCAGCCGCTCGAACAGGCACGTGCCGTCGCCGAACCGCAGGTTCGGGGCGCGCACCCCGGTCAGCGGATGCGCGGCCGGATCCGCGGGCGGGTAGCGCACCGCCAGGCCGGAGAGCCGTTCGGCCAGGGCGCGGGAGAAGTCCGGCTGCTCGGCGACCAGCTTCGACAGCAGCGCGCGCAACTGCTGGCCGTCCGGGGAGAACGCGGCGAACAGCGCGTTCTGCGCCTGCGTGCTCTCCAGCAGGTCGACGCCGACCGGGTGCCGCTCGTCGTGGTAGCTGTCCAGCAGGTCGTCGGGCTCCGCGCCCGAGGCCACGGCGGCGAGCTTCCAACCGAGGTTCATCGCGTCCTGCACCCCGACGTTGAGGCCGACGCCACCGGCGGGCATGTGCTGGTGCGCGGCATCCCCGGCCAGCAGCACCCGGCCCGCGCGGTAGCGCTCCGCCTGCCTGCTGGCGTTGCCGAACCGGGACAGCCAGGCGGGCGAGTGCATCCCGTGGTCGGTGCCGGTGATCGCCGTGACCTTGGCCCGCACCTCGTCGAGGGTCGGCTCACCGGGCCAGTCGGTCCGCAGGTCGTCCGGCGTTTGCCCGACGACCCGGTGCAGGCCGCCGGGCAGCGGCACGATCATCAGCCCGCCGCGCTCGGTCGCCACGCTGGTGACGCTGCCCGCCGGTGGTGCGTCGAGCACCACGTCCGCCAGCCAGCCGAGCATGGTGTGGGCGGTGCCGGGGAAGTCGATGCCCGCCGACCGCCGCACGGTGCTGCGGGTGCCGTCGCAGCCGACCACGTACCCGGCTTCGAGCGCGTAAGCGCCGTCCGGCCCCTCGGCCTCCACCGTGACGGAGTCGCCGTTGTCGATGACGTTGGTGACCCGGTGCCCGCGCAGAACCGCGGCGCCCGCGGCTCGCGCGTGCTGCTCGAACAGCTCCTCGGTGCGGGCCTGCGGGATGGCGAGGGTGTACTGGAAATCCGTGTCGAGCAGCCGGAAGTCGAGCCGGTTGTCGAGCATCCCGAAGTGCCCGCTGGGAATGCGGACGCCTTCGGCCAGGAACTGCTCGTGCAGTCCGCGCGAGGCGAGCAGCTCGATGGTGCGCGGGTGGATGGTGAGCGCCCGGGAGCGCCGATCGGGAGCCGGTCGCGGTTCGAGCACGGTGACGGCGACCCCGGCCAGCCGCAGCTCCGCGGCGAGCCGGAGCCCGACCGGCCCGGCCCCGGCGATGACGACCTCGTCCATTGAGTCCTCCTCTTGGTCGGTGACCAACACTAGCGGCATCGTTGGTCAGTGAACAAGAGAGTGTTGTCCGCTGAACAAGCGGGCCGGTGGTCGTCCGACCGCTCCGGGCCACCGTCCGGTTAGGATCGCGGGATGAGCGAGCGGCAGCGGGAGATCGCCCGGGCGGCGCTGGAACTGCTGGAGGACAGGGGAGCGGAGGCGGTGAGCCTGCGCGCGGTCGCCGATCGCCTCGGCGTGCGGCTCAACACGGTGTCGTGGCACGTCGGCTCGAAGGCCGGGCTGCAGGACCTGATGGCCGACGAGATCGTCGGCGAGGTGTCGCTGAAGCGGTTGCCCAAGGAGTGGGAGCCGCGCGTGCGCGAACTGGTCCGCCGCTACCGCGCGGCGCTGCTGCGGCACCGGGACGGAGCCGCCGTCGTCGCGGGCACGTTCGTGGCCAAGCAGAACACCCTCGGGCTGTCCGAAGCACTGGTCGCGGCGCTGCTCGACTCGGGCTGCGGCGACGCCGACGCGGCGTGGACGGCGTGGACGCTCGTGTACTTCACGCTCGGTCTGGTGGCCGAGGAGCAGAGCGCGCCGGACAGCGATGGCGGGCTCGCCGCCGCGGTCACCGCGGGCGCCTTCCCGGCGCTCGCGCGCACCGTCGCGCACATCGGCGGCGCCAACTTCGTCGAGCGGCACCAGTTCGGCCTGGACCTGATCCTCGACGGGCTGCGCGCCCGGATCCGGTGATTCGCCGCACCGTCGCGTGAAGATCGGCGGGTGCGCTGCTCGCGGTCAGCGGAAGCTCACTGCGTTCGGGCCGAACGAGGTCGCAGCCTCGGCTGGAAGGGAAGGTCGATCATGGCTCCGTTGACGACATGGCTCCGCGCGCTCCCGGTGGTCCCCGTGGTTCTCGCGGCGACCGCGGGTGTCGCGGCCGCGCAGCAGGGCGAGGTCGAGATCCGCACGTTCGCCGGCAAGTGCGCGGACGTGAGCGCGAGCAGCACGGCCGACGACGTGGCGCTCATCCAGTACGGCTGCAACGGCCAGCCCAACCAGCGGTTCGACATCGTCCGGGTGGGGCCCGACCTGGTGGAGATCCGGACCTTCGCGGACAAGTGCCTGGACGTCCGCGGCGCATCGAGCGCCGATCTCGCGCCGATCGTGCAGTACTCCTGCAACGGGCAGGACAACCAGGTGTTCAGGATCGCCGGCGTCGGCTCCGGGCTGGTGGAGATCCGCACCGTCTCGGGCAAGTGCCTCGACGTGCGGGACGCGGACCCGGCCGATCGGACGCCGATCGTGCAGTTCTCCTGCAACGGCCGGGACAACCAGCTCTTCCGCATCGTCTGACGGTGTTTGTGCAGGTCATGGAGCTTTAGTCGGTCCGTTCCGAGCGGCGTGGGCGTGGGCGGTGTGCCACAGTGGCGAAGTGCGCGCGCCCGCGCGGCCGTCGCGGTGGCTGGTGGTGCTGGGCCTCGCGGTCCTCGCGGTGGCCGCCACGGCCGTGGTCCTGACCTGCTCGAACCCGGTCGCCAGGTTCGCCGATGACCTGGCGGCCGTGGTCAGCGCGATCGTCGCGACCGCCGCCTACGCGTGGACCGGCCGGTCGTACACCGGGCCGGAGCGGCGCTGGCGACTGCTGATGGCCGCGGGACTCGGCGGCTGGGCCGCGGCGCACGCGGTGTGGACGTGGCACCGCGCCGCGAACGGCGAGCCGGTCGCCGTGCCCGGCGCCGCCAGCGCCCTGTACCTGGTGCTCCCGGTCGGCGTGTTCGCCGCGCTGCTGGTGATCGCCCGAGCCGACCACGCCACGCTCCGGCGCCACGAGACGACCGAGCCGCCGCGGGTGCTGCTGCTCGACGGCCTCATCGTGGTCGCCTCGATCATCGCCCTCGCCCGCGAGGTCCTCGCACTGGACGCCGATCCCGAGGGCTTCGCCCCGGCCTTGCTGGTGCGGGTTTCCTACACGGTCGGCGATGTCGTGCTGATCGTGCTCGCGCTGCTGATGGCCATCGGCCTGCGCAGCATGTCGCGGGCCCGGCAGATCTGGCTGGTGCTCGGCCTGTGCGCCATCGGCGCCGGCGACTTCACCCACGCCAGCAGCACGATCACCGACGTGGCAACGCCCGCCGCGGCCGAACTCGGCTACCTGGCCGGCATGCTCCTGCTGATCCCCGCGGCGTTCGCACCGGCCCTGCAACCCGTGATCCGGCGCCACAGCATCTCGCTGGCGCTGCTGGCCGTGCCCTACGTCCCGCTGGCGGTGGTGCTGGCCATGGTCGTGATCAACGTGGCCGGCGGCAGCCCGTACCCCGACGTGATCTACGTGCTCAGCGTGATCATCGCACTGGTCGTGCTCCGCCACATCAGCAGCCTGCTGGAGCTCTACCGGTCCCACCAGCGGCTGGCCCGGGCGATCCTGCGCGACCCGCTCACCGGCGTCGCCAACCGGGTGCAGCTCGCCGACCTGTTCGACGAAGCGCTGTCGAGCCCCCGGTACGAGGAGCGCGGGCTGATCTACGTCGATCTCAACGACTTCAAGGCGGTCAACGACGAGCTCGGGCACCGCGCGGGCGACGAGCTCCTGCGCATCACCGCGCACCGGTTGCGCCGCTGCGTGCGCGAGGACGACACGGTGGCGCGCATCGGCGGCGACGAGTTCGTCATCCTCCTCGTCCCGCCGCCGAAGGACCCCGGATCGCTCGTGCAGCGCCTGGCCGACGCGGTGGCGCAACCGGTCGTCCTGAGCGGGGTGAAGACGCCGGTGCGGATCACCGCGAGTCTTGGCTACCACCGCATCGCACCTGGTCAGCACCCCAGCGACGCGCTGGCGCACGCGGATCGGGCGATGTACCGGGACAAGCGCGGCCGGGTGGACTGAGGCGGCGGACGCTGCCGCCACGGGCTCGGTGGCGGCGAGCCGCGATGCCCGGTACTCGCTCCGGATCTGGTTGAGCATGACCGGGTAGTCCTTCGCCCGTACCAACATCGCCGCGCTCGGCGTTCGGGCCAGGGGTGGTTTGGGGAATTCCGGACAAGTCGGCGGTCTGGTGGGGATTTTCTGGGAACATCTCGTGCCGCAAACGATCTCGTGCAGTTGAGAGGTGTTCCGCTGTGAAAACCCGATTAGCCGGCGTTGCCGCCGCTTTGGTCGCAGGTGCCGTTGCTTTGTTCGTCGCACCCGTGGCGGTCGCGAACCCCGTTCCTGCCGTCTCGGCGGCCGACGGCTGCTACACGTGGAACCGCACGCTCAGCTCGGGGGCCTCCGGCGATGACGTGCGGAACCTGCAGATCAGGGTGTCCGGTTATCCCGGAAGCGGCGGGAAGCTCGCGATCGACGGCCAGTACGGGCCCGCCACCAGGGATGCCGTCGCCCGGTTCCAGCAGGCGTACGGGCTCAGCGCCGACGGTGTCGCGGGCGCGGACACCTTCAACAAGATCTACGAGCTGCAGGACGACGACTGCACGCCTGCCAACTTCGACTACTCCGAGCTCAACCGGTGCAACTCCGACTGGTCCGGAGGCAATGTCTCGGCCGCCGAGGCGAAGGCCAATGCGCTGGTGGTCATGTGGAAGCTGCAGGCCATGCGGCACGCGATGGGCGACGCGCCGATCGCGGTCAACGGCGGTTTCCGCAGCAAGTCCTGCAACGACTCGGTTGGCGGGGCGCCGAACAGCCGGCACCTCTACGGCGACGCTGCCGACCTCGGCGCGGGCTCGCAGGGCTTCTGCGCGCTGGCCTTGCAGGCGCGCGCCCACGGCTTCAGCGAGATCCTCGGCCCGGGCTTCCCCGGACACGACGACCACGTGCACGTCGCGGGCGGTGGCAGCACCTGGTCCGCGCCCGACTGCGGTATGTGACCAGCAGATCGACGCGGAGCGCACACGGGCGGTTTCGACGGGTGCGCGCACTCCGCCAGCAGTGATGGCTCGTGCTGGGGACCAGGTGCTCTCGCTGCCGAGCGTCTCTTGTCAACAGCTCGAACGAGCGGGCTCCCTTGCTGCGGAGATCGGGTCCGGCTCCAGTAGCGTGTGTCGCGCCGCGATGCCGTTCGACTTGTGAGGACCCGGTAGTGCCCGACCACGAGAACTCCATGGTCCGCCTGCGCGGGGTGCGGGTGCACAACCTGCGCGAGGTCGACGTCGACTTCCCGCGCGATGCGCTGGTCGCCGTCACCGGCGTCTCGGGGTCGGGCAAGTCGTCGCTGGCGTTCGGCACGGTCTACGCCGAGGCCCAGGCCCGCTACCTCGAATCGGTCGCGCCCTACGCCCGGCGGCTCATCGACCAGGCGGGCGCGCCGGAGGCCCGGGAGATCACCGGCCTGCCGCCCGCCGTCGCCTTCCAGCAGGCCCGCGGTGCCGTGCAGGCCCGCTCCACGGTGGGCACCGTGACCGCGCTGTCGAACTCGCTGCGGTTGCTGCTCTCCCGCGCAGGCACCTACCCGGAGGGCGCCGAGCGGCTGGACTCGGACTCCTTCTCGCCGAACACCCCGGCGGGCGCGTGCCCGGCCTGCCACGGCCTCGGGCGGATCCACGAGGTCAGCGAGAACTCGCTGGTGCCCGATCCCGGCCTGTCCATCCGGGAGAAGGCGATCGCCGCCTGGCCGGGCGCCTGGCAGGGCAAGAACTACCGCGACATCCTGGCCACGCTCGGCTACGACGTCGACCGGCCGTGGCGCGAGCTGCCGCAGGCCGACCGCGAGTGGATCCTGTTCACCGACGAGCAGCCCGTGGTCACCGTGCACCCCCAGCGCGAGGCGGGCCGCATCCAGCGCCCGTACCAGGGCACCTACCAGAGCGCGCGCCGCTACGTCCTGCACACGCTGGCGACCACCCAGAGCGCGACGCTGCGCAACCGCGCGCTGCAGCACGCCGAGGTGCTGCCGTGCCCGGCCTGCGGTGGTTCGAAGCTGCGGCCGGAGGCGCTCGCGGTGACCTTCGCCGGGGCCGACATCGCCGAGCTCGCCGCCCTCCCGCTCAGCGTGCTGGCGGCCAAGCTGCGCCCCGAGCAGGACGACGAGGTCGCCCGCGTGATCGTCGCGGACCTGCTGGCCCGCATCGAGGCGCTGACCGAACTCGGCCTCGGCTACCTCGCGATGGACCGCACCACACCGACGCTCTCGGCCGGTGAGCTGCAGCGCCTGCGCCTGGCGGCGACGCTGCGCTCCACGCTCTTCGGCGTGGTCTACGTGCTCGACGAACCGTCGGCCGGACTGCACCCCGACGACACCCGGGCGCTGCTGCGCGTGCTGGACCGGATCCGGGAGGCCGGGAACTCGCTGGTCGTCGTGGAGCACGAGCCGGAGGTGATCCGCCACGCCGACTGGCTGATCGACGTCGGCCCCGGTGCCGGCGAGCACGGCGGGCGCGTGCTGCACAGCGGGCCGCTGGCCGGGCTGGCCGACGCCGCGGAATCGGTCACCCGCGCGCACCTGCTCGACCCACCGGCTCCGGTCGGTCGCCACCGCACCCCGACCGGGCGGATCGAGCTGCGCGGCGTGAGCCTGCACAACCTCGTCGAGACCGATGTGGACTTCCCGCTCGGGGTTTTCACCGCTGTCACCGGGGTTTCCGGCTCGGGCAAGACGACGCTGGTCACCGGAGTCCTGGCCGCGGCCGTCCGGGACCACCTCGGCGCCAGCCGTCCGGACGACGAGGAGGAGCCGGAAGACCTGGCGGCGCGCCACGTCCGCGAGATCACCGGGCTGGAGGCGGTCAAGCGGCTGGTGGAGGTCGACCAGCGGCCGATCGGGCGCACCCCGCGGTCGAACCTGGCGACCTACACCGGCCTGTTCGACGGCGTCCGCAAGCTGTTCGCCGCCACCGACGAGGCCCGCGAGCGGAAGTACTCGGCGGGCCGGTTCTCGTTCAACGTCGACGGCGGGCGGTGCGAGACCTGCCAGGGCGAGGGCGCGGTGGCCGCCAAACTGCTGTTCCTGCCCAACAGCTACGCGCCCTGCCCGGTCTGCCGCGGCGCCCGGTACAACCCGGAAACCCTCGAGATCCACTACCGGGGCAGGTCGATCGCCGACGTGCTCGCGATGACCGTCGAGGAGGCCCGCGAGTTCTTCGCCGACGTGCCCGCGGTGGCGCGCAGCCTGGACACCCTCCGCGACGTCGGGCTGTCCTACCTCACCCTCGGCCAGCCGGCGACCGAGCTCTCCGGCGGCGAGGCCCAGCGGATCAAGCTGGCATCGGAGCTGCAGCGAACCCGCCGCGGCCGCACCCTCTTCGTCCTCGACGAACCCACCACCGGCCTGCACCCGGCCGACGTGGAGGTGCTGATGCGCCTGCTGCACGCCCTGGTCGACGCGGGCAACACGGTGGTGGTGATCGAGCACGACATGTCCGTCGCCGCAGCGGCCGACCACGTGATCGACCTCGGCCCCGGTGGCGGCGACGAGGGCGGCGCGGTGGTCGCCGCCGGAACTCCGGCGGAAGTGGCGCGCGCCGAAACCGGCCGCACCGCCCCGTACCTCCGCGAAGCGCTCGGAAACCCGAGCTGACTACAGGCGGCGCACGGCCTGGCCGATGGCGGCGATCCCGTCGTTGATCTCGGTCGTCGTCCTGGCGGCGTAGCCGAGGACGAGCCCTGGTCCGTGCACGCGCTGGCGGTGCCACGACAGCGGCTGGACCTTGACGCCCTCCTCGAGCGCGGCGCCGGCGAGGTCGGTGTCGGAGAAGCCCGCGTCGAACGTGATCAGCAGGTGCAGCCCGGCGGCGGCGCCGTGGACGACCGCGCCCGGCAGGTGCGCGTCGACCGCCTCGATCATGGTGTCCCGGCGGCGTCGGTGGCGCGGGCGGAGGTGGCGCAGATGGCGTTCCAGCTCGCCCGATTCCATCAACCGAGCCAGGGCCAACTGCGGTAGCGCCGCGTTGCCCAGATCCGCGTACCGCTTCGCGGCCACGAGATCGTCCCGATAGCGCCGAGGAGGGAGAACCCAGCCGATTCTCAACGCCGGGGCGAGCAGCTTGGAGATGCTGCCCGCGTAGATGACCTCTTCGGAGAGCATCGAGCGGAGAGCCGGAACCGGCGGCCGGTCGTAGCGGTGCTCGGCGTCGTAGTCGTCTTCGACGATCAGTCCGCCGCCGGTGGCCCACCGCATGAGTTCGCGGCGCCTTTCGCCGCTCAGCACCACGCCGGTGGGGAACTGGTGCGCGGGCGTGAGCAGCACTGCGGGAGCACCTGAGGCGTGCAGGTCCTCGATGCGCACACCGTCGGCGTCGACCATGATCGGCGGGGTTCCCACTCCCCGGCTGCGCAGGTGCTGGCGAGCTCCGAGCGATCCGGGGTCCTCGACCGCTACCTCGCGGATTCCCGAGTCGTGGAGCACCTGCGCGGTCAGGGTGAGCGCTTGGGCGGTGCCGGAGACGATGAGAACGTCGTTGGGATCCACCGAGATTCCGCGCGTGCGAGCCACCCAGGTGGCCACCGCTGCGCGCAGCGCTGGTGTGCCGCGGGGGTCGCCGTAACCGAAGCCGGATGCCGCGAGTTCGCCGAGCGCGGCGCGTTCCGCGCGCAACCAGGCTGCCCGGGGGAAGGCCGCCAGGTCGGGCGTGCCGGGGGAGAGGTCGATCCGGGACGGTACCGCGCGCAGGGAATCGAAGACGTCGGCACCGGGCGCGGCGGCGAACAACCCGGTCGTGGAAGGGTTTTCTCCCCGGTCCGGTGGCCGGGGCGCCGTCGCGGGAGCGGTGACGACGACAGTCCCGTTGCGTCCGCGACCGTCGACGTGACCGTCTTCGCCCAAACGCCGGTACGCCTCGGTGACGACCCCGCGGGAGACGCGCAGTTCCGCGGCCAGCGTCCGGGTGGCAGGCAGCCTGCTGCCCACCGGCAGGCGGCCGTCTGCGATGGCGAGCCGGAGCCGGTGGGCCAGCCAGTCGGACAGCCCGCCCGCCGGTGCGTCGTCGGCGTGCAGCTGCAGGAAGTCCGCACCCGGCGTTTTGGACCTGTGAGAAGAGCTGTCATTGGACCTGGGCACCGGACCATTGTGGCGCGAAGGTGGGCGCGGGCGGGAGCGGTCCCGCGAGCAAGAGCGAAGGAAGAGCGAAGCGCGATGACGATCGACTACGTGCACGGTTACTCGGAGTCGGAGGCCCGTCGGCTGGGCGACCAGGCCAACGCGTTGGCAGCGCTGCTGCACGAGGGCACCTCGTACCCCGCCGGTAGCAAGGTGCTGGAGGTCGGCTGCGGGATCGGCGCGCAGACCGCGCACCTGGTGGCGAGCAGTCCCGGAGCGCGCATCGTCGCGGTCGACGTGAACGATGCGTCCCTGGCGCAAGCCCGTGCTCGCGTGGCTGCGACCGCGCCCGAGGCGGAGGTGGAGTGGATCCGCGCCGACCTTTTCGACCTGCCCTTCCCCGAGGCCTCCTTCGACCACCTCTTCGTCTGCTTCGTCCTGGAGCACCTGCGTGATCCCCAGCGGGCACTGGTGGAACTGCGTCGCTTCCTGCAGCCCGGGGGCACTGTCACCGCGATCGAGGGCGACCACGGGTCGGCGCTGTTCCACCCCGACAGCGCCGCCGCTCGCGCCGCGATCAACTGCCAGGTTCAACTGCAGTCCACCGCCGGCGGTGACGCACTCATCGGCCGGAAGCTGCAGCCTCTGCTGGCAAGTGCCGGATACGGCGGCATCACCGTCCACGCGCGACCGGTCTACGCCGATCAGAACCTGCCGGAGCTGGTCGACGACTTCACCCGCAACACCTTCATCGCCATGATCGAATCCATCGGGGACGACGCGCTGGCCGCCGGGCTCACCACCCCGGACGACTGGCGCCGGGGCATGGCCGACCTCCACCGGACGACGGAGCCGGGCGGAACCTTCCACTACACGTTCTTCAAAGCGATGGCCGTGAACCCTCCGGGATCTCGAGGCTCCTAGTGTCCTGAGTTGTTGATTCGTGCGGCGAGGGTGCCGAGGACCTGGTCGGCGGTCTTGGCCCGGCCAAAGGGCTTCGGGTCGGCAGCTCAGGGCCTAGTGCTGTGACCGCATAGGTTTGCCGGGTTGCGAGTGTTGATGGCTTCGGGGGCTTGATCGCACATCACTGTGACCGAGAACTGAACGGGCTCAGTAGTGTGGATCCCATGCCGGATGCACCCCAGGAGCTTCACCTTGATCGCGAGCGGGCCGGGTCATTCGGTTCCGTGGCTGAGCAGTACGACCGCTACCGTCTGACGTACCCCCGCGAACTGATCGACGACCTGGTCGGCTTGCAGCCAGCGAAGGTTCTCGATGTCGGATGTGGCACCGGCAAGCCCGCCGTGGCCCTCGCCGAACGTGGTCTGTCTGTCCTCGGCGTCGAGTTGGACGAGCGGATGGCTCAGGTCGCTCGCAGCCATGGCGTCGAGGTGCAGGTTGCCGCCTTCGAATCATGGGACGCAGCGGGGCGCGCTTTCGACCTCGTCACCTGTGGTGATGCATGGCACTGGATCGACCCCGCACGCGGGTTCGCCAAGGCCGCCGAGGTGCTGAACGTGGGTGGGACCATCGCGCGGTTTTGGACCTCTACGGTGTTGGACGAGGCCGTCAGCGCCGCGTTCGATCCGATCTACCGCAGGTATGCGCCGGACGTCGCACAGGTATGGCGTCCGGCACCGAGCATGCAGCGGGTTCACGCCTCCGGTGCTGACCTCTTCGAACGAAGCACTGCGTTCTCGCCGGTAGAGATGAGGAGTTACCAGTGGGAACATAGCTTCGCCGGCGAGGAATGGGTCGGTCTTGCGGCAACCGTCAGCGATCACCAGCGTCTCGGGGCCGAGCCCCTCGCGGCCTTGCTGCAGGCGCTCCGTACGAGGATCGAAGAGCTCGGCGGCAGTGTTCACTCTCACCATGAGACATACGTTCTGCTCGCCCAGCGGGTCTAGCAGGAAGGTTTGCCGGGTTCAGGCTGCGGCCGTCAGGGAGCGGCCTCCCCAGCGGATGCCTTTCTCGCTGCGGATGCGGGCGCGTTCCTTGCGTTGCGCGGCGAGGACGTCGGGGTGGCGGGCGTTGGCGTTGCGCCACCGCAGATAGGCGTGCAGCGCGCGGGTTTGCCCGGTGTGGTTGGGGTGTTGCGAGTTGGCCAGGGTGAACTGCCGCAGCGGTCCGAAATGCGCTTCGATTGGGTTGGCCCAGGAGGCGTTGGTCGGGGTGAAGCACAAGCGGACCTTGGCGCGCTTGGCCCATCGGCGGATCACGGGTCCGGTGTGGGCGGACAGGTTGTCGAGGATGACGTAGATCGGGGCGCCGTCCGGGCGCGCGGCCGGGATCGATTTCAACGCTGCCAGGGTGTTGACGGTGCCCTTGCGTTGGCGGTTGACACCCCACAGGGTGTCCTCGCCGATCGAGTAGCAGCCATGGAAGTACGTGACGCCGTGGGTACGATGGTAGGTTGCCGCTACTCGGTCGGGCCGGCCTTGTTCGGCCCAGCAGGTCTCGCCGGTCAGGCGGATGCCCAGTGGCCCGAACTCGTCGAAGGCGAACGTGCGATCCGGGAAGTTTTCGATCACGTGCTCGATGCGGTCGAGTTTGGCGTCCCGGTCGGGATCGGTGGATTCTTTCCAGGTTTTGGTGCGCTGGAAGGTGATGCCGCGGCGGGCAAGCAGGCAGCGCAGGGCCTCGCGGCCGATCCGGATCGCTCCGCCGGTGGTGGTGCGCAGGTAGGCGGCGAGTTTGCGGATCGACCAGCGGGTGAACGGCTGGTCGAGTTTCGTCGGGCGGGTGGTGGCCGTCGCCACGACGAGGTCTTCCTGGTCAGGACTGAGCAGGCGGGGACGGCCTTCCGCCCACTGAGGGTCCGGGCAGGCCAGGCCGATCTCGTTGGATCGGTGGAGCACCTCCCGGACAGTGTCCTCATCGGTCTGGACCAGTTGCGCGATGACCGGCACGCGGTTGCCGCCGGCCGAGGCCAGGATCATCATTGCCCGCCGGTAGCGCACCGAACTGGTACTGCCTCGACGCACGATCTGCTGCCACCGCTGGCCTTCCTGGTCGGTCAGCCTGCGCACTTTCACCGGTTCGGCCACCAGCACCTCCACACACCCGGTTCGACGATGTCCCTTCATCAAACCGGCCGCAGGCCATCACAGGCGAACGACACCCCGGTGAACCATTCCGGCCACAGCACTAGCTCCGGGCGTGCAACGCCTGCGAGAGCGCGTTCATGCTGATGTCGACTATCGCGCGGAGCTGTTCCTGACTCGCCCCGGCCCTGCTCATCACGGCCAGCGACTGGTTGACCGCCGCGATGTGAACGGCCAAGTCGTCGGCGTCGCTGTCGGCCAACTTCGCGGCGTTCAAGGCGGTCCGCAGCCGCGCACGCTGGAAGCCCAGAGCTTCGATCGCGCGCGCGGCGATGGTGGAGCTCAGCACCGGTGTCGCCATCGCGGTTTGGGCGACCAGGCATCCGTCCGGCAGATCGGGGTCGGCGATGCGCTTCAGCGTGACTTCGAAGAACTCCCGTATCGCCCGCAGTGGCTCTTCAGATGCCCTTGAGAGGGCCCGGTCGTACCTGTCCCCGTAGCGCGTGGCGTAGCGGTCCAGGCAGCGCAGGTAGAGCGAGTCCTTGTCGCCGAGCGAGGAGTAGATGGAACTGCGGTTCAACCCGGTCGCCCTGGAGAGGTCGTCGAGAGATGTGTCGGCGTACCCGGCTCGCCAGAACTGGACCATCGCCGCATCGAGCGCGGTGTCCACGTCGAACTGCTTCTTCCCGGCCATCGCGCACGCACCTCGTTCTCGGGTCAAGCCGTTGTGCTCTGCCCATCATATCTTGAACTGATCGGTTCAAGATGGGTTAGGGTTGAGACATGACTGATGTTGCAACCGCCGCGAACCACTCTTGCGACCAGAACTCGATCTCCAGGTTGCCGCTGCACGATCTCGCGGGATTCACCCACCGCTGGGTCGATGCGGAAGGCATCCGGCTTCATGCCGTGGAAGGCGGGCAGCCGACCGGCCCGGTCGTCGTCCTGCTCGCCGGATTCCCGCAGACCTGGTGGGCTTGGCGCAAAGCGATGCCGGGCCTTGCCGAGCGATTCCACGTGATCGCAATCGACCTGCCAGGACAAGGCCACTCCGACCGCCCTCATGACAGCTACGACACGCACACCGTCGCTTCGCGCGTCCAGGCTGCGGTGGCTGCGCTCAACGTGCCGAAGTACTGGCTCGTCGCCCACGACATCGGGGCCTGGGTCGCCTTCTCGCTAGCCCTGAAGTACGAAGAGCGCCTGCACGGTGTCGCTCTGCTCGACGCCGGCATTCCCGGAATCACCCTCCCGGAGGCCATCCCCACGGATCCCGCCCAGGCCTGGAAGACCTGGCACTTCGCGTTCCACCTGGTGCCCGATCTTCCCGAGACGCTGCTCGCCGGTCGCGAGCGTGCCTACGTCGACTGGTTCTTGCAGGTCAAAGCACTGTCCCCGAACACGTTCGACAGCGCCGAGATCGACCATTACGCTGCCGCTGTGGCGGCCGAGGGCGGTCTCCGAGCGTCTCTCGCCTACTACCGCGATGCCGCGGAATCGGCGCGCAAGAATCATGACGCTCTTGGACGACAGCACTTGACCGTCCCGGTCCTGGGCATCTCCAGCTCCCATGGCTCGATCCCCGACATGGCCGCTTCCATCAGCCCCTGGGCGGACAACGCGACAGGCGTCGTCATCCCAGATGCCGGACACTTCATTCCTGACGAGCAGCCCGACGCGGTTGTGGACGCGTTGACCGCGTTCATCGATCGCGAACGTGTGGGGTAGTAGCCGAGCAGCGCCGGCAGGCCAGCGTGTACGGGCCGACCGGCTCGCGGGCCAGCGAGGCCAGCTCCTCGATTGCAGGTGATCATCTGCCGGAGGTGGTCGGAGACCTCCTCGGTGCGGAATCCGGGCAGCCGCGAGATCGGTCCGGCCACCCGCGGTGCGCGGCTGATCACAGCCCGCACGGCTGCGCAATGAGGAGCAATCGCTTCCCGCCACGGGGTGATCGGTGCGCCGAATCGCCGTACGGGTTCGCGCCGAGCGCCGTCTTGCCCACCGTCGCAGCGCAGGTGATCGTGGGTGGCAGCTGCTGCGACGCGGGAAACGGTGATCACGATGAACGGTGCCCGGGAGATCGGCCGGGCCGGGTTCCTCCGGCTGGTAGGGCTCGGAATCGCCGCGGTCGGTGCGGGCTCGGCCCTACCGGCGCGGGAGGCCGCCGCTGGCGCTCCGCGCCCGCTCCCGGTCTACAGCGGGAACTTCAGCTCCGCCATCGAGCTGGCTGAGCTTGACCTCGCCAGCGGGAAGCTGACCGGCACCGGATCGGTGTCCGGTGTGGACAGTCCAGCGTTCCTGATCGGCAACGCGGACGGCACCCGGGTGTACGCGGTCAACGACATCGACGAGGGCAGGGTGACGGCCCTGTCGGTCGGCCCGGACGGCGGGCTGACCGTGCTCGGCAGCCAGCCCTCCCACGCCGTGATGCCCACGCACCTGGCGATACATCCCGGTGGGGAGCACCTGATCGTGGCCAACTACGGCAGCGGCAGCACCGCGGTCTTCCCGATCCTGCCCGACGGCGCGCTCGGCCCGCAGACCGATCTGGTGCAGTACGAGGGCAGCGGCCCGGTGCCCGGCCGCCAGGAGGGCCCGCACGCGCACATGGTCGTCATCACGCCGGACGGGCGCTCCGTGCTGGTGCCCGACCTCGGCACCGACACCATCCACGTGCACAGCCTGGACACCGGCACCGGAAAGCTCGAAACCCTCGGTGGAACGCGGTTGGCGCCCGGCTCGGGGCCGCGGCACCTGGTCTTCCACCCGGACGCCCCGTTCCTCTACGTGGCGGACGAACTCGACTCCACCGTGACGGTCTGCGCCTACGACGCCGACCGCGCGGCGATCACGCCCGGTCAGGTGATCTCCACCGTTCCGCCGAGTGCGCCGGACAACTTCCCCGCCGAGATCCTGATCTCGGCCGACGGCCGGTTCGTCTACGTCTCGAACCGGGGGCACGACAGCATCGCCCGGTTCGCCGTGGAAGCGGGCGGGCAGCGCCTGCGCCTGCTGGACACCGTGCCGTGCGGTGGTCGGTGGCCCCGGCACATCGCCATCACGCCGGACGGCCGGTGGATGCACGCGAGCAACCAGTACTCGAACACGATCACGGCCTTCCGGGTGGACGCGGAGAGCGGAGCGCTCTCCCCGGTGGGAGAACCGTTCCCGACGCCGAGCCCGGTCTGCCTCCTCCACGGCGGAGCCCGCTAGCAACCGGTGAGCCGACCACGACCGCCCCGGCAGGCGTGGCGATTTCGCGCGAAATCGCTGGACTTCAGTCCAAGCAGAACTCGTTGCCCTCGATGTCCTGCATCACGATGCACGACTCGTTCTCCTCATCGGCGGCCAGCAGCCGCACGCGGGTCGCGCCGAGCGCCACCAGCCGTGCGCACTCGGCTTCGAGCACGGCGAGGCGTTCCTCGCCCACGAGGCCGATGCCGGCCCGCACGTCGACGTGCACCCGGTTCTTGACGACCTTGCCCTCGGGCACCCGCTGGAAGTACAGCCGCGGGCCCGCGCCCGTGGGATCCGAGCAGGCGAACCACGAATCCCGATTCTCGGGCGGGAGCGAGAGGTTGAACTCGTCCCAGGTGGCGAAACCCTCCGGTGGCGGAGGCGCGACGTAACCCAGCACCTCGCACCAGAACCGGGCGACCCGCTCGGGTTCCGCGCAGTCGAACGTGATCTGCACCTGCTTCACCGACGCCATCAGCCCACCATAGTGCCCTCCCCGCGCCGTCGGTGCGGCTAGTCGAAGAGCGCGCTCAACAGCTCGTAGGACCGGCGCCGCTCGGCGTGGTCGTACACCGGGGTGGTCACCATGAGCTCGTCCGCGCCGGTGGCGGTGAGCACGGCGTCGAGCTCGGCGCGCACGGTGGCGGGCGAGCCGACCACGACCTCGTGGCGGCGCGCTGCGATCTCCTCGCGGTCGTCGGAGGTGTAGGGATGAGCTGCGGCGTCCTGCGGGCTGGGCAGGAGTATCCGGTTGCCCCGCGTGCGGCTTAGCACCTTCAAACGCGTTGACCCGGCGAGCCATTCGGCGTGCTCATCGGTGTCCGCCGCGATGACCGACGCGCTGACGAGCACCTGCGGCTCCGCCGCCACCGGAGAGGGCCGGAAGGAGTCCCGGTAGAGCTGGACGGCGTCGAGCCCTCCGGGGTTGAGGTGGTGGGCGAAGGCGTAGGGCAGGCCGGTCGCGCCCGCGAGCTCGGCGCTGGCGGTGCTCGAACCGAGAATCCACACCTGCGGCCGGTTTCCGACCGCGGGCACCGCGGTGACGGCTCCCGCCGCCGGTTCGAAGTAGCCGAGCAGCTCGTGCAGCCGCTCGGCGAAGGGCGCGGAGGTCTGCGCGCCCCGGACTGCGGCAGCGGCACGCGGCGGACCTCCCGAGGCGCGGCCGAGCCCGAGATCGATCCGCCCCAGGTGCAGCGCCTCCAGCGTCCCGAACTGCTCGGCGACGATCAGCGGTGCGTGGTTGGGCAGCAGAACTCCGCCGGACCCGACCCGGATGCGCTCGGTGGCGTCGGCGATCCGGGCCACCAGCACGGCAGGAGCGCAGCTGGCGACGCCCCGCATGCCGTGGTGCTCGGGAACCCAGTACCGGTGGTAGCCGAGCGAATCGGCGAACCGGGCCAGGTCGACGGTGTTGTGCAAGGCCTGCCGCGCCGTCGATCCCTGCACGATCGGCGAAGTGTCCAGAACGGACAACCGCACGGCGTTCCCCTCCCGGCGATCTGGCAACACCGCAATCGTCCCAGACCGCCCTGCCGACGACAGCCGGAGCGGCCCGCGAGGCGCGACGCATGAAGCGACCTGAGCTGCTCCCGGCAGTCGAACATGGCCGAACAGGCAGGTTGCCTGCTCGGCCGGTGCTCGTTTGCTCAGCTCACGGGCTGCGCCTGCTCGGCGGCGGTGCTCGGGAGGCTGTGGGCGGAGATGTCGCCGTAAGCGGTGGTCGCGCGGATGTCGAGCTGGGCGTCGGCACCTTCGGTGTTCATGAGCGCGTTGCGGATCCGGCCCTGGGAGGTGCCGGCGTCCAGGCAGGCCGAGACGCCGTGGGCGGCACCGACGGAGATGGAGCCGGACTCGGTGCGCAGCACGACTGCGCCGCGCACGGCCTCCGCGATGCGGATGTCGCCCTGCTGGTTGCTGATGTCGGCAGGGCCGTTCAGGCGGCCGACCGAGATGTCACCGGCATGTGCGGTGAGGCGGAGGCTCGCGACCTCGTCGAGCGCGACCGTGCCGTGCGCGCCGTCGAAGGCGACGTCGCCGAGCCGTCCCGCGGTACGAAGCTCGGCGGCGGCGGCCTTCGCCTCGACCCGCGACCCGGCGGGCAGCTCGACCGTCACCTCGATGCACCCGGACGGGCCGAGGATCTGGGGCTTCGTCGGTGCCTCGATCCGCAGGACGCCGTCGCGGTATTCGACCGTGGTCTGCTCCGCCGCCTTCACGTCGCGGCTCTTCTCGGTGTTCACCGGGAGGATCTCGACCGTGGTGTCGGCTCGGTCGGCGGCGATGAACCGGACGCATCCGGCGGGGACGTTCAGGAAGGCGGAGATCGGGGCGGGGGTGTCGAAGTTCTGCATCGTGCTCTCCGTTCGGTCGTTCCCGCTGGCGGGGCGCTTGTGGTGGTTGTGATCGATTGCCCGGTCACTGAAACCACGATCGCCTGCCGCGCTGACACGGAACGGCCACCGCGCTGACACGACCGCTGACATGGCGACGCCCGCGAGTCGCGACGGGCGAACCCGCGGGAACGGTGCGGATCAGGGAACCCGAACGCAGCTGGTGCGTCAGCGAGTTCCCGCTGGCTGCGGCGCGATGCGGAACTCCAGGGCGGTGCGTTCGTCGGAGACCTCGGTCGCGCTCTGGAGTTCGAGGCCGGTTTCGGCCGCCAGGGCGGTCAACTCGTCGACCGTGCGCTCCCGGCCGCCGAAGCACATCAGCATGAACAGGTTGATCGCCGTGCTCGTGCCCGGTCCGAGCACCGGCTCGATCACCACCACGGTCGCGTCCGGTGCCGCGGCCCGGCGGCACCTGGCGAGGATCTCCCGCGCCTGGTCGTCGTCCCAGTCGTGCAGGATGTCGGACAGGACGTAGGCGTCGGCGCCCGCGGGCAGCGGGTCGAAGAAGCTGCCGGGAACGGCGTCGGCCCGGTCGTCGAGCCCAGCTGCCGCGAACCGGTCGGCAGCCGCGGCGGCCGTCGGCGCCAGGTCCAGCACCTGGCCGCGGACGGCGGGGTGGGCGCGCAGGATCTCCGCGAGCAGGTTCCCGTCACCGCCGCCGACGTCGAGGACGCGGGCGAAGCGGCTCCAGTCGAAGCGCGCGGCGATCTGCGCGGCCTGGGTCTTGAACCGCCAGGACATCTGCGCGTCGAACGAGCGGCGCAGGTGCGGGTGGGCGTCCAGGTCGGCCCAGAAGTCGCGGCCGTACCGGTGCTCGTAGGCGGGAGCGCCGGTGGTGATCGTCCCGAGTAGTTCGGCGAAGGCGAGCTCGGCGCGCCCGCCGGCGCTGTTGATGTCGAGCAGCGGCTTGATGCCTTCCGGGGCGTCCTCGCGCATCTGCAGGCCGAGCTCGGTCGGCCGGTAGCGGCCCGCGTCGAGTTCGAAGACTCCGGCGGAGACCAGGTGATCGAGCATCAGCCGCAGCGCGGGCGCGGCGGTCCCGGTCCCGGCGGCGAGCTGCTCGGCGGTCGCGCCCGCCCCGCCAGCGCGTTCCACCAGGCCGAGCGTGGCGGCCACCCGGATGGCCATCGGTGTGGCCAGTTCTGCCATGGCGAGGATCGACGAGCCCACCAGCCGAGGCTAGCGGAACTTCCGCCGGTTTTCGGCCGATCGCGCGGGGCAACCTGATCAGTACCGTCCGCGTCTTGTGGTGGGAAAGGGGATCGTCGGCTGAGAGGCAGTGATGTCGAGAAGGAGCGCAGCGGTGATGGCCACCGCCGTGGTCGCGGTCGTCGGAGTGGCCGGTACCGCGCTGGCGGAGGGCGGCTGGACCGGTGAGGAGTTCCCGGGCCGGCCCGACATGGCGTCCTACGTGAGCACCGTGTCCAGCGGCGGCGGGGCGACCTGGGCTTTCGGCACCTACAGTCCGCCGGGCTCGCCGGTTTCCACCACCGCGCAGGGCTTCCGGCGGCAGGACGACGGGCGCTGGGTGGAGGTGCCGATGCCGAACATCGGGCAGGTCGCGTCCTCCGCGGTGACCGGCCCGGACAACGCCTGGGTGGTCAGCCAGTTCAGCAAGTTCAGCCGAGGCGCGACGCTGCACTGGGACGGGCGGGCCTGGACCGAGGTGCCGCTGGTGGTGCCGGACGCGCCGCGCATCTCGCCGCGCGACGTCGCAGCCGTCGGGCCCGACGTGTGGGCCATCGGCAGCGCCTACCGCGATGGCGAGGACCCGCTGTCGCGGAGCTTCGCGGCGCGCTGGGTCGACGGCGGCTGGCAGGGCGTTGCGCTGCCGCCCGAGACCGACGACCAGGTCTTCACCAGCATCGGTGGCGCGGCGGCGGACGACCTCTGGATGGCGGGCACGACCGCCGGGCGGCCGCAGCAGCTCGTGTCGATGCACTGGGACGGTGCTCGGTGGAGCCACGTGCCGATGCCGCCGCTGGACACGGCGCAGTCCGACTACCTCACGGTGCACGACGTCGCGGCCTTCCGGCCGGACGACGTCTGGCTGTCGGCCACCCAGACGCCCTACGACACGCCCGAGGCCAGTCGGCCGGTCCTCATGCACTGGGACGGTGCGGAGTGGACGCGGCGGGAACCGCCGGTGCCGGTCGGCAAGCTCGGTGAGCTCGTGCAGGCCGGGGGAGCGTTGTGGAACCTCTCCCCGGACGCGCTGCTGCGCTACGACGGAACCGGGTGGCAGCACGTCGACGGGCCGCCGGAAGGCGCGCTCGGCAACGGGGCCGAACTCCCGGACGGGCGCCTGGTCGGCACCGGCAGCGGGGGCGACTCGTACAAGCCCCAGCCGTTCGCCGTCGTGCAGAGCCGCTGACCGGTCGACGCCGAGGACCGCCGCGGCCCTCGGCGTCGCCTCACGCTGACCAGAGCTCTTCGGCCCGCTTCCGCAACGCGCGGGCGACGGAGTCGAATCCGGCCTTGAGCCACGGGCCCATCGTCTCCAGCATCGCCTCCGCGTGCTCGCCGCTGAACGTGTTGACGGTGCGGTAGCTGCAGCGGTTCTCGCCGAGCGGCTCGATCCACTGGTCGCGGACCGAGAAGATGCCGGGGATCTCCTCGCCGGTGTCGTAGCGCAGGTGGTGCGGCGGTTCGACGGCGCGGATGTGCTCGCGGCTGACGAACGTGCCCGCCGAGCCGTCCGCGTTCGGCAGGGTGAGCGCGATCGGTGATCCGATCTCCAGCGAGGTCTCCACGTGCACCGTGAAGGGATTCCACCGGTCGTAGCCGGGATAGTCGACGAGCACGTCCCACACGAACCGGGCGGGCGCGCCGATCTCGACGGTGACCGATTCGATCGTGGTGTGGCCGGGCGGGGTTGGCGCAGTGCTGCTCATGCCGGCATGTACTCGCCGCCGTTGACGTCCAGCGTCGCTCCCGTGACCTCGGAGGCGTGGCGGGACAGCAGGAAAAGCACCGGGCCCGTGCAGTCCTCGTCCGTCGGGATGCGGCCGAGCGGGTTGCGCGCGGCGATCTCGTCGTAGACCTCCTGCTCCGAAATGCCCCGCTGCTCGGCGGTCATCTTCAGGTGGAACCGCACGCCGGGTCCGTCCAGCCAGCCCATGGCCGCCTGGTTGACCCGGATGCCGTGCTCGCCGAGCTCCAGCGCGAGCGAGCGGGTCGCCGCCGTCATCGCCGCTTTGGCGACCGCGTAGCCGCCGTCGCCGCGCATCGGCTTGCGGGTGGTCATCGTGCCGATGTTGACCACCGATCCGCGGCCGGCCGCCCTCATCTGCGGGACCACGGCGCGGGTCATGTTCAGGGCGCCGAACAGGATGATGTCCATGGAGCGGCGGAGGGCCTTCTCCGGGGCGTCGAGCAGGTCGCCGAAACCGGGGTGGCCGTAGGCGGAGTTGACCAGCCCGGTGATCGCGCCGAACCGCTCGACGGCGGCCGCCACCAGCGCGTCGGCCTCGTCGGGCTTTCGGACGTCGCAGGAGACGCCGAGCGCTTCGCCGCCGAGGTCGGTGATCCTCCGCACCTCCTGGTCGACCACTTCCGTCGACCGGGCCGCCAGCACGACCTTCGCGCCCTGGGCCGCGGCACCTGCCGCCAGCCGGGCGCCCAGTCCGGGGCCGACGCCGGAGATGACCACCACTTCGCCGTCGAGCATCATGAGAACCCTTCCTGGTAGAACGCGAAATCCCGGCTCAGCTGCTCGGGCGAGAGCCCGAAGTCCGCCGCGGTGTAGGAGTGGGCCGCGTGCCGCTCCCGGCGATCGCGCTCCACATAGGACTCGAACGCGGCGTCGTCGGCCTCGTCGGCGGGCAGGCCCAGCGCCTCCAGCACGCGGCGGGCGCCGGCGACCGGCTCGGTCAGCATGGTGTCGAACCGGACGTCGACGAACCGCTCCGGCCGCTTCGCCCGCACCGCGCCGAAATCCCGCAGGCAGGTGGCGAACCGCTCGCTCCAGTACCGGCCGATCGCAACGGGATCGGTCGCGTCGCTGTACTGCGCGGACATCGTGCGCACCATCGAGGCGTAGGACGGCACCGCGCGCAGCGGCGAGCGGTGCGTCATGACGATCCGGCAGCCGTCGAAGGTGTCCAGCACGGTGTCCACCGCGGTCAGGTGGTGCGGCGACTTCAGCACCCACCGCTTGCCCGCCCGCGCCGGGTCCTGCCACTGCAGCACCTGCAGCCACTGGCGCAGCTCCGCGTAGGCTTTGCGCTGGTCGGCGGCGCGCAGCCAGTCGCCGTAGCGGGGCACCCAGTAGAACGAGTCGAAGCTCATCGAGGTGAACGACCGGTCGACGAGGATCACCTCCTCCTCCGGACCGTCCCACTGCACGGTGTGGATGTCGCCGAAGTCCGGCGAGAGTTCCAGGAATGCCCGCATGCGCTGCTGAGCGCGGTGCTTGCGCTCGGGTGCGTCCGGTCCTTCGCCGGGGAACGGGACCGGGTAGGACGTCTCCCAGGACAGCGTGGCGGTCAGCTTCGGCGAGGTGGCCAGCAGCCGGTGCAGCAGCGTCGAGCCGGTGCGCGGCAGGCCGCAGATCACCCCGGCCACCACCGGCTCGACGTCGAGGATCTCCGGGTGCTCGCGTTGCAGGGCGCGCAGCCGCAGCCGGTCCACCAGCAGCGCGGTGAGCCTGCGGCGGGTCATCTCCGCGCCGAGCCCGGACAGCCGCGCCTCCTCGTTGAGCGCGCTCACCAGCACTCCGAGGGGTTCGAGGAACCAGTCGTCGCCGAACTCGGACAGTCCGGCCTTGTCCCGCGCGGCGGCCAGCAGGTCGTCGACGTGCAGCTGTGCGGTCATCGGCTCTCTCCGGTGCTCGGCGGGACGCGTCCGGCTGCCAGCGAGTCCAGGTCCACCACCCGGCATCGCGGGATCGGGTGCTCGTCGGCCCCGAGCCAGCGCAGCAGGGCGGTCCCGCTGCGGTGGTCGCAGGTGTCGATCCAGTTGCCGACACCGGGATCGCGGGCGCGACGACGATCGTCAGCTGCCCGTCGTGCAGGGTCGCGGTGTGCTTGTTGACCGAGATCCGGCGGCGGTGGTCCAGCGATTCCATCCACCAGTTGTTCAGCTGGAAGTTCCAGTAGGGGCAGTCCGGCACCGCCACCTCGATCAGCCAGGCCTGGTCCGGCCGCAACGTCCAGTAGCCGTGCAGGTAGTGGATCTCCGGGTCGCCGCCGGCCCGCTGGAACATGTTCTGGCCGAAGTCCGGCAGCTCGTTGGGCCGGGTCATGAACAGCTCGGTCCAGCCTGCGAAGGTCGCCGCGGTGCCGTGCGCCGCCAGCGCCGCCCGGCGCAGCGCAGCGGTCATGAACTCCGGCGTCAGCGGCGGTGGCCCGGCCGGGGCGCCGATCCGCTCGATGTGCCACTGGCCCGGTGTTTCGGTGGCGCGGTCCAGGTAGGTCTGCCGCACCACCAGGCCGGTGGAGTCGGGCGCGAGCGGGAGCCAGTTGCGGCCCTGCTCGGTCGCGCTGGCGATGATCTCGACGGTGCCGTCCGGCTCGACGACCAGGTCGGCGTCGGTCAGCTCGCCGGTGGAGGCCATGGTGCCGTCCCTGGCGTACCGGTTGGCCTTGGAGCCGATGCTGAAGTACGCGATGCTGCCGCGCCGCCCGGTGATCCGGTAGCTGCGGTCGCCGCGGATGTTCGCCGACAGGTACACGTTGTCCGGGTTGTCGGCGCCGATCTTGACCAGGTCCAGCTCGTGCAGCCGGGGGAAGTCCGGGTCGGCGTTGTCCACGCAGGTGTAGAGCATCTCGCGGGTGAGGCGGGCCAGGTAGCGCAAGCCCTCGGCGCGGTCCAGCGGGGTGTCCGGGGCGCTGTCGCGCAGCACCACCTCCCCGGCCTTCTCCAGCGCCCGGCAGAACTCCCGCCAGCCCGCCTCTCCGCGATTTTCAGTGGTGGTTGCGTTTTGGGGTTGACCTTGCGTTTTCGGGGTTTCTTGTGGCTGGGTCGCGTCACGGTCCCCTGAGGTGCGGTTGGGCGGGGGTGGAGCTGATGCGGGGTTGCTCATGACGCCTCCAGCTAGAACGCGTTCTAGCTTCACGCTACGCGAAGGAGAGCGTTGGTCAAGACTCCCTGCGGCGCTCATCGCGCGGAGCCTCACGAGAACCGCGTTGGTCTGGAGTGCTTGGTCGGTTCGTTGGCAGAACCGCTGAACGCGGAGCCCTGGCCCGGGGACGGTTGGGGCGTGCCCCCGGGCCGCGGGGCTTTGTCAGCGGTTGTAGACCGCGACGTAGTCGACCAGCATCGGGTGGCCGGGTTCGGTGGTTGCGGTCGGCGTGGCGAAACCGGCGTCCTTGTCCGGGAAAGCTCCGCCCATCGCCACGTTGAGCAGCAGGAAGAAGCCCTCGTGGGAGGTCATGTTCGCCCACGCCTGCGGGTTGATCTGCGACTCGCTGACCGAGTGGAACTGCTGGCCGTCGACGTACCAGCGCAGCTCCTCGACCTCACCGGTGCGATCCCACTCGAAGCGGTAGGTGTGGAAGCCGCCCTGGCAGGTCTCGCCGGGGCACGGGCTGCTGCCCGCGATGCCCTCGGTCTCGTTGCACGAGCCGCCGGGGCTGACGTCGCAGTGCAGGACGCCGTGCGTCTCGTTCTTGCCGTTGACGTTCTCCATCACGTCGAACTCGCCGATCCCGGGCCAGTTCCAGTAGTTCCCGCGGTACGGCGAGCCCAGCGCCCAGAACGCCGGCCAGTACCCGAGCGCGGCCTCACCGGTGGTGTTGGGGACCTGCAGGCGCGCTTCGATGCGGACCGCACCGCCTTCGGCGGCCTTGAAGTCGGCCCGCTGCGTCTCGATCCGCGCCGAGGTCCAGCCACCCGCGCCGTCGCGCAGCGGGGTGATCCGCAGGTTCCCGCTGCCGTCCTGGGCGAGGTTGGCCGGGTCGTCGGTGTAGGTCTGGATCTCGCCGGTGCCCCAGTTGGCCGGACCGCCCGGGTAGGAGGTGCCGGTGTCGACGATCCAGTCCTGGGAGGGCGGGGCGCCCGCACCGCCG
Organism: Saccharopolyspora antimicrobica; assembly: GCF_003635025.1. Lineage (GTDB taxonomy): Bacteria > Actinomycetota > Actinomycetes > Mycobacteriales > Pseudonocardiaceae > Saccharopolyspora > Saccharopolyspora antimicrobica. Next base: position 7,576,565 of record NZ_RBXX01000002.1, on the reverse strand, counting down.
GTGAAGTCGTCGCCGAAGGTGAGCGTCCAGCCGTCCTCCGGCGGCGGGATGTCCGCAGCGGCGGGCGGGATGGTGATGGCGGCGATGCTCACGCCGATGGCGAGGGTGGTGGCGGCGATGCGGCGCCGCGTCTGCCGTGTTGTCACGTGGTCCTCCGCGGTGGTGTGTCCGGATGCTTCGGTGGAACACGGCTGCCCGGCCGGGCACCGTTCACCGTGCGGCAGAAGGCGTAGTGCGACTGGGCCGATGGGGTGCTGGACCCGCCGTCGCGGGCGCATCGTGCGAACCTGGGCTCTCCGGGATTCGAACGGGGTGCCGACATGCGCAGGACGATCGTGCTCATGGCTGTCGTGGGGGCGTTGGCGCTGGCCGCGGTCGGCTGCGGGCCGTCCGCGGAGCAGGTCGACTTCCACGAGTGGAGTTCCGGGCAGGACTTCCGGTCGGGTGCGGCCGAGGGGACCGACGTCGTCGGCGACGGCATCCGGATCGGCGACCCGGTCGGCACCGTCCAGCACCCGTCGCCGGACGGCGGGACCAGGGACTACGACTACGCGAGGTGGACCTCGCCGCCGCACCGCACCGGCTTCGCCGCCACCCAGCTGGTGACCTCGTGGAACGCCTCGACGCCGCCGGGCACCTGGGTGCAGGTGGAGATGCGGGGGCGCACCACCGGCGGCGCCGACACCGGCTGGTACGTCATGGGCCGGTGGGCATCGGGAGATGCCGACATCCACCGGACCAGCGTCGGCGGCCAGTCCGACGCGCACGGGACGGTCAACGTGGACACCTTCACCGCGAACCCGGGCGAGGAACTGGCCGGGTACCGGTTGCGCGTCACCCTGCACCGCGCCGCAGGCACCTCGGCATCGCCCTCGGTGTCGATGGTGGGCGCGATGACCTCGGCGGTTCCCGACCGGTTCGAGGTCCCGGCTTCGGAGCCGGGCGCGCGCGGCGTCGAGCTGGCGGTGCCGCGCTATTCCCAGAACATCCACAAAGGACATTTTCCGGAGTACGGCGGTGGCGGCGAGGCGTGGTGCAGCCCGGCTTCCACCGAAATGGTGGTGGAGTACTGGGGCAAGCGCCCGTCCGAGCAGGACCTCGCCTGGATCGGCGCGGACCACCCGGACCGGACCGTGGACCACGCCGCCCGGCAGACCTTCGACCACGCCTACGACGGAACCGGGAACTGGTCGTTCAACGTCGCCTACGCCGCCACCCACGGCTTGAAAGCGCACGTCACCCGCCTGCGCTCGCTGACCGAGGCCGAGGAGTACATCCGCCGCGGGATCCCGCTGATCACCTCGCAGTCGTTCCGCGCCGACGAGCTCGACGGCGCCGGCTACGGCACCGAAGGCCACATCCTGGTCGTCGTCGGATTCACCGAGGACGGCGACGTCGTCGTCAACGACCCGGCGTCCTCGGACGATCCTTCGGTGCGCAACGTCTACCCACGCAGGCAGTTCGAGAACGTCTGGCTGCGCACCAAGCGCCACGACGCCGACGGCGAGGTGGCCAGCGGCTCCGGTGGCATCGCCTACGTCATCACCCCGCCGGGCCACGCCTTCTGAGCCGCGGATCAGCGCGGGTTGCGCCAGCGCAGGGTGCGGACGATCTGGTGCGGCCGTTCGCGCGCCGCGCGGAGGGTGAGTTCGGTGGCCTCCGGAGTGCCCGCCCGGATCAGGCGGGTTCCCGGCACGTAGCGGCCGAAGGCGGTGGCGAACGCGGTGGCCTGCGCTTTCGTCGTGCTCGCCGGACGCGGCACCCGCCACGCGTGGTGATCGGTGGCGATCAGCCACCTCGGAGTGCCCAGCGGGCCCATCGCTTCCTCGAAGGCATCGGCCCACAGCTGCGCGGCGTCGTCGTCGACGCCGCTGATCAGCGCGGTCACACCATCATCGGTGGACGTGGTGGTGACCGCAGCGCTCCGCAGTTCCGGCTGGACGGAGGCGGCGAGCCCCGCGGCCACCGCTTCACCGAGCAGACCGGCGGTCTGCTGCTGGGAACGGGTTCTGCCGCGCGCGAAGACGGCGAGCAGCCCGGCCGCCGCGCCGACGGCGCCCGCCAGCGCGACGGCGGTCGGCAGTTGCGCGGACACCGAAGCTGCCGCTGTCGCCGCGCTGCCCAGCACAGCCGTGCCCGCACCGGCGCGTCGCCAGCCTCGGCGCCGGATCCGCACCGCCCGTCGCCTGCGCCGCGGCGCGAACCGCAACTCGCTGGTCGCGACGCCGTCCGCTGCCACGTTCGCCCAGTCGCGCAGGGTTCCAGCGCGATCGGCGACCAGCGCTGCGCTCTCGTCGTTGATGGCAGCGTGCTGGTGCGCGGGCGGAGGAGTCGCGTCAGCGGCGCGAGGGTGGACCTTGCGGGCACCTGTCACGATGCCGCCGTCCCCGTCCGGTCCCCACCAGCGGGCGTGGCGGCGGCGGAACCTGCTCCAGTCGCCGTGCGCCGTCGGGTGCGCGATGACCACGTCCCACAGCGATGCGACCTCCTCCGGAGCGTCCGGGTCGATCCGCAGCGCCCGTCCGCGCAGCTGCGTCGTCGCGGTGGGGCTGGCGACTTCGGTGAGGTCGAGCAGCACGTTGAGCCCCGGGTAGTTCCAGCCCTCGCCCACCAGCCCTCGGGTCGCGACCAGCGTGTGCGCGGCCCCGTCCTCGAGTGCTGCGCGCGCGGCGCGAAGCCAGTGCGCCGGTTCCCACGCCGCACCGCGGCCGACGAGCTCGACGGCAGCGGGGATGTCGCAGCCCCGGGAGTCGACCCATCGACCGTCCGTTGTGGACAGATTGATCGCGCGCTGGATCCGGTCGGCGCCCAGCGCGTCGCACCACGCGCCGCGCCCGGTCACGCAGATGACGCCGCGCTGCACCACCTCTCCCGCTTCGCACACCGCGGCGAGCACCCGTGCGGCGGTTCCCGCGTCGGTGCCGAGGGAGGCGCGGAGCGCGGCGGGCGGGCTCGTGGCCTGATCGCGTTCCACCGCGACCAAGGCCCGCATCCGGTCGCCGCGAGCAGCGGCTTCGCGGGCGAGGATCTCACCGGCGGCGCGGCCCTTCGCCGAGGAGCGCGAACACACGATGTCCGCGGTCGATCGCGTCCAGCGGATGCCCGCAGCGGTGAGGGCGACGCCGTGTCTGCGCAAGATCCGCGTGAGCTCCTCGCGAACCGGAGGCGGGACTGCGCCGTCGGGGGCGTGCAGCCAGGCATCGGCGAGCAGCAGACGGTCGTCCAGCGACAGCGGCGCTGCGACGTCGGCCTCCGCCGGTGGGTCGAACCCGGCGGGCAACGCCATGCCCCGGGCCGACCACCACCTGGCCACCGCGGCGGCGAGCAGCGGATCGCGATCCCAGAACTGGTCCCACCCGGCGGTCACGCGCTCCCGCGAATCCGCCGCCGCGGACTCGATGTGCGCGACGGCCCAGGTGATGAACGGATCGTCCAGGAGCACCGGGTCCAGCTCGACGGCGAAGGAATCGGACCAGGTGTCGAGGAACGCGGCTTCCGAGGGTTCCAGCTCCGCGACGCGCACTCCGTCGCGCCACGGCGCGACACCGCCCTCCGCGACCATCGCGGCCAGGTGCAGTTCGGCGTCCACCGGGCCGAGCAGGCCCGCGTAATTCAGCTTCTCGCGGGCGGTGTCAGGATCGGGCAGCGTCGCGGTGAGGCCGATGACCGCCACCGGTTCCAGCCGCTCCACCAGCGCGTTCACCACCAGCGCCCACCAGTCGAGCAGGTGGTGGCACTCGTCGAGCACCAGGCAGCCGATGCCCAGCCCGGCGATCCGGTCGATGAGCGCGGCGGGCCCCGGACCGAGCAGCTGCTCCGGGCGCAGCCCGGCGTGCTCGCCGGTGCTCAACGACCGGCGCAGCGCGCGCACGTGCCGGTTGAGCTCCCGCTTGGCGCGCGCCGGATCATCCCGTTCGACCGTGCTGATCCGCTCCGCCGCAGCCTCCGCCCCGACTTCCGCGGCGACCTCGGTGGTCCAGAGCCGTCGGGCGGCCTCCCTCACTTCCTGTTCGGCCGCACCAGGATTGCCCAGCAGCTGGTAGGTCACCGAGTGCAGCTGCGCCGGGCCGTCGAGGCCGGTGCTGGCGAAGGTGTCCGGATCACCGCCGAACAGCGCGACGGAACTGCGCCACTGGTCGCGGATGGCGGTGGTCGGCGAGAGCACGAGGGTGTGCTCGCCGAGCCTGCGGGCCAGTTCGAGCCCGATGAGCGTCTTGCCGGAACCCGGCGGCGCGCACAGGAGCCACCGCCGGTCGGTGACGTGCGAGCACAGCTCGAGCAGGTGCTGCTGAGACTTCCGCCAGGTGAACGTCGGCGCCAGGCCGGACCAACCGGTCACCTCGAAACCCGCATCCGCACCGCGCCAGCCTAGTTCTCCAGCTGGCGCTCGTCGTCCAGCCCTCCCACGGCACCGTTCAACGGTTGTTGGCGGAGGTGGACGGGAATCGAACCCGCCTGACCGAGGTACTCGGCCACGTCGGTTTTGAAGACCGCGGGGGCCACCAGGCGCCCTCACACCTCCAGCGCCGAGGATAGGGGGAATGCGCGTTCGTGACAGAACCATGACATGGCGGGCACCGGGCGCGGACATCGCCGGACGATGCTGACCTGGTGGTATTGGATTCACCGCGCCCGTTCCGGGCGGCACTGCCGTTGCTGGCCTCGGCCTGCGTCATCGGTCTCGCAGCGATCTGCGCGCTGTTCGTGTGGACACCGTCCGGCCAGCTGCTCGACCAGCAGCTCCTGGACCGGGCGGATCGGGGGAGCCCCGCCTACTCGCGGGCGATGGAGCTGCTCGCCATCACCGGAGATCCGCTGGTGCTGGCCGGTCTGCTCACCGCTGTGCTCGTCGTGGGCGCGCTCTGCGGCCGGTGGCGGGCCGGGCTCGCCGGTGCGATCGCGTTCGCAGCGTCGATCGTGGCATCCCGGCTGCTCAAGCTCGTGCTGCCCCGCCCTGACCTCGACATCGCCGGTTCGACGACGCACAACAGCTTTCCCAGCGGCCACGTGACCGCCGCCGCCGGGCTGCTGATCGCCTTCCTGCTCGTGCTCCCGCCCCGCGCGCGGTGGTGGTTCGCCGTGCCCGGCGCGGCGGGTGTGGCCGCGGTCGGTGCGGCGACGATGACCGCGGGCTGGCACCGGCTCAGCGATGTCGTGGGAGCCGTGCTGCTGGCAGCGGCCTTCGGCTGCGCGGCCGCGTGGGCGACGGGGCGGCAGCGGAGGGTCGTGACAGAACCATGACATTCCGAACACGGGGCGCGGACATCGCCGGGCGAAGCTGACCTGGTGTTACCGGAATCGCCACGCCCGCTCCCGGACGAGCCACCGCCTTCACAGCAGAGAAATGAGTGTTCCGCCATTGCTGTACAGGAAGACGAACGCGACTGCCACGCCCGCGGTGGTGAGCGCGCCCAGCACGGCGGTGCGCCAGGGGCGCAGGCGCCGTGCGGATACTGCTGCCAGCAGGACGAGCCCCACCACGATCTGGCCCCACCAGTAGGACGGCGAGGTGGTGTCGGCGATGTAGAGCAGTCCGTAGACGCCCTCGCCGATCAGCACTCCGCTGACCCCACCGCCGCCCAGCGCCGCGCGGGTTCCTCGCCGGTTCCGCAGCCAGTGCGCACCGAGACCGAGCAACGGTCCGGCCACGACCGCCGCTGCGCCCCAGAAGATCAGCAGGCCCGACGAGGACGGGTATCCGCGGAGCTGGTTGGCGACGACGTACCCGATCAGCATGCACACCAGCACGGAGGCGCCGGACAAGGCCGCCACTCCGCCGCGAGGCGCGAGAAGCGCCACGAGGAAGGCCGTCATCGCCCAGGAACCCGAGGAATTGGCCAGCGGAGCGAGCGACTCCGGCAGCCACTGCTGCCCGAAGGCGGTCAGCACACCCAGGGCGAGGCCCGCTGCCACGGCGACAGCGAGCACGCCGAGATGCCGCCGGGCGGCTTGATCGGGGATTTCGGTTGCGTGCACGTGTGGCAGCTTTCCACGCAACGCCAGGCGTCGTGCAGACCGTCCCCGCAACGGTGTTCGCGCGGTGCTGACTGCGCGGCCTCGTGGGCGACGGGGCGGCAGCGGAGGCCGATGTGATACTGAACGGCGTGCCCAGAGTGCTGCTGATCGAGGACGACCCGGCGGTGCGGCAGGGCCTCGAACTCGCGCTGACCAGGCAGGGACACCGGGTGGACGCGGTCGGCACCGGCGAGCTGGGCCTGGAGCGGCTCCGCGCCGACCGGCCGGACGTCGTGGTGCTGGACCTGATGCTGCCCGGCATCGACGGTTTCGAGGTGTGCCGCCGCATCCAGGCCGAGAGCCTGGTGCCGATCATCATGCTGACCGCGCGCGGCGACGACGTCGACATGGTCGCAGGCCTGGAAGCGGGCGCGGACGACTACGTGGTGAAGCCGGTGCAGGCCCGGGTGCTCGAAGCGCGGATCCGCGCGGTGCTGCGGCGCGCCGGGCGGGAGCAGGAGTCGGCCGAGCAGCACGGCGAGCTGACCATCGACCGGGCGGGCCTGGTGGTGACCAAGCGCGGCGCCGGGATCGGCCTGACGCCGACCGAGCTGCGCCTGCTGCTGGAGCTGTCGGCCACCCCGGGCCGGGTGCACAGCCGCCAGCAGCTGCTGGAATCGGTGTGGGACCACGGCTACCTCGGCGACTCCAGGCTGGTGGACGCGTGCGTGCAGCGCCTGCGCGCGAAGATCGAGGACGATTCGGCGACTCCGGTGTACGTGCAGACGGTGCGCGGATTCGGGTACCGGTTCGGGCCGTTGTGACCCGGCTGTTCGGGCTGCGCACCCGGTTGCTGATCGCGTTCGGCCTGCTGAGCGTGGTGACCGCGGCGGCGGTGGCCGGGGTGAGCTACGTGCAGGCGCGCAACCTGGTGCTCCAGCAGTCCCAGGACGCCTCGGTGCGCGCCACCACGACCCGGCTGGAAACCCTGTACCCGCTTCGGAATCCGGCGCCGGGCCCGGTCGAGCTCAACGAGATCGCCGACGTGGTGCGCGACCGGAACACCGCCGCGATCGCGTTCTACGGCGAGGAGCGCTCGCGCGACGAGTTCCCGCTGCAGCTGATCCCGGCGGACCTGCGGTGGGAGGTGGACCGCGGCAAGATCGTCTGGCAGCGGATCCGGCCGCACGGCGTGCCGGTGCTGGTCACCGGCGTGCCGCTCATGGTCGTGAACGCCGACGGTTCGGTGCGACCGTCCGGGATCCAGGTCTACACCGTGCGCGATCTGATGTCCGAGGAGGAGGACATCGGATGGCTCGCCATCCAGTCCTGGGGCATCGGCGGAGTTGCGCTGGGACTGGCGGTCGTGCTGGCGCTGTTCGCCGCGCGCGGAGTGCTGCGCCCGGTCCGCGAGCTCAGCGATGCGGCGCAGCGGCTGGGCGGCGGCGACCTGGAGACCCGGATATCCGTGCGCGGCAACGACGAACTGGCCCAGGTCGCGCGGACCTTCAACGAGACTGCCGCGGAGCTGGAGCGGCACGTGACGCAGCTGCGCGAGATGAAGGCCGAGGCCCAGCGCTTCGTGGCCGACGTCTCGCACGAGCTGCGCACCCCGCTGGCCGCGATGACGCCGGTGACCGACATGCTCGACGAGGACGCCGACCGGCTGCCCGACGAACTCGGCGCCGCCGCCCGGCTGGTCAGCCAGGAGATCCACAACCTCGGACGGCTGGTGAACGACCTGATCGAGATCAGCAGGTTCGACTCCGGCACGGCGGCGCTGACCCTGGACGGGGTGGACCTCGCCGCGCTGGTCCGCGCGACGCTGCGCACGCGCGGCTGGACCGACCAGGTGGACGCCGATCTCCCCGAGGTCACCGCGGTGGTCGACCCGCGGCGGGTGGACGTCGTCGTGGCGAACCTGGTGGGCAATGCGCTGCGGCACGGCGCCGCGCCGGTGTCGGTGCGGCTGCGCGCGGACGAGGACTGGGCCACCGTCGAGGTCCTCGACAGCGGTCCGGGGCTCGATCCGGAGGTCCTGCCGCACGTCTTCGCCCGCTTCTACAAGGCCGACGTGGCCCGGACGCGCTCGGAGGGCAGCGGCTTGGGCCTGGCGATCGCGCGGGAGAACGCGGCCCTGCACCGCGACGGCGAGCACCGGGGCGACCTGTTCGCGGCCAACGATCCGGCTGGTGGAGCGGTGTTCACGCTGCGCCTGCCGCGCCGGGCCCGGAACGGAGGCGGCGAATGACGAGAACGCTTCGGACGGTGCTCGTCGCCGGTGCGCTGCTGGCGCTGGCCGACTGCGGGGTGCAGCCGAGCGGGATCATCTACGGTTCCTCCCCACCGAGCGGGGCCGTGGCGGCCCCGGCGACCTTCGCCTCCCTGTACCTGGTGTCGGACGGGCGGCTCGCGCGGATCGTCCGCTCGGCAGGACCGATGTCGCGTGCCGAAGCGCTGGAGATGCTGGCTCAAGGCCCGACGGAGGAGGAGCGCGAACGCGGGCTCACCACCGAGGTGCCGGCCGAGGCCGCGCCGTTCACGGTGACCACCGACGTCTCCGGACGCACGGTGGTCACCGTGTCAGCGCCGACCGGGCAGCTGTCCGCGCTGGCCATCGACCAGATCGCCTGCACGGCAGCCGCCGACGGCGGGCAAGTGGTGATCATCGGCGCCGGCACTGGCAGCGACCCGGTGGTGTGCCCGCTGCGGTGACGAGCCAGGGGAGCGCCGCCTAGGGTGAACGGTTTGGCCCCCACGCGACGGCCTCCGCCTCCCGCAGTTCAGTGCCCGTGAGTGGTTTTGGTTGTCATAGCACCTGAAAACGCTCACGGGTACTGAACTGCTGTTTCGAAGCGGGCACCTTCCGTCCACACTGGACTATCGACGCCCGGTCCGTTCTGTTCGTTCGATCACTCGGGCTCGATCACCGGCTTGCTTAGGTTAGGCTAACCCAAGCGGTCGGCCGGGCTCGTGGTGGCGGCCGCGGGAGTGCTCACGACGGAGGAGGAGCTCGCCGGCATGGCTGGATCCGCGTTACCCCTCGAACTGCCCGCTGTCGCAGCCGAACCGTCGGCGCTGGCGTGGCCGGACGGCTCGGCGCGGGTGCTCAGGCCGCTGCCCGCGCCCGCCGAGCTGGCCGAGCGGTTCCCGGGCGACGAGCACCTGCGCGCCCGGGTGGCCGCGCACCGCCGCGCCGTGCGGCAGATCGTCGAGGGCACGGACGACCGGCTGCTCGTCGTCGTCGGCCCGTGCTCGGTGCACGACCCGGACGCCGCGCTGCACTACGCCCACGAGCTGGCGGGCGCCGCCGCCGCGCACGACCGGGATCTGCTGGTCGTCATGCGCGCGTACCTGGAGAAGCCGCGGACCTCCGTCGGCTGGAAGGGGCTGCTGCACGATCCGCACCTGGACGGCGGGAGCGACCTGGCCGCGGGTTTGGCGGTCGGGCGTGAATTCCTGGTCCGCGCGGCGGCTTCCGGGCTGCCGCTGGCCTACGAGTTCGTCGATCCGTTCCTCGCTCCCTACGTGCTCGACCTGGTGTCGTGGGGCGCGCTCGGCGCGCGCACGGTGGCCTCCCAGCCGCACCGCCAGCTCGCCTCGGCGCTGCCGATGCCGGTCGGCATGAAGAACGCCGTGACCGGCGACGTCGATGTCGCGATCGCCGCGGTGCGCGCCGCGCGAGCGGCCCACACCTTCCCCGGTGTGGCGAGCAACGGAGCGCCTGCCGCGGTGGTCGGCGCGGGAAACCCGGCTTGTCACGTCGTGCTCCGCGGTGGTGCGCAGCCGAATTACGACGCCGGTTCCGTCGGTGCGACGCTCGACCAGCTGCACGCCGCGGGACTGGGAACCGGCGTGGTGGTGGACGCCTCGCACGGCAACAGCGGGAAGGACCACCGGCGGCAGCCGGGCGTGGTCGAGGACCTGGCGGCTCAGGTCGCCGCGGGCAACCGCGGTCTGCGCGGCGTCATGGTCGAGTCGTTCCTGGGTGCCGGGAGCCAGGACATCGCGGCGAAACCGCTGCGCTACGGCGTCAGCGTGACCGACGGCTGCCTGGACTGGCCGACGACCGCGGAGTGCCTGGAAGTGCTCGCCGAAGCGGCGCGCCGCAGGCGGAACCGGTGAGCCGCAGCAAGCACTGACCGAAAGAGGTGAGCATGAACCCGTTCGACGATCCCGATGGCACCTTCCTGGTGCTCGTCAACGACGAGGAGCAGCACTCGCTCTGGCCCGAGTTCGCCGAGATCCCGGCGGGCTGGCGGCGGGTGTTCGGTCCGGAGGGCCGCGAAGCGTGCCTGGAGCACGTGCGGGCGAACTGGACCGACCTGCGGCCGAAGAGCCTGCGGGTGGCGATGGGGGAGGCAACGGCATGATGCGCGCGGATGCCGAAGCGGAGCGGGTGCAGCACCTCCCTCTCCGGTGCTGGGGCCGCTGATCGGCGGCTCGATCCTCGGCGCCGCCGACTGGCCGTGGCTGTTGTGTCAACCTGCCGATCGGCCTCGCTGTGCTGGCGGGCATCGCGCCGCTCGCCGAACTCGCGGTCCTCGAAACGGATTGCTCGGCTCGGCGCTGCGGGTGCGTCCTCGGCTGCTGCCTGGTCGCGGCGCCCTTGCCCCCAGCGCGGCGGAACCGCAGCTCAGGCCCGCACAGCGCGCGTGAGTCGGCCCGGTCCTGCGATCCTGGGGCCGGACGATTTGTCCGGTTCGGCTGGTCGTGGAGGAGGTCGCATGCTGGCCGAGGGACCCGTGCTCGTCGGCGTGGACGGCTCCGAGCGGTCGGTCGACGCGCTGGCGTGGGCCGTCGGCGAAGCCGCGTTGCGCGGAGCGGAGGTGCACGCCGTAGTCATCAACGACCACCCGTTCCGGGACGGCGTGGTCGAAGAGGTGGTGGAGGGCATCGCAGACCGGTTCCGCGGCACGGACCCGGCTACCGCGATCAGCGTGAAGATCGCCCGCGGTCGTCCGGCGGCCGAGCTGATCCGGTGCTCCTCCCACGCCCAGCTCGTGGTGCTGGGCGCGAGAGGCCGCGCCGCGGCCGCCGGGATGCTGCGGGGCTCGATCAGCACCAAGGTCGCGACCCACGCCCGCTGCCCGGTCGTGGTCGTGCACGAGCACCGGGAGAGCGCCGGACCGGTGCTGGTCGGCGTGGACGACTCCCCGCACGGCCAGCAGGTCCTCCAGTTCGCCTTCGACGTGGCCGCCGCCCGCCGGGCCGAACTCGTCGTGATGCAGGTGTGGGAGGCGCCGGGCGCGGAGTTCTCGGTCGTGCTGGCACCACCGGAAGAACTGGCCGAGGCGCGCGGTCAAGCCGAGCGCAGCCTCGGCCACCAGCTGGCGGGCTGGCGCGAGAAGTACCCGGACGTCGTCGTGCGCAGGCACACCCCGCGCGGCCACCCGGTGGCGGCCTTGAGCGAAATGGCCCGCGAAGCCCAGCTCCTCGTCGTGGGCCACCGGAACCGCCGGGGCCCGCTCGCGGCCCTGCTGCTCGGCTCGGTCGCCTCCGGCGTCCTCCACCGCGCCCGATGCCCGGTGGCGGTGCTCTGCGCCGACGCGCAGTAGCCGGTGGCGCAGGCTCATTCGCCGCCGATCCGCAGCGCGCCCGACGGGCACACCTGCACAGCCCGGGTGACGGCGTCGAGATGCTCCGCGGGCACCTCGGCCACGAGGGGCTCGACGACGCCGTCATCGTCCTGGTCGAACACCTCGGGCGCGTTGAGCACGCACATCCCCGCGCTGACGCAGACATCGCGGTTCGCCTCGATCCGCATCCGTCACCACCTCACCGGCAGCGAGCGCAGGCCGTAGATGAAGTGGTGCGGCCGGAACGCGACCTCCTCACAGGGCACTGCGAGCGCGAGACCCGGGAACCCGCCGCAGCAGCGCGGGAAAGGCGATCTGCATCTCCATGCGCGCCAGCGGTGCGCCGAGGCAGTGGTGCAGGCCGTGACCGAAGGCGACGTGCCCGGCAGCGGTGCGGGTGACGTCGAGCCGCTCGCCGTCGTCGACCGAGCGCGGATCGCGGTTGGCCGTCGCCAGCACCACCGCCACCGTGGAACCCGCCGGGATCGGGACGCCGTCGATCTCGACGTCGCACAGCGCGGTGCGGGTCACGCCCGCGGTCACGATGCTGAGGTAGCGCAGCAGTTCCTCGACGGCCGGGGCGACGGCCGCGGGATCGTCGCGGACCAGCGCGAGCTGACCGGGGTGGCGCAGCAGCGCGAGCGTGCCGAGCCCGAGCATGTTCGAGGTGGTCTCGTGACCGGCGGCGAGCAGCAGTTCGGCGATGCCTACCAGCTCGTCGGTGGTCAGCTCGTCGCCGTGCTCGCGGACCAGCATGCCGAGCATGTCCTCGCCGGGCTGCGCCTGCGCGCGGGCGACCAGGCCGGCCATGCACGCGCGGCTCTCCCGGATGAGCTCGGCCTGCTCCTCCTCCGGCAGCGACAGGTCGAGCTGCCTGCCGGTGCGCTCCTGGAATTCCGCGCGGTCGGTGTAGGGGACGCCGAGCAGCTCGCAGATCAGCGAGGGGATCGGCAGCGCGAAGTCGGCGACGAGGTCCGCGGGCGGGCCCGCCGCCGCCATCGCGTCGAGGCGCTCCTCGACGATCTCGGTGATGCGCGGCTGGAGCCTGCGCATGCGGCGAACGGTGAACTCCGAGGTCAGCATCCGCCGCAGCCGGGTGTGCTCGGGCGCGTCGAGGCCGAGCAGGTTGCCCGCCACCACCCGCGCCCGCTCCTCCTGAGCGCATGGGTCGCACAACCGGACGGACTCCCGAGGACACTCGTCGGCTGCTGCTCGACGCCGCCGCGCAGGTGATCAGCACGCAGGGCGTCGGCGCGACGCTCGACGTCATCGCCCGCCACGCCGGGATCTCCAAAGGCGGCCTGGTGTACCACTTCGCGAGCAAGCAGGCCCTGCTCATCGCGCTGGCCCAGGAGCAGCTCGACGGCTTCCGCGACTGCGTGCACGAGCAGATCGCCGATCCCGAGGGCACTCCTGGACGGCTCACGCGCGCCTACGTCCGGGCGAACCTCGCCCCGTTCGACGGCGAGGAGATCATCGAGCGCTTCAGCCTCATCGCCCAGCTCCTCACGCTGCCGGAGATCCTCGAGATGTCCAGGGCCGACGAGCGGCGGTGGCAGCGCGACATGGAAGCCGACGGCGTTCCGCTCGCCGCCCAGCGGGTGATCCTGGCGGCGGCCGACGGAATCGCCGCCCGCCCGGTCTGGACTCCGCCGGACCTGGAACCGGAGGTCCGCCGCGAGCTCGAATCAGCGCTCCTCGGCATGATCGACGCGGCCGTCGCCGGAGCGGAATTCCGCCTGTGACGGGCGATCCGCGCCCGGAGTTCGGCGAAGCGGGCCCGACGGGTCGTCAGCGGTCGCTGGGATTGTTCGCCAGGAAGTTCAGGAAGCTGGTCGCGAGCGATCCGGGTGCGGCGTCCTCGCGGACGTAGGCGAACCCGGCCTGCCGCAACGGGTACCGGCCCAGGTCGGTGGCTTCCTCCGGTGCGAGCTCGCCGTCGATCCGGAGCGGGCGGACGCCGGGGTGCTCGGCGGCCGCTGCTTCCTCGGCGTGGCCGAACCCGCCGGGATCCGCCGCGACACCGCGCAGCACTTCGCCGTCGGCGGGCGGCACGCAGGCCGGTGCGTCCTCGCAGCCGGAGCCGGCCGACTCGGGATGGCCGAGGACCCGGTGCCCGAGGATGCGCCGTGCCGTGCTGTCGCCGCGGCCGACGGGGGAGATCGGCACGTCGTTGCCGCCGACCTGCGCCCACGAGGTGACGCGCCCGGCGTGGATGTCGCCGATCTGCTGCCGGGACAGGTCGGTCACACCGGCTGCTGGATTGACCACCAGGCTGAAAACGGCCGAGGCGAACAACTTCTCGCGGAGGTTCGGCAGCCCGTGCCCACGAGGCCCGTCCGAGACCGCCAGCAGTTCGCGCGAGCCGTCGGCGAGCCGCCGCAGTCCTTCGGCCGATCCGCCGGTGTCGATCAGGATGCGGCTGTCCGAGCAGGCCGCGGTGTAGTCGTCGGCCGCCTGCCGCAGGATCGGCGCGTAGAGGGCCGAACCGACCACGACGAGCTGTCCGTCGGAGCACCAGAGGCGCTCCACGATGCGCACGGAGAGCACGGCGGCCGGGGCCAGCGGAACCAGGGCCAGCACGCAGACCAGGGTGATGGTCTCCCGCAGCCTCCGGCGCCGGGGCGCGGTCCTGGTACCACCGGTCATCTCGTCGTCCTCCCGGGATCGGGTCGACGACCAGTATTCCGGTGCTCGCGGACGAGATCGTGTTCGGCGGCGGACGATTCCCTTACCAGTCCCTGAACCAGCACAGCGGGCCCGCCGCGCGGCTCGGAGTCGCGCGGCGGGCCCGGCCCCCCTTGTGCGTCACGCGGACCGGCCGATCCGCGCACCGTCCCGGCGAGCCGTCGTCCGGCTCGTCCTGCCGAATGGCTCAGTCGTGCAAGATGACGCCCCGGATGTTCTTGCCGTCCCGGAGGTCCTGGTAGCCCTCGTTGACCTGCTCCAGGCTGTAGCGGCGGGTGATCAGCTCGTCCAGCTTGAGCTTCCCGGCGTCGTAGAGGCGCAGCAGCCGCACGATGTCGTACTGCGGGTTGGCCGAGCCGAACAGCGTGCCCTTGATCGTCTTCTCGTTCAGCGTCAGGTCCGCGCCGGAGACGTGCACCGTGAGCTTGGCCGGGTCGGCCAGCCCGGTGATCACCACGGTGCCGCCCTTGCCGATCGCGGCGGTCGCCTTGGCCACCACGGTCTCGTCGACGGTGCCGACCAGGATCAGCGCCGCGTCCGCGCCCTGGCCCCAGGTCAGCTCGGTGATCTTCGCCTGCGCCTCGTCGGCGTCGGCGAAGGCGTGCGTGGCGCCGAACTCCAGCGCCTTCTCCCGCTTGAACTCCAGCGGGTCGACCACGACGACGTACTTGGCGCCCGCCTGCACCGCTCCCTGCACGGCGTTGATGCCCAGCCCGCCGATGCCGTAGATGACCACGGTGTCACCGGCGCGCACGTCGCCGGCGTTGACCGCCGTGCCCCAGCCGCTGGGCACCCCGCAGCCGACCACGACCGCGGTCTCCAGCGGCAGCCAGTCGTCGACCTTGACCACCGAGTGCTGCGAGATGGTGGCCCGCTCGGAGAACGTGCCGAGCATGCACATGGCGCCGATGTCCTCGCCGCCGGCGCGGAAGCGGAAGGTCCCGTCGGGCATCGAGCCCTGCAGGATCGTCGCGCCCATGTCGCAGAGGTTCTGCCTGCCGGTGGAGCAGTAGCGGCAGGTGCCGCAGTTGGGGATGAAGCTGCACACCACGTGGTCGCCCGGCGCGACCTTGGTGACGCCCGGCCCGACCTCCTCGATGATCCCGGCGCCCTCGTGGCCGCCGATGATGGGGAAGCGCGGCGGCAGGTCGCCGTCGGTGAGGTGCAGGTCGGAGTGGCACAGCCCGGCGGCGGTGTACTTGATCAGCACCTCGCCCTCCCGCGGCCCGTCCAGGTCCAGCTCGACGATCTCGAACGGCTTGCCGACATCACGCAGAACTGCTGCCTTCGTCTTCAACTTCCGGCCTCCGATCTACAGCGCGACGGTGACTGATCCAGCGGTCGATGGCTTCGGCTCCCAGTGCACGCCCTCGACCGCACGGCTCGAAACCGCCGAACGGCAGCGCGATGCCGGAGCCGGGTTCTCGGCTCCGGGCTCCGGGGAGGTCTGCTCGTGGGCGGCCGGGGTGTTCCGGGCGATGTCGTCGACCGCTGCCACCTGGCCTCCTCACGTCGTCGTGACCCGGCCCAGGATCCCGGTCGGGACGGGCGGTCAACTGTTCAACTTCTGAACACCTCAGCGCGGCAGGCCGAAGGCCCGCATCCGGCTGTACAGGGTGGTGCGGCTGATGCCCAGGCGCTGCGCGGCGTGCACCTTGTTGCCGCCCGTGACCCGCAGCGCCTCGGTGATCGCGTCGCGTTCGGCGCGCTCGCGCCCGCTGAGCCGGGCGGAGCGCCCGGTGTTGCGGTAGGCGGCGGGCAGGTCGTGGATGGTGATGTCACCGGCGGTGCGGCTCTCGGCGGTCGCGCGCAGAACTCCCCGCAGCTCCCGCAGATTCCCCGGCCACGGCTGGGCGATCAGCGCTTCGAGCGCGCTCGGCGCGATCCGCGCCCCGGGCCGGACCTCGGCGAGCATCGCGTGGGCGATCCGGGCGAACTCGTCGTCCCGGTTGCGCAGCGGCGGCAGGTCGACCCGGGCCGGGCAGAGCGCGGCGGCGCTGCGCACCGCGGCGGGCAGATCGGATTGCGGGGCGGAGGTGAGCACCACGCGCGGCCGCTCCGCGAGCCGGCGGGCCAAGCGCGCGCACAACGCCTCGGGCAGGAGTTCGATCCGCTCGACGACCAGTGCCTCCGCAGTCGCCGAGTCGAGCTGCTCGGCCCACTCCCGCTCGCCCAGCACGACGAGGTCGGCGGCGTCGAGGACGTCCGCGCGGGCACCGGCGACCAAGTGCGCCGCGCGGGTCCGGCCCGTGCCCGGTTCACCGGCGATGAGCACCGGTTCACCGCTCGTGCGCAGCTCCGCGAGTCTACTGTCCAGTGTGGACGACCGCGGTCCGGCGCGGCGGCGCGGCACCCGCGTCCGCGCGCGGGGCGTCAGCTCGACGAGCACGCCGTCGGGTGTGCCGCCGACCTTGTGCGCGCGCAGGGTGACAGGTGCGCCGGACCCCAGCACCAGCTCGCGCGCGAGCTCACCGGAACCGGGTGCGGCCGAGGCGATGTCGCGCAGGACGGCGTGATCCGAGGGATCCAGGAGGTCCAGCGCGGCCCGGTTGGTCAGCACGAGCTCGTCGCCGAAGCCCACCAGCGCCCGGCACCGCCGCTGGGCGGCGTGCTGGAACGCCTGCAGCAGCCTCCTCTCCGCCTGCCGCGCACCTTCCCACAGGCGTTGCTCGATGTCCTCCACGGCGCGTTGCATCAGCGGTGCGAACAGCGGGTTCGCCTCGGGGCCCACGCCGGTGATGTCCAGGACGCCTTCGATCCGCCGGGTCACCGGATTGCGGATCGGGTGGCCGTAGCAGCTGAACACCTTCAGCGCCTCGACGAAGTGCTCCCGCCCGTGCACGGTGACGCCGCGCATGATCTCTAGCGGTGTGCCCAGCGCGTTGGTGCCCGCGTTCTCCTCGGTGAACTGCGCGCCCGGGACCGCGCTGATCCGGTCGAGCGCCCGTTCGGTGCGCGGGTCGGTGAACCTGCGGTCCACGATCCGGCCGGTGCTGTCGGCGAGCGCGATGCAGAAGGTGGTCCCGGCCAGCCGGTCGGTGAGCTCGTCCAGCACCGGAGTCGTGGCGACCAGCAGCCGGCTGCGAGGGTCGAACTCGCCGATGCTCAGCCGGTCCAGCGCTGCTTCCGGGCGCAGGCCGCTCATGCTGGCGCGCCGCCAGGACGACTCGATCTCGGCGCGCGTCGCACGGCCGGCCTGTGCAGTGCTTGCGTTCACCGCATCCTCCAGGCGATGCGCGGAGGTGGACCACCCGTGGTCCGGCCCACCCGGTTAACGGAAGTTAACGACGGATTATGTGCGACCGCCGACGCGTGGATCAACCCCCTGCGTCCGTTTGCGCGGCCGCAGCGCAGGCGGCGCGCAGCGGGGGCAGGTGCGCACGCGTACGCGGCATGCGCTGCGAACAGGCGAAACCGCTGGCGACGGCGGTTCCCGCGCGCTGGTCGATGGGCCGACCGGGTGATTGGGCGCGCGGCCGACCGCTCTCGCCGGGCTTGTGCCTGATGGGTGACTGGGGCGATGGAATCCGGCGACCCGGTCGTAACGGGCCAATCGTGCGTGCGGCCCGAGCGGCGCCGCTTCCGCGCGGTGCGGATCGGGTTCCGCGCGCGGTCGCGGCGCCGCTCGTCGGTCCACAACGGACGGAAGCGGGGTCTGATGTGGACGGAACAGGGCGTCCGCGCACCCGCACCGGTCGTTCGGGCGGTGCCGGTGGCGTCGGGGTGCGATCCGCCAGGTCGGCAACGAGGATCGGTGGTGTTCCGTTCCGACCGGGAGGCGGCCGATGGCACCCGAAGCAGAACTCGCCCTGATCGGCGGGAACGTGCTCACCATGACCAGCGACAACCCGCGGGCGACCGCGCTCGCGGTGTCCGGGGGCCGGATCAGCGCGGTCGGCGGGGACGAGGAGGTCCAGCGGTGGTGCGGGCCGGGAACCCGGGTGGTCCGGCTCGACGGTCGCACCGTGCTGCCGGGCTTCGTCGAGGCGCACGGGCACCCCACTCTCGAAATGGTCATCAACGGCCCGGACGTCCTCGACATCCGCCCGGTGACCTGCGCGACCGCCGAGGAGGTGCTGTCCCGGCTGCGCACGGCGGTGGCCGCCGCCGAGCCCGGTGCCTGGCTGGGCGCGTTCGGCTGGGACCCGCTGCTGCAGGAGGGTCTGCCGCCGATCGACCGGGCGCTCCTCGACGAGCTCTGCCCCGGCCGGCCGCTCTCGGTGATGCACAACAGCGGGCACAGCGCCTGGTGCAACACCCCGGCGCTCGAACGCGCCGGGATCACCAGGGACACCCCGGATCCGCCGGGCTCCCGGTTCGAACGCGACGCGGCGGGCGATCCCACCGGCGCGGCCTTCGAGGCACCCGCGACCGCGATGCTGCTCGGCGGCGCGATCCGCCCGCCCGATGCGGACAACTTCGCCACCCTGATGGGTCACGAGCACGACCGGCTGGCGCGGGCGGGCATCACCACCGTCGCCGACCTGGGATTCCGCCGGGACGCCCGCGAACGCGTCCAGGCGTTCTACCGCTCCGGTGCGGCGAAGGTCCGGATGCGCGTCTACGAGGTGAGCGTCCCCGAGATGCGCACCGACGTCCTCCCGGGCGAGGACCGCGATGACCCGATGTTCCAGCAGATCGGGATCAAGATCTGGGCCGACGGTTCCCCGTGGGTCGGCAACATCGCCACCAGCTTCCCGTACCTCGACACCCCGCAGACCCGCTCGATGGGGCTGACTCCGGGCCACCGCGGCGGCGCCAACTACACCCGCGGGCAGCTCACCGAGATCGTCGGCGCCTACTTCCCGCTGGGCTGGCAGATCGCCTGCCACGTGCACGGCGACGTGGCGGTCGAGATGGTGCTGGACGTGTTCGGCGAAGCCCTCGCCGCGCACCCGGAGCGCGCGGACGCGCGGTTGCGGCTGGAGCACTGCGGCGCCATGACACCGGAGCAGTACCGGCGGGCGGCCGAGCTGGGCGTGACCTGCAGCCTCTTCGTCGACCACCTGTACTACTGGGGGGATGTGCTGGTGGACGGGTTGTTCGGGGCCCGCGCCGAGTCGTGGACGTGCGCGGGTGCCGCGATCGAGGCGGGCGTGCCGATCTCCTTCCACAACGACTCGCCCGTCACGCCGCCGGAACCGCTGCGCAACATCCAGGCGGCGGTGACCCGCACCAGTCGCAGCGGGCGCGTCATCGGGCCGCAGTACCGGGTCACGGTCGAGCAGGCGTTGCGCGCCGAGACCATCGATGCCGCTTGGCAGCTGTTCGCCGAGCACGAGGTGGGTTCGCTGGCGGTCGGCAAGCGAGCGGACCTGGTCGTCCTGGACGCCGATCCGCACGCCGTGCCACCGGAGGAGATCGGCGACATCCCGGTCCGCGAGACCTACCTCGACGGTCGCTGCACCTTCCGGGAATGACCGCCGATGTCCTCGCCGGAAACACCCGTCCCGCAGCGGTGGCCCGCGACGGTCGCCGACAACCGCCACCGGCGGGCGTACGCGCTGGTGGGCCTGTCTCTGCTGTCCGCCCTCCAGGTGCTCGACCCCACGCTGAACTCGCTGGCGCTGCCCGAGGTCGCCGGGGAGCTCCGGATGGATCCGAGCGTGCGCGCGTTCGCCTCCAGCGTCGGCACGCTGCTGCTCGCGGCGGCCATGCTGGGCATCGGGATCCTCGGCGACCTGCGCGGACGGCGCCGCGTGCTGCTGGTCGGCACCCTCGGCATGGCGATCGGCGGGGTGGTGTGCGCCGCTGCCCCGGTGGCCGGTGTCTACGTGCTCGGCCGGGTCGTGATGGGGGTGAGTACGGCGGCGAGCTTCGGCATGAGCCTGGCGATCCTGCCCGCCCTGTTCCGGCCGGAGGAGCTGCCGCGGGTGTTCGGCGCGTGGTTGGGCGTGCAGTCGGCGATCAGCGTGTTCGGCACGATCGGCAGCGGGGCCCTGCAGGCCTCGCTGGGCTGGCGCGCCACCTGCCTGATCATCCCGGTGCTGGCGGTGGTGTTCACCGCCTGCGGCGCGCTGGCCGTGCCGGAGAGCCGGGCGGCGCACCCGCGGCGGTTCGACGTGGTCGGTGTCGTCCTCGCCGCTGCGGCGCTGATCTGCCTGATGGGCGGTTTCACGCTGGCGGGCGAACTCGGCTGGGGCAGCCCGGTGGTGCTGGGCGGACTGCTGCTGGCCGTGGTGCTGCTGGCCGCGTTCGCCGTCTGGGAGGCGCGCAGTCCCCAGCCGGGCTTCCCGATCCGGCTGTTCGCGGTGCCCGCCTTCACCGCCGCCTGCGTGGTGGGGATCGTGTTCAACTTCGCCAACGGCGTGATCGCGATGCAGCTGCCGACCGTGCTCGAAAGCGTGCTGGGCCGCAGCGCGTTCGTCGTCTCGATCGCGCTGACGGTCATGTCGGTGGGAATGCTGTTCGGCACCCTCGCGGCCGGTGAGGCGCAGAAGCGCCTGCGGCTGAGTGCCCGCACGATGTTCACCAGCGGTCTGCTCGTGATCTCGCTGGGCATCCTGCTGCTGGGGCTGGTGCGCACGACGACCGGCTCGTGGTACTTCGCCGGCTGCGCGTT
Organism: Saccharopolyspora antimicrobica; assembly: GCF_003635025.1. GTDB lineage: Bacteria > Actinomycetota > Actinomycetes > Mycobacteriales > Pseudonocardiaceae > Saccharopolyspora > Saccharopolyspora antimicrobica. Next base: position 7,555,781 of record NZ_RBXX01000002.1, on the reverse strand, counting down.
CATCGTGGGCTTCGGGATCATGTGGGCGCAGAACTCCGAGTCGGCGGTGGTGATGTCGGCGGCTCCGAAGGAGATGGTCGGTTCGGTCGGCGCCGTGAAGCCCGCGGTCGGCCAGTTCGGCATGGGGCTGGGCCTGGGCGTCGTGGTGCCGATCGTCGTGGGAGTGCTGCGCTCGTCGGGGGCCACCGGGCGCGAGGGAATCATCGCGGGCTTCACCGAGGTCATGCTCTTCATCGGGGGATTCATCGTGCTCTGCGCCGTCGGAGTGCACCTGATCATGGCGCGGCAGCCGCACCTGCAGAGCTTCGGGTCGCCGCCGACCGAAGACTGACCGGCCCCCGCACCGCGACGGTCTTGACCGCGGTCGACCGGGTGCGTAGCTTGCGTCGAGCAAGCGCTTGGTCAGCTCCTGGTGCCTGGAGAGCGGTGGGGTCGATGACGAGGCAGGAACCGGTCACAGCTGGGATCGAATCGGGGCGCGATCACGCGCGGCAGGTGCGCAAGGTGGCGTTCTCGGGGTTGCTCGGAACCGTCATCGAGTACTACGACTTCCTGCTCTACAGCACGATGGCCGCGCTGGTCTTCGGCACGCTGTACTTCCCGGCGTCGAACCCGGCGACCTCCACGATCGCCGCCTTCGGCACGCTGGCCGCCGGATACGTCGCGCGACCGCTCGGCGGGCTGCTGTTCGGGCACTTCGGCGACCGGCTCGGCCGGAAGTCCGCCCTGGTGACCAGCATGCTGCTGATGGGCGTGGCCAGCGTGCTCATCGGCGTGCTGCCCACCTACGAGACCCTCGGGCTGACCGCGCCGCTGCTGCTGGTGCTGCTGCGCGTCGTGCAGGGCATCGCGGTCGGCGGCGAGTACGGCGGGGCCGCGCTGATGGTCATCGAGCACGCCGATCCGCGACGGCGCGGCGCGTGGGTGGGGATCATGCAGATGGGCTCCCCGCTGGGATCGCTGCTGTCCAACGGAGCCGTGGCGCTGGTGACCCTGCTGCCGAAGGAGCAGTTCCTGGCGTGGGGCTGGCGGATCCCGTTCCTGGCCAGCGCGGTGCTGCTGATCATCGGCCTCTACGTCCGGCTCAGCGTCGTGGAGAGCCCGCTGTTCCGCGAAGCCGTCGCGGCGGGCGAGGCACGCAAGCGGGAACCGGTGCCGCTGGTGCGGGTCCTCCGGAAGCCGCGCGCGGTGCTGCTCGCCTGCGCGGCGGGCATCGGACCGTTCGCGCTGACCGCCCTGATCGGCTCGCACAGCGTCGCCTACGCGTCCGGACTGGGCTACGAGCTGCCGGACATCATGCGGGCGCACCTGCTGATCAGCCTCACCGGGCTCGTCGGCATCCCGCTGTTCTCGGCGCTGTCCGACCGGATCGGCAGGCGGCGGGTGCTGATGCTCGGGGCGATCGGCGCGGTCGTCTTCGCCTTCCCGATGTACGCGCTGGTCGGCACCGGCTCGGTGCTGGCGATGACCGCCGCGCTGATGACCGCGCAGGTCTTCCAGAACTTGATGTACGCGCCGCTGGCCCCGATGCTGTCGGAGATGTTCGGCACCCGCGTCCGCTACACCGGCGTATCCCTCGGCTACCAGATGGCGAGCCTGCTCGGCGCCGGTTTCACGCCGATGGTCGCCGCCGCGCTGGTGGCGGGCACCGGCGGGTCGAGCCTGCCGCTGAGCTGGATCATCGTGCTGGCGGTCGGGATCAGCATCACCGCCGTGCTGCTGATCGCCGAGACCAGCGGCCGCGACCTCCGCGACGAACCCGCGGGATGAGGAGGCGGTGACTAGTAGTTGATTTCTTGTTCAGACTACCGATCGGCAAGTCGCCTCAGACCGTTCGACGCTGGGAGAGCGAGGGCCGCATCACGGCCAAGCGCGCCCCAGCGGGTCAGCGGTACTTCACCGAGACCGACGTACTCACCGTGCTTCAGTCCGGGGTCGACGTGTCCTCCCGGAAGACGTTTGTGCACCGCCGATCTCATCCCCGGGGCAGAAGATGATCTCGCCTGTCAGGTCGAGGCAATGGAGAGGTTCTGCTGCGATCGGGTCTTGCTGTGGACGAGTGGGTTTCCGCGAGATCGGCGGTGGGATGAACCTCAAGCGAGAAGCTGCTTCCCGCCACGGACGCTCCTGCACAGGCAGATGCGGCATCACTGGCAGCGTGGGCGCAGCCTGACTGCGAATCAGATCGTGGTGCGCTGCGACCGGCACAAGTCGTTCACCCTCACCGAGGGCGGGAACGTGTGGCTGGCTGTTCCCGGGTTGGAGCGTCGTAGCCTGGTCAAGATCCCGCTGAACACCACGGTCGCTCCGACCGGAACCCTGCGTCTGCGGTCTCCGCAGGGCCGTCGGCTTTGGCAAGCCGACCATGCCGGAGCGATCAACATCGAGCAACGAGACGGTGATTCCGACATCGCCCTGTACACGCCGCACGAGCGGGTGAAGCAGATCTTGCTCGATCGGGCTGGTCGCCGTCGGACCAGACTGCCGGTCCAGGACTCCAGCACGCAGCTATGCCGGTGCGGAGAGCGAAACATCCAACCACGCTCAACCCTGAGCAATGAATAGGAAGCAGGACAGCAGTGGGACGCAACCAGCGGGCCGAGGTCCGGATGACGCCGGAGGAGATCTCGGCCTTCGTCTCGGCCCAGCGCACCGCGACGCTGATCACGCTCGGGCCCGGCGGGCACCCGCACGCGGTCGCGATGTGGTTCGCCGTCATCGACGGTGACCTGTGGTTCGAGACCAAGGCGAAGGCGCAGAAGGCGGTCAACATCGGCCGCGACCCGCGGGCCACGGTGCTCATCGAGGACGGTGAGACCTACGACGTGCTGCGCGGCGTCTCGATGGAAGGCCGTGCGGAGCTCGTCGACGACGCCGACGCGCTCTGGAAGGTCGGCGTCGACATGTGGGAGCGCTACCACGGCCCGTACAGCGAGGAGGTCAAGCCGCTGGTGGAGACGATGCTGCACAAGCGCGTCGCGGTGCGGCTGCACGTCGACCGCACGAGGTCCTGGGATCACCGCAAGCTCGGTCTGCCCCCGATGCCTCTAGGCGGTACGACAGCTCCCTGAAACACGCTGCGGCGGCAGCGGTTCCGGTGCCGCGCGCGTCTTCTCCCCGTTCCCACCGGGTTTCCGGCGGGCTCGTCGAAAGGCGGGCCCGCCGCTGGTGTTTCCGCGGTCAGTTCGCGGCCGGAGCGCTGTCGTCCCAGCGGTCGGCCCACTCGCTGAGCGCGGTGATCGTGCGTTCGAGGTCGCGGCCCTTGTCGGTGAGGTCGTACTGGACCTTGACCGGGATCGTGTCGAGGACGGTCCGCCGGACGATCCCCTCGGACTCCAGCTCGCGCAGCCGGCTGGCGAGCATCCGGTCGGTGAGCGCGGGGATCGCGTCGCGGATCTCGGCGAACCGGGAGGTGCCGTGCAGCAGCTGGCGCAGGATGACCCCGGTCCACCGGCGGCCGATCAGCTCGACGGCGTGGTGGTAGGCGGGGCAGAACTGCTCGCCCTGGTCGTACGGGTGCGCCATGGCTGGACCTTACCACGGCGCCACCCACTATACATTGATAAGTGACTTACTCTGTGCCACTCTGAGGCTGCGCCCGGCCGGGCGCAGCACGGAGAACGACGCGGAACGAGGTGGCGGAGAGCTATGACGACGTGGGCGGAGCGCTTGCGCAGCACTTTCCCGGGGCGGACCAGGACCGGGCCGGAAGTGGCGGAGGCCCCGGCCTGGGACCTGTACGCCCATCCGCGGCAAGTGCCTGCGGCGATCCTCACCGCGCGCGATGTTGCCGACGTGCAAGCCGCGGTCCGCTTCGCGGGCGAGCACGGCATCGCGCTGTCGATGCGCGGCGGCGGCCACAGCGGAGCCGGGTTCGCGGCGGTGACCGACGGGCTGATGCTCGACCTCAGCGGCCTGCGGGAGGTGCGCGTCGACCCGGAACGCCGGATCGCCTGGGCCGCCCCCGGCGCGACCTGGGGTGACTACGACGCCGCGACACAGCGGCACGGACTGGCCAGCACGGGCGGGATCGTCTCGAGCACCGGCGTGGCCGGGCTGACCCTCGGTGGCGGGGTCGGCGCGCTGCGCGGCTTGCACGGGCTGGCGGTCGACAACCTCCGCGGTGCCGAGGTGGTGCTGGCCGACGGCACCCTCGTACGCGCCGATGCCGATCACGAGCCCGAGCTGTACTGGGCCCTGCGCGGCGGTGGCGGGAACTTCGGCGTCGCCGTCCGCCTGGAGTTCGCGGTCCACCCCGTCTCCGGGGTCACCACCGGTCTGCTGGTCTGGCCGCTCGACCAGGCGCAGCAGGTGGCCGCGGCGTTCCGCGCCCGAGCCGAGGAACTGCCGGACAACACCGTGGCCGACCTGGTCTTCAAGCACGGAGACGACGGTGAACCTGTCATCGTGGTCATTCCCAGGGTGGTGGGAGGCGCGGACGAGGTGCCGCTGATCGACGACCTGCGCCGCGCCGCCACGCCCGCCGCCGACACGGTCGCGCCCCGCAGCTACACCGACAGCCAGCGCTTCCTGGACGAGGGCGCGCGGTGGTGCCAGCGCGTTTACTGGAACACCACCACGTTGCGCCACCTCAACGAAGAAGTGGTGGAAGTGCTCGCCGACTACGCGGCATCCGCTCCTTCTCCGGCAAGCGCGATCAACGTCGAGCACTACCACGGCGCGATCTCCCGCGCCGATCCCGCCAGCACCGCCGTGGGCTTCCGCCACGCCCGCTACAACGTGTTCGTGGAGGCCAAGTGGGACGACCCGGCGGCCGACGCCGAGAACCGGGCCTGGTCCAGGGAACTCGTGGCGGCCCTCGAACCCCACTCGGCGGGCGGGGCGTACGTGAGCTACCTGCCCCGCGACGCCGATCAGGCCCGGATCCGAAGCGCCTACGGGGCGCGGAATCACGATCGCCTACGCGCGGTCAAGGCGGCCTACGATCCGGGAAACCTGCTGCGCAGCAACCAGAACATCCAGCCCGCGGAGCACATCGGACGTCGCGCCGACAGCACTCCTGGTGAATTCTCCGACTCTAGGTGATGAGCGGATTCGGCGTGGTCGAGTGATCGTGACCGGTGCATTTCTGGCCGAAAGTACGAGGGCGCGGTCATCAACCTCGGCCGATCGGTTGATCAAGCTTGCCATTTCGGCCGATACGACGGGTGTGGCGCGTGGATAGCGTCGTTCTGACCGGGGGACCAGATCAGGATTGAGGCGGATCACGATGACGTTTCCGGCCACCGCGCGCACCGATCACGAGCTGGGGCTCGACGCGATCCGGCGTGCTCGTGAGCTCACCGAGCCCGTGCTGCGGGAGCTCGTGGACCGGCTGGGCCCATCGCTGGGGGACGTGGGCAGGTACCACTTCGGCTGGCGGAGCGAGGGCTGCGGCTCGGCGGGCAAGGCCATCCGGCCGACCATGGCCGTGCTCGCGGCGGAGGCGGTCGGGGCCGAGGCGTCGGCCGCGGTGCCCGCGGCGGCGGCCGTGGAACTCGTGCACAACTTCAGCCTGATCCACGACGACATCATCGACAACGACGAGCTGCGGCGGGGGCGGCGGGCGGTGTGGAAGGAGTACGGCGTCCCGGAAGCGATCCTGATCGGGGACGCGCTGCACTCGGAGGCCTTCGGCGTGCTGCTGAGCAGCGGTCGCCCCAACGCGGCCGCGGCGGCGATGCGCCTGTCCACCGCGATGCGGGAAGTCGTCGTCGGGCAGGTCGACGACATCCGGTTCACCGAGCGGCCGTGGACGGGGGAGCAGGCGGTGAGCGTCGCCGAGTACCAGGCGATGGCGGAGGCCAAGACCGGCGCGCTGCTGGCCTTCTCCGCCGCGGCCGGTGCGCTGCTGGGCGGGGCGTCCGAGGCGGTCGCGGACTGCTTCGACCGCCTCGGGCGCCACCTGGGCCTGGCGTTCCAGTGCACCGACGACGTGCTCGGCATCTGGGGCGATCCGGAGAACACCGGCAAGCCGGTGTTCGGGGATCTGCGCGAGGGCAAGCGGACCTTGCCGGTCATCGCGGCGCTGTCCGCGGGTGGTTCGGCGAGCGAACGGCTGGGGGTGCTCGTCGAACGCGGTGTGCGCACCGACTTCGAGCTGCGGCTGGCGGCGGAGCTGGTGGCGGAGGCGGGCGGCCGCGAGTTCGCCGAGCGAGAGGCCGCCCGCCACCTCGCCGAGGTCGACGACTGCCTGACCGCGCTGTCGATGCCGGCCGAAACCCGGGCCTGCTTCAACGCCCTGTCCCAGTCCCTGATCGGGAGGACCAGATGATGGGCTCGGGCAGCAGTTCCGCGCTGCCGCAGGCAAACGCGGGAGCCGATCGTGATCAGGTACCGGCCGGCGGGTCGGCGAAGACGCCTTCCAGCATGCCGGTGGCCTGCCCGATCTCGATCAGGTATCCGTCCGGGTCCCGCAGGTAGCAACGGATCTCAGCCTTGCGATCCAGCGGCTCGGTGAGGAATTCGGCGCCCTTGCTGCGCGCGTCGGCGTAGAAGGCGGCGATGTCGGCGACGCGTACGTTGAGGAACGCCGAGACCACGTCGCTGGATTCCGGTGGACGCAGGACGGTACCGGGCTTGTCCGGGGTCGGGCCGCCGCCGGGATTCATGATGATCCAGCTGTTGGCGACCTTGACGATGCACGGGTTCTCGGCCAGCACGACCTGCCCGCCGAAGACGGCGGCGTAGAACGCCCGGGAACGTGCCACGTCGGACACGGTCAGGAAGTGGGTCAGCACCAGCCCGGTCTCGGGTGCCGGTAGGTCGTCGGTTCGCATCGCCGCCTCCTGCGGGATCGCGTTCGGATGTATCGGCGGCGGCCGCGTAGGTCGTCCGCAGGAACTCCAGCAAGGTCTCCTCCGGATCGGCGGAGCTGCGTATCGGCCCGCTCGTCCAATCGGAAGGCTCGGCCGCCTCCGGGCGGAGATCGGCCCCGGTTCGTCGGCTGCTTGTCATCGGTGCCCCCAAGGAACCAGTCCGGGAAGCCTGTGCCGTGCTCCAGCCCGGGTTACCCAGGTCAGTCCGGCTCTCATGCACGGCCAGCTGACGAGCGAGCAGGTCCTGCCCGCGCAGCGCCGGGCGACCTCCCGGATCGCGTGCGGGAACACCGTCCCTGGTCATGCACCACGGCGCTGAGATCCCGCAAGGTGACTCCCTCGCAGAACGAGGTCGGCCCGCGGACTACAGCCGGGTGCAGGTGTCGATGTCCTGCTCGAAGTCGGCGATGGCTTCGGCGGTGAGCGTGGGCCGGGTGTCGTCGATCGCCTTCAGGTATTCCGCCGTCGTCGCCAGATCCCGGTCCTCGTGCAGGACGTCGCGCTCGAAGGCGGCCTGGGCTCCTTGGTGGGCGGCGAACTCGATGTCGGCGGGGGTGAACAGCTCCGTTCGTTCCACCAGCAGGTCCAGGTCGACGTTGTCGCGGGCCGGGCCGAGGTAGCGCGACCAGATCGCGCGCCGGGCGGGCGGATCCGGCGGGCCGACCGGGATGATGTAGTCGAACCGGCCGGGGCGCAGGAAGGCCGGGTCCAGGGAGCTGACCGAGTTGGTGGCGCAGACCAGCAGGCGGTGGTCGTGCTCCCGGAAACCGGGGATCAGCTTGAGCAGCTCGTTGGTCACGCCGTGCGCCGGACCCGCCGTCGGCGTCGTGCGGGTGCCCGCGATCTCCTCGACCTCGTCGATGAACAGGACCAGGTCGTCGAGCTCATCCAGCTCGGTGAACACCTCCCGCAGCGAGGTGGCCAGGCCTTCGGGGGAGGCCGCGGCCAGCCGGGACGGGAACAGCTCCACGAACGGCCAGTTCAGCCGGGAGGCGACCGCCTTGGCGAAGCTCGTCTTGCCGGTGCCCGGCGGGCCGAACAGCACGATCGCCTTCGGCGGCAGCACGCCGTGCCGCTCGGCCCGGTCGGGGTGGGAGATCGGCAGCACGACGCGGCGTTCGATGATGTCCTTCTCCCGCTGCATGCCCGCCAGCGCGGCCCACCTCCCGGGCGGCAGGAGCATGCCGCCGAGGTGCTCGAGCACGTCGAAGTCGGCCGGATCCAGCTCCTCGACCTTCTCGAAGTAGGTCAGGTCGGTGCGCGGCCGGTAACCGGAGTTCACCATCGCCCGGAAACCCGCGGCACCCTCGGGAACCAGGCTGGTGATGCGGTGCACGCCGAGGCCGCGCAGCTTCTTCTCCAGCTCGGCCAGCAGCGCGCTGCCGATGCCGCGGTTGCGCCACCGGGCGTCTAGCGCGAACAGCGCCAGCCAGGCCCGCTCGCCCTCCACCTTGGCCGCGGCCATGCCGACGACTTCCTGCTCGACCACCGCGACCAGGGCCGGGTGCCCGGCCCGCGCGATGGACACCACTTCGGCGGCGGAGAAGACCGGCTCGCCGGTCTCCCTGCTCTGGTCCCAGATGCGGATCACCTGGTCCAGGTCGTCGTCGTGGAAATCGCGCACCCGCCAAGCAGGCATGGCCCACCTCCCGCATCCGCCCGCGCCGCGGTGCCCGCAGGAGTCCGGTTCCCGGCGGGCGGACTCCGCGTGCAGCGCAGGATGTGCAACTGGGCCGAATTCTCCGCCGCCACAGCGGATCGTGGCAAAGAGATGTTCCCGTTCTGCCGATAACCCGCGCCTATCAACGAGTCCTGCCGCTCCGTCGGGAGCAGTTCACTCCGGACAGTTCGGCATCTGTTTCGCGCTGCTCCGGCCGGAGAGCACAACCGGAACTAGCGGGCCAGATCCGCGGCGAGGCCGGTCCGGATGCGATCGGCGCCGGTGTAGATGTTCATGGAGTTGCCGCGGAGGAAGCCGATCAGCGTCAGCCCGGTGTCCGCGGCCAGGTCGACCGCCAGCGAGGACGGGGCGGAAACAGCCGCCAGTACCGGGATGCCCGCCATCGCGGCCTTCTGCACCAGCTCGAAGGAGGCCCGGCCGCTGACCATCAGGACCGAGTCCCGCAGCGGCAGCCGGCCCGAGCGCAGGGCATCACCGATCACCTTGTCCACCGCGTTGTGCCTGCCCACGTCCTCGCGCACGCAGCTGAGGTCGCCGTCAGCGGTGAACAACCCGGCGGCGTGCAGCCCTCCGGTGCTGTCGAACACCCGCTGGGCCTTCCGCAACCGGTCGGGGAGCGTGGTCAGCGTGCCCAAGCCGATGCTCGGCGAGGACTCGTCGAGGGGCCAGGTCGTCTTGGTGCGCACCGCGTCCAGGCTCGCCTTGCCGCACAGGCCGCACGAGGACGTCGTGTAGAAGTTGCGCTCCAGCGAAGCACCGGGCAGCGCCACACCGGGAGCCAGGGCGACGTCGACGACGTTGTATGTGTTGCCGCCGTCGGCGGTGGCACCCGCGCAGTAGCGGATCCCGACCACGTCCTCGGCCGAGCGGATGACGCCTTCGCCGACCAGGAACCCGGCCGCCAAGTCGAAGTCGTGCCCCGGGGTGCGCATGGTGATGGTCAGCGGGTGTCCGCCGACCCGGATCTCCATCGGTTCCTCGGCCGCGAGGGTGTCCGGACGGTGCGAAGGAACCCCGTCGCGGATGCGCAGCACGCGCCGTCGTGCGGTGACTCGTCCCACAGGTCGTCCTCTCAGGACCCGGCCGGCTCCAGCCGGACCACGATCCCCTTCGAAGTGGGCGTGTTGCTGATGTCGGCCACGCTGTCCAGCGGCACCAGCACGTTGGTCTCCGGGTAGTACGCCGCCGCGGAGCCGCGCGTCGTCGGGTAGCCGACCACGCGGAAGTCGCGCGCCCGGCGCTCTACCCCGTCGTGCCACACGCTCACCAGGTCGACCTCGGCGCGGTCGGCGAACCCGAGCTCGGCCAGGTCGTCGGGGTTGACCAGCACCACCCGGCGGGCGTTGTGGATCCCCCGGTACCGGTCGTTCGGGGCGTAGGGGATGGTGTTCCACTGGTCGTGCGAGCGCAGCGACTGCAGCACCAGGTGGCCCGGGGGCGCGGTCAGCATCTCGAAGTCGTTGTTGGTGAACATCGCCTTGCCGGTCGCGGTGCGGAAGTTCCCGCTGTTGACCGGGTTCGGCAGCACGAAACCGCCGGGTTCGGCCACCCGCGCGTTGAAGTCCTCGAAGCCCGGCACGACGCGCGAGATCCGGTCCCGGATCGTGCTGTAGTCCGCCTCGAACTCCTCCCACGGGATCTCGGAGTTCGCGCCCAGCGTCCGGCGCGCCAGGCGGCCGATGATGGCGACCTCGCTGAGCAGCGCCTCCGAGGCGGGCTCCAGGCGGCCGCGGGAGGCGTGCACGGCGCTCATCGAGTCCTCGACGGTGATGAACTGCTCACCACTGGCCTGGACGTCCCGGTCGCTGCGCCCGAGCGTCGGCAGGATCAGGGCCGTTTCGCCGCAGACGGTGTGCGAGCGGTTGAGCTTGGTGGAGATGTGCGCGGTCAGCCGGCAGCGGCGCATCGCCCGCTCGGTGAGCTCGCTGTCCGGTGCGGCGCGCACGAAGTTCCCGGCGACGCCGAGGAAGAACTTGGCGCGGCCCTCGAGCATGGCCCGGATGGAGTCCACCGAGTCCAGGCCGTGCTCGGCGGGCGGGGTGAACCCGAACTCGCGCTCCAGCGCGTCCAGGAAGGACTGCGGCATCCGCTCCCAGACGCCCATCGTGCGGTCGCCCTGCACGTTGCTGTGTCCGCGCACCGGGCACGCCCCGGCACCGGGCTTGCCGAAGTTCCCGCGCAGCAGCAGGAAGTTGACGACCTCGCGGATGGTGGGCACGCCGTGCTTCTGCTGCGTCAGCCCCATCGCCCAGCAGACGATGACGCTCTTGCTGGCCAGGACCCGGTCGCGGACCTGCTCGATCTCCTCGCGGGTCAGCCCGGTGGCGGTGCGCACCTGCTCCCAGGACAGCTCGCGGGCCTGCTCGGCGAACTCGGCGAAACCGCTGGTGTTCTCGCGGATGTAGTCGTGGTCGAGCACGGTTCCGGGAGCGGCGTCCTCGGCCTGGAGCAGCAGCAGGTTCAGCGCCTTGAACAGCGCGAGGTCGCCGCCGGGGCGGATCTGCAGGAACTGGTCGGCGATGGCGGTGCCGCGGCCGATGACCCCGCGGACCTTCTGCGGGTTCTTGAAGCGGAACAGCCCGGCTTCCGGCAGCGGGTTCACCGCCACCACCTGCCCGCCGTTGCGCTTGGTCTCCTCCAGCGCGGAGAGCATCCGCGGGTGGTTGGTGCCGGGGTTCTGGCCGACGACGAAGACCAGGTCGGCCTGGTGGATGTCGTCGAGGCTCACGGTGCCCTTGCCCACGCCCAGCGTTTGCTGCATCGCCGAGCCGCTCGACTCGTGGCACATGTTGCTGCAGTCGGGCAGGTTGTTGGTGCCGAAGGCCCGCGCGAACAGCTGGAGCAGGAACGCGGCCTCGTTGTTGAGCCGCCCCGAGGTGTAGAACAGCGCTTCGTCGGGGGAGTCCAGGGCCTGCAGCTCGGTGGCGAGCAGGTCGAAGGCGGCGTCCCAGCCGATCGGTTCGTAGTGGTCTGATCCCGGGCGCTTCACCACGGGCTCGGTGAGCCTGCCCTGGTGGTTGAGCCACTGATCGGTCCGGCCCGCGAGCTCGGAGATGGGGTGCTCGCGGAAGAAGTCGGCGGTGACCCGGCGAGTGGTCGCCTCGTCGTTGATGTGCTTGGCGCCGTTCTCGCAGTACTCGTTGAGGTGCCGCTGCTTCGGCCCGGCCTCCGGCCAGGCGCAGCCGGGGCAGTCGATGCCCTTCGCCTGGTTGACGTTGAGCAGCGTCAGCATCGTCCGCCGCGGCGAGGTCTGGGCCAGCGAGTACTCCAGCGCGTGCGCCACGGCGGGCACCCCGGCGGCCCAGGTCTTGGGCGGCGTGACCGAGAGCTCGTCCTCGCTGGAACCGTCGAACCCGCTCATCCCGTGCTCCCTCGTCATTCGCCGTCCGCGCTGGTCCAGCCAATGCCGCTCGCGCGAGGAAGTCAAAGAAGCGACGTCGATCACCTGATAGGCACCGGCTATCTCACGACGAAACCCGCACCGCGACCACCTGGACAGGGTGTCCGGCATCACGACCGGAAGAGTGGCACTCTCACGAGCTGACCACAGGAAGCTGACAAGTTCTTGATCTCGGTTCCCTAGCTTGACCGCATGACGAGCACGAAGTTGAAGGGCCTGGTCGCCGGGTGCGCGGCCCTGGCCGCGGGATCACTGACTGCCCCGCCCGCCGCAGCCGGGTCCGTCGGTGAGCACCGCCTGGCCACCACCGCGGCGGAGCAGCAGGCGGTGCAGGACTACTGGACCCCTGAGCGCATCGCCGCGCTCACCGAGCCCGCGTCGGACAACCCGCCCAAAGCCGGGCCGGACGGCGCCCCGTGGACGACGCCGAACGCGCTGGCCAAGACCGTGGGCCGGCTGTTCTTCACCGACCACGGCGAGGACGCCAGCTGCACCGCGACCGTGGTCGAGGCGGCCAACCGCAGCACGATCGTCACCGCCGGGCACTGCGTCAACAACACGGACCTGCTCGGCGAGAACAACCAGTGGTCGCAGAACGTGCTGTTCATCCCCGGCTATCACGACGGGCAGGCGCCGTATGGCCGGTTCACCGGCCGGATCGCGATCGTCGATGAGACCTGGCTGCACAACGACCAGCAGCACGGCGAGGTGTACGACGCCTACGATCAGGCTTTCGTGGTGCTCAACCCGGACGAGCGCGGGCAGCGCGCCGAGGACGTGGTCGGTGCCGCCCAGCGCATCGGCTTCGGCGAACCAGGTGCCGGCACCGCGACCTCGTTCGGATATCCGCGCGCCACTTCGGATCCGGCGCGTGAGGGCCTGCCGGAGTACATCGGCGAGCGGCTCTCCTACTGCCGGGGACCGGCGAAGGAGGACCACGGCACTCCCGAGCACCCCGCCGCCGCGAACCAGTGGGGAGTTCCCTGCACCATGGGCGGCGGTTCCAGCGGCGGCCCCCGGTTCTCCGAACTGAACATGACGACCGGGATCGGCACGGTCGTCGGCGACAACAGCCATAGCGCTTTCTTCGACCGCGGCGGGAACCCTTGCCCGCCCGGCGAGCGAGAAGGATGCACCCGATACCTGGTGGGCCCGCAGTTCACCACCGAGATCACCGAACCGCTCCACCGGACGGCCGAAGAGGCCTGGTGATCGCCTGACCCGCAGATCCGGCGGACGCCAGGTTCTTCCGCGTCCGATCACCGCGAACGTCCGGAAGCGCCCTCCGGGAGCCTGAGAAGCACCACCTATCACCTGGTAGAACCTGCCGTTTGACCAGCCGTCCGGATGGGTGGAGGCTGGTGGTCGAGTGGACCTGCCGCGACATCGTGATGTCCTCAATGGACAATGCACGGCGGCACCACGACCGACGACCCGGCGCGAGGACTCCGATGGACCTGGCAACACCCACCAGCGGCACGCCGCCCCAGGTGGGAGCCCTGCCGACGCCTACCTGGGCCCAGGCGCGGGAAACCGCCCGAACCGCCGCCCGAGCGCTGCCCGCCGTCGCCCGGGACCTCCCCGAAGCGCTCGGCCACCTGCTGGCCGAACCGCTCGCCGCCCGGACCGATCTCCCGGCGTTCGACACGTCCGCAATGGACGGTTGGGCGGTGGCGGGACCGGGTCCGTGGCAGCTGCGGGACGGACGAGTGCTGGCCGGTGCCCGAGCCGAACCGCTCGCCGACGGCACCGCGCTGGGCATCGCCACCGGCGCCGAGCTCCCACCGGGCACGACGGCCGTGCTGCGCCGCGAGGACGGCCAGGTCGATCCGTCGGGCACCACCCTGTCCGGCCGCGCACCGGCCCCCGGCCGCGACATCCGGCCGCGAGGTCAGGAGTGCCGGGCGGGACAGGTCCTGCTCCCGCCCGGCACCGCAGTCACGCCCGCGGTGCTGGGACTGGCCGCGGCGGCCGGGCACGACCGGATCGCGGTCCACCGCCGCCCGGTGGTGGAACTGCTGGTGCTGGGCGATGAGCTGCTCGATTCCGGTCCGCCCCGCGACGGCCGGGTGCGCGACGCGTTGAGCCCGCTGCTGGGGCCCTGGCTGCGGTGCGGCGGCGAGCTGACCGGCAGCCGCCGGATCCCCGACGACTTCGACCTGCTGCGCACCGCGATCGCCGATTCCCCGGCCGACGTGGTGATCACCACCGGCGGCACTGCGGCCGGTCCGGCCGACTTCCTGCACCGGGCCCTCGCCGAGCTCGGCGCCCGGTTCCTGGTCGACTCGGTGGCCGTCCGCCCCGGCCACCCGATGCTGCTCGCCGAGCTCCCGCCGACCGGGGACGGGCGCGCCCGGTGGCTGGCCGGGCTGCCGGGCAATCCGCTGGCGGCCGTCGCCGGGACCGCGACGCTGGTCCAGCCGCTGCTGGACCGCCTCAACGGCCGTGCGGAGGCCGAGCCGCGCAGGTTCACCGCCGCCGCGGACCTGCCGGGGCACCCGCGCGACACCAAGCTGCTGCCGGTCGAGCTCCGCGCGCACACCGCCACCGCACTGCCCTTCGGCGGGCCCGCGATGCTGCGCGGGCTGGCGCTCTCCGACGGCCTCGCCGTCGTCCCGCCCGGTGGTCTCGCCGCCGGATCGGCCGTCGAGGTGCTCGAAACGCCGCGCCCGTGGTGATCAGGCCGAGGGTTCGACCGTCACCGAGACGTGCTTCATGATCGGCTGATCGCTCTGCGTGCTGTAGTCGCCGATGGCGCACAGGGCGTTCATCTCGGGCATGTAGCCCGCGGCGCAGCCGCGCGGGATGTCGTACGGGATCGCCTGGTAGCGGTTCAGCGTGCGGGTGCTGCCGTCCCGGGCCGTGCTGGTGATGTCGACGCGGTCGAACTCGCCGATGCCCCGGTCCCGCATGTCCTCGGCGTTCATGAAGATCAGCGTGCGCAGGTTCTTGATGCCGCGGTAGCGGTCGTCGTCGGAGTAGATCGTGGTGTTCCACTGGTCGTGCGAGCGCATCGTGCCCAGCGCCAGCACCCCGGCGGCCGGGACGACGTCGGGCAGCGCGGCGGTGGAGAACTCCGCGCGCCCGGACGGGGTGTGGAAGACCAGCTCGCGGGCGGGTTGCCGGATGCGGAACCCCAGCGGCAGGCGGACCCGCCGGTTGAAGTCCTCGAATCCGTCGAGGACCTGCGCCATGGTGTCGCGGATCCGGTCGTAGTCCTCGACGTAGTGCTGCCACGGGGTGCGGCTGCCCGGCAGCGCCGCCGCGGCGAGCCCGGCGATGATGGCCGGTTCCGAGAGCAGGTGCGGTGAGGCGGGGCGCTTCATGCCGCGCGAGAGGTGGACCATGCTCATCGAGTCCTCCACCGAGGTGGCCTGCAGCCCGCCGCGCTGGTGGTCCTTCTCGGTGCGCCCCAGGCAGGGCAGGATCAGCGCCTGCTTGCCGTGCACCAGGTGGCTGCGGTTGAGCTTGGTGCTGACCTGCACGGTCAGCTCGCACTTGCGCAGCGCGGCGAAGGTGTGCGGTGTGTCCGGCGCGGCGAGCGCGAAGTTGCCGCCCATGCCGACGAACACCTTCACCTCGCCGCGGTGCATCGCCTCGATGGTGCCGATCGTGTCCAGCCCGTGGGCCCGCGGCGGCTCGATCCCGCAGACCTCGGCCAGCCGGTCCAGGAACGCCTCCTCCGGGCGGTGGTCGATGCCGCAGGTCCGGTTGCCCTGCACGTTGCTGTGCCCGCGCACCGGTGACGGGCCGGCGCCTTCCCGGCCCAGGTTCCCGCGCAGCAGCAGGAGGTTCACGATCTCGCGGACGGTGTCGACGCCGTGCTCGTGCTGCGTGATGCCCAGGCACCAGCTGAAGATGCTCCGGTCGGCCTCGCAGTAGACGCGGGCGGCGGCGGTGATCACCGCGCGGCTGACCCCGGACTGGCGCTCGATCTCCGCCCAGGGCGTGGCCTCGCACAGCGCCCGGTAGGCGTCGAAGCCGGTGGTGTAGCGGTCGACGAACTCCGCGTCGACGGCCTTCGGATCGTGCTCGGCCTCCTCGAACACGGCCTTGGCCATGCCGCGCACCAGCGCCATGTCACCGCCGATGCGCGGCTGGACGTTCAGCGTGCTGGTGCGGGTGGCCTTGAACGTGGCCATCCGGGCGAAGTCGTGCGGGATGATCGTGCGGGTGGCCGCGGCCTCCACCAGCGGGTTGATGTGCACGATCTGCGCGCCCCTGCGGTAGGCCTCGGCGAGCGAGGTGAGCATCCTGGGCGCGTTGGAGGCGGCGTTGACGCCCATGATGAACAGGGCGTCGGTCAGCTCCCAGTCCTCGAGGTCGACCGTGCCCTTGCCGGTGCCCAAGGCGGCCTTCAGGGCCCGGCCGCTGGCCTCGTGGCACATGTTCGAGCAGTCCGGCAGGTTGTTCGTGCCGAACTCCCGCGCCATCAGCTGGTACAGGAACGTCGCCTCGTTGCCGAGGCGCCCGGAGGTGTAGAACGACGCCTGGTCGGGGCTGTCGAGTTCGGCCATCGCGCGGCCGAAGAGCGCGAAGGCCTCCGGCCAGGAGACCGGGACGTAGCGGTCGGTTCCCGGGTCGTAGCGCAGCGGCTCGGTCAGCCGGCCCTGGTCCTCCAGCTCGAAGTCGCTCCACTGCGACAGCTCCGCGACGGTGTGCGCGGCGAAGAACTCCGCGCCGACCCGCTTGCGGGTCATCTCCCAGGTCACGTGCTTGATGCCGTTCTCGCAGATGTCCAGGTGCAGGCCCTTGGTGTCGTCCGGCCACGCGCAGCCCGGGCAGTCGAAGCCGCCGTTCTCGTGGTTCATCCGCATGATCGCCCGCGGCCCGTCGACCAGCTCGCGCTCGCGGACCAGGAACTCGGTCACGCTCCTGGCGGCGCCCCAACCGGCGGCGGGGTGGTGGTAGGGCCGGAACTCCGGCTCGCTGGTCCGCTCGCTCATCACACGCTCCTGCCCTGCGGCGCCCGACCTCCGCATCCCACCACCGCGGCCGCAGGTCGGCAAAGCGAGCAGCGGGCCACGCGCTGCGCTGCGCCGGGCCTTCCGCGCACGATGAGGAGCGCGACCCACGGAGGAGGACCGGAGATGACCGAGCAACTGCCGGAGCGGACCCGCGCCGAGCTGGAGGCGGAACTGACGACGCTGCGGGAGCGCCGCCGCTCGCTCGCCGCCGCGATGCAGAAGCAGGAGAGCGACGTCGGGGACCGCGGTGACGAGGCCAACGCGCTGGAGAGCGGCGACGATCTGATCGCGGTCGACGAGCGGATCGCGACGGTGACCGATCTGCTCGCCGGCGGCCCCGAGCGGTCACCGGGCCGGGTTCCGGACGGCACCAGGGCCACCCTGCGGTTCGACGACGGCACCGAGCAGGAGGTGCGTGCGGTGGCGATCCCCGAGGAGATCGCGGCCGGTCGGCAGGACATCACCGTGACCACCGACAGCCCGCTGGGACGGGCGCTCGCCGGGCGCCGCGCGGGCGACACCATCAGCTACTCGACACCGGCGGGCGAGGTGCGGGCCCACGTCGTCTCCCTGGACGTCCCCGGCGACTGAGCCTTGGAGGCACCGAGGGAGCCGGAGGTGCTGACCTTCGGCCACGGCACCGCCGACGCGGCCACCATGACCGGACTGCTGCGCGGCGCCGGCGTCCGCGAGCTGGTCGACGTGCGCACCGCACCCGGCAGCCGGCGCAATCCCGACGCCGCCCGGGCGGCGATGTCGCACTGGGTGCCCGAGGAGGGCATCGGCTACCGCTGGGAATCGCGGCTCGGCGGCTGGCGCCGGGCGCACGCGGACGGCCCGGACACCGCGCTGCGCAACCGCTCGTTCGCCGGCTACGCCGAGCACATGCGCACCGCCGACTTCCGGGCCGCCATCGACGACCTGCTCACCGACGCGGCCACCGAGCTGAACGCGGTGATGTGCGCCGAATCGCTGTGGTGGCGCTGCCACCGCAAGATGATCGCCGACTACCTGACCCTGGTGCGCGGGGTGCCGGTCGGTCACCTGATGCACGACGGCAAGGTCCGGCCGCACCGCCCGAGCCCGGAAGCCCGCCTGCTCCCGGAGCGGGGCGTGCTCATCTACGACGCGGGCCAGCCCCCGCTCGACTCCGGATGACGATCGCCGCCGCGATCCCGGCGCTGACGCCGATCAGCGTGTCGACCGCGCGGTCCCGGAGCATCGTCAGCGGATCGGCGGGTGCGGCCAGGTCGGTCATCAGCATGATCAGCGGGGTGAAGAATCCGAGCGCCAGCCCGTAGTGGCGGGCCATGAACAGCTCGGTGGGGAACAGCAGGGCCATCACGATGACGGCCAGCGCCGCGCCGGGCAGGTCGGGCAGCAGCACCACGGCGGTGATCGCGAGCCCGGCGAAGGTACCCAGCACGCGGTGGATCCCGCGGTGCACGATGCCGTGGATCCCGGGAGCGCACCGGTCGCGCACGCCGACGACCGCCAGCGGAACGGCCGCGGAGGCCATCGCCCAGTTGGCGTGGTCGATGCCGAGGAGCAGCCCGACCGCACCCGCGGCCGAGACGGCCACCGCGTAGCGCGCCGCGTGGACCAGCGCGCCCGGCCCGCGCTCCACCTGGCGGCGGCCGGCGGGCTCGCGGGAGCGCAGGGCGCTGACGAGGCTGACCAGCAGGCAGAACAGCGCGGTCGCGGCGCAGATGGAGATCGCCGCCCACGGCGCGACCCGCCCCGCGGGAACGGTCGCGGTGGCACCCAGCGCGAAGATCCCGAAGAACGGCCCGGCGGGCCGGAGACCGAGCCGGTCGGCCAGCAGCGACCACATCGAAGCGCACCCGGCCACGGTCACCACCAGCACCCACGCGGGAGCGTGCGCGCCAGCGAGCAGAACGCCCGCGCTCACCCCGCTGAGCAGCACAGCGCCGGCCTGGGCCTGGTGCACGATGCGGAGCCGGTCGGATTCGGCCCGGCCGTACATGCCGGTGAAGGAGCCGAAGACGGCGTAGATGATCAGATCGGGACGCCCGGCGGCGAGCAGGGCGAGTCCGGGGACGAACAACCCGGCGGCGACCCTGAGCGCGTGCCGGTGGTCATCCGCAGCGGGGCGGATCAGCACCTGGGCGTGCAAGGGAACCCTCCGATCGTCGTCCGCGGCGGCGCGCCACGGTCGGAAGGCGGCGATACCGCGACGGCGGCCCACCTCGGCCCTGCTCCTGGCCGTCGAGTCTTGCCGACCGCCGGTGGCCGCGTCCAAGCGGAAGTTCCGAGGCGCCGATCGACCGCGCCTATCAGCCGAGATGGGCCGCTTGCGTGGTCGAATGGGGCATGCTCTTCCGCCAGCTCGAGTACTTCGTCGCGCTCGCCCGCGAGCGCCACTTCGCCCGCGCCGCTGCCGCCTGCCACGTCTCCCAGCCGGCGCTGTCGGAGGCCATCCGCAAGCTGGAGCAGGAGCTGAAGGTGCCGCTGGTCCGGCGCGGGCGCAGCTTCGAAGGGCTCACCCCGGAAGGGGAGCGGCTCGTGCTGTGGGCGCGGCGCATCCTGGCCGACCACGACTCGCTCAAGCAGGAGGTCACAGCGCTGCAGACCGGGCTAACCGGAGAGCTGCGGATGGGCGTGATCCCGGCGGCGGCGAGCACGGTCGCGCTGCTCACCGACCCGTTCTGCGCCGAGCACCCGCTGGTGCGCGTGCAGCTGGAGACGAGCCTGCGCTCCTCGGAGATCATCGACCGGATCCGCCGGTTCGAGCTGGACGCCGGGGTGATCTACCCGCACGGGCTCAACACCACCGACCTCGTGGTCACCCCGCTCTACGAGGAGCAGCACGTGCTCATCGCCAGCGGCGAGCTGCTCGCCGGACAGCCCGACGCCATCGGGTGGCCGGACGCGCTGGAGCTGCCGATGTGCCTGCTCACCCAGGGGATGCGCGGGCGGCAGCTGATCGACGACGCGCTGGCCGCCAGGGGGCTGACGGTGGTGCCGCGGCTCGAAGCCGACTCCGTGGTGGCGCTGCTCGCCCACGTCGGCACCGGCCGCTGGGCGAGCATCGTGCCGCACACCTGGATCCGCACCCTGCGCCCACCGGCCGGTGCGCGCGTGCTGAAGCTGCGCGACCCGTCGGTCACCGCCGAGATCGCCCTCGTCACCAGCGCGGTGGAGCCCGGATCGGTGCTCACCAGGGCCCTGGTGCAGGTCGCGCGGACGGTCCGCGCCACCGACTCGTTCGACCACGGCCCGGCGACCAGCTGATATCGGCGCGGCTTATTGAGCGGTCGGAACCGCGTCTTGGACGGTGCGCGCGCCCGCGCAGCAGAATCGACTCGCGCGTCGTGATGTTGCCGGAGGACAACGGGTGCTGCATGCTTCCCGCGAATCGCGACCACAGTGCGGTGCGAGAACGTTCTGGAGGACCGGCGTGGAGATGTCGAGCGCGGACCCGTCGGCTGCACCGCCGGAGCCGCAGCCGGTGCTGACTCCGCTGACCGGTTCGGCGATCTTCCTGGTGCTGACGATCAACGGCGGTGGCGAACCGGCCGTGCGGGACCTGCTTGGCGATCTGGCCGGACTGCAGCGAGCGGTGGGATTCCGCTACCCGGAGGGCGGCCTGGCCTGCGTGGCGGGCATCGGCTCGGCGGCCTGGGACCGGCTGTACTCGGGACCTCGCCCGGCCGGGCTGCACGTGCTGCCCGAGTACGCCGGGCCACGCCACCGGGCGGTGTCCACCCCGGGTGATGTCCTGCTGCACATCCGCGCCCGGCAGATGTTCCTGTGCTTCGAACTGGCCCAGCAGGTGCTGAAGCGCCTGGGTGGCGCCGTCTCGGTGGTCGACGAGGTGCACGGCTTCAAGTACTGGGACCAGCGGGACCTGCTCGGCTTCGTCGACGGCACGGAGAACCCCAGCGGCCCCGCGGCGCGCACGGCGGTGAACGTCACGGCCGCGGCGGACGCCCCGTTCGAGGGCGCCAGCTACGTGGTGGTGCAGAAGTACCTGCACGACACGGCTTCCTGGAACGCGCTGCCGGTCGAGGAGCAGGAACGGGTGATCGGGCGCACGAAGCTCGACGACATCGAGCTGGACGACGAGGTGAAACCGGCCGACTCGCACGTCGCGGTCACCACGATCGTCGACGCGGACGGCACCGAGCGGCAGATCGTGCGCGACAACATGCCGTTCGGCAGCCTCGGTGACGGTGAGTTCGGCACCTACTTCATCGGCTACGCCGCCGATCCGGCGGTGATCGAGCTGATGCTGGAGCGGATGTTCCTCGGCACCGCCGATGCCACCCACGACCGGATCCTGGACTTCTCGACCGCGGTCACCGGATCGCTGTTCGTGGTGCCCACCGCCGACTTCCTCGACGACCAGCCACCCCCACCGGAGCCGGGCCGCGCGCCCGAGGCCGACGCGTCGTTGCGCATCGGCAGCCTGAAGGGACGACAGCCATGAACAACCTGCACCGCGAGCTGGCCCCGATCTCGGCGGCGGCCTGGCAGGACCTGGAGGCCCAGGTCCGCGACGCCTTCGCGCTCAACGCGGGTGCCCGCCGGGTGGTGGACGTGCCGGAGCCGAGGGGACCGGAACTGGCCGCGGTGGGCACCGGCCACCTCGACGAGCCCGGCACCGCGGCGGCGGGCGTGCAGGTGCGGGTGCGCCGGGCCAGCCCGGTGGCCGAACTCCGGATGCCCTTCCGCGTCACGCGCGAGGCGGTGGACTCGGTGGAGCGCGGCGCCCAGGACGCCGACTGGTCGTCCGCGGTCGCCGCGGCCCAGCAGATGGCGATGGCCGAGGACAGCGCGGTGTTCGACGGACTGGCAGCGGTCGCCTCGGACGGTCTGCGCAGCGGCTCGTCCCACGAAGCGATCGCGTTGCCCGAGGACGTCTCGGCGATCCCGGAAGCGGTGGCGCAGGCGCGAACCGCGCTGCGCTCCTCGGGAGTCGGCGGCCCCTGCGCACTGCTGCTGAGCCCGGCCGTGCACACCGCGGTCAGCGGCTCGCTGCTCGGCGGACGGCTCGCGATCGAGGAGCTGTCGCGGGTGGTGGGCGGTGACGTTCTGTGGTCACCGGCGCTCGACGGCGGTCTGCTGGTGTCGACCCGCGGCGGCGACAGCGAACTGGTGCTGGGCCGCGACCTGTCGATCGGCTACCTCGGCCACGACGCGACGTCGATCGAGCTGTACCTGGAGGAGTCCTTCGCCTTCCAGCTGCACACGCCCGAGGCGGCCGTCGAACTGGCTCCCGCCGGGAGCTGACCGGGAGGAGCGCACCATGACCGATGATCCGAACCCGGACCAGGGCTGGTACTTCAACCTGCGAACCCACCAGGTGCAGCACCACGACCGGGGCAGGGCCGACGACCTGCTCGGCCCCTACCCGGACGAGGAAACGGCCCGCCGCGCCCTGGAGATCGCAGCGGAGCGAACCCGCCAGGCAGACGCCCAGGACGCGGAGCGGGACGACGACGAGCAGTGAGCGCGCAGCGCGGACCGCGCGCTCACGAACCGCTCAGTGCAGGGTTTCGACCGCTGCCTTGCTGAACGGGGTGAGGTCGGGGATCCGGTCGCCGAGGACCTTGTCCGCCCACTGGGGATCGGCGAGGAGGGCTCGGCCGACCGCGACGAGGTCGAACTCGTCCTGCTCCAGGCGGTCGAGGAGTCGTTCGATGCTCTCCACCGCCGCGGTCGCCCCGTTCAGCGATCCAGGCTCGAACTCCTTGTTCAGGCCGACCGAGCCGACGGTGATGACGGGCTTGCCGGTGACCTTCTTCGTCCAGCCGGCGATGTTGAGCTCGGAGCCGGAATCCGGGAACTCCGGCTGCCAGTAGCGGCGGCCGGAGGCGTGGAAGGCGTCGACCCCGGCGTCGGCGAGCGGCGTGAGCAGGGCCTCCAGCTCGCCCGGGTTCTCGGCGAGCCGGATGTCGTAGTTCTCCGACTTCCACTGGGAGAAGCGCAGCACGACGGGGAAGTCGGGGGCTACGCGCTCGCGGATCGCGGTCACGACGTCCGCGGCGAACTTGGTGCGGGAGACCGGATCGCCGCCGTAGGCGTCGGTGCGCTGGTTGGTGCGCTCCCACAGGAACTGGTCGATGAGGTAGCCGTGCGCGCCGTGCAGCTCGATGCCGTCGAAGCCGATGCGCTCGGCTTCCTGCGCGGCGTCGGCGAAAGCGCCGATGATGTCGTCGATGTCGCCGAGCGTCAGCGCCGTGCCCGTGGGCGATCCGTCGAGGCCGATCCCGGAGGGGCCGACGGGCGGCGCTTCGGGGAACGGCGGTGCGCCTGCGGGCCGCTGGATGCCCACGTGCCAGAGCTGCGGCATGATCTTGCCGCCCTGCGCGTGCACGGCCTCCACCACGCGGGCCCAGCCGGCCAGCGACTCCGCGCCGTGGAAGCGGGGGACGTCGGCGCTGAACCCGGCGGAGGGGTGGTCGATGCTGGTGCCCTCGGTGATGATCAGGCCGGTTCCCGCCGCGGCGCGCCGCGCGTAGTACACGGCCACGTCGTCGCCCGGGATGCCACCGGGGGAGAACTGGCGGGTCATGGGAGCCATGACGATCCGGTTCGGCAGCGTTGCCGATCCCAGCGCGAACGGGCGGGACAGTAGCTGAGCTGCGCGGGTGCTCACGGTGGCGGTCTCCTGTCGGACGTGCCGGCTGAAACTGTACGAATCAAGATTACAGTTTCAAAGGATAAGTGCAACTGTGAGAGTTGCTATTATGGGGTCGGGTAGCATCGGCGCCGATCCGCGGACGGGGGTGGGGACCATGTTGGACATCCGGTTCTCCCGTGCGCTCACGTTGATGCTGTACCTCGCGGTCGCCGGTGAGCGCGGCACGGAAGCGCTGAGTTCGGCGCAGCTGGCCGACATCCTCGACACCAACCCGAGCCTGGTCCGCAAGCTCCTGGTCCCGCTGGTGGACGCCGGACTGGTCGTGTGCGCGAAGGGCCGCGCGGGCGGCGCGAGGCTGGGACGTCCGGCGGAGGAGATCACCCTGGCGGAGATCTACCGCTGCGCGATCGGCGACAAGCCCCTGTGGGCGTGCTCGCCGAGCGGTGCGCGCGTGTGCATGGTGACGGCGAACGTGAGCGAGTACTTCGCCGCGCTCACCGCGGAGGCCGAACGAGCGGTGCTCGCCTCGCTGGGCGATCGCACGCTAGCCGACAGCGTCCGCGAGCTCCGCCGCCTCGACGAGAACAAGCCCAGCAGCGCACGAATGGCCGAGATCGACTGAAAAATGCGGTGAGCTAACCGATTTCGACCAGTTCCCGATCGGGTTCGTCATCCCGGGGCACGATCACGCCGAGGACGACAACGGCGAAGGTGCGCATCGCGCGACGCCGGAGCGGTTCATGTGCACGTCGCCGTCGATGTGCCCGGCCTGTGACACATCACCGAGCACGACGCCCTCGATGATGTCGACGATTCTGGGCTCACCGTCCCGGTTCTTCGGCTGCCGCTCGCCCATGGGGTTCCCTCGGCCGTCGAGCATGGTGCGTTCGCGGACCCCTGCGGGCCGGTTCGCGTCAGACTACTGCGCCATCGGTGGCGAGGTGGCGAATTGAGCGCACGGGGTGGAAAAGCGCCGTCGGTATACGGGTTGTTCCTATGGCACAAGGAATTCCGTACTTGTGCGGGCTGATCATACGGTCGACGATTCCTCCGGTGGCCCTCGAAGGCCGCTCGTCCGGTGAGATCCAGGTCGACAGGTTTCCAAAGCTGCTGGACGCCGGTGACCGGACTCGTTTCCGCTACTCGAACGGAATTCGCGGTAAGAAGTGATGAATGACGATGCGGGCGCCGGATCGGCGCTCCGGAACGAAGTCTCCCAGCGCAGGTGGCTGGTGCTCGGAATCCTGTGCACGACCCTGCTGCTGGTCGGCATGGACCTCACGATCCTGCACGTGGCGGTTCCGACGCTGTCGCAGCAACTCCTGCCCAGCGCATCGCAACTGCTGTGGATGGTCGACAGCTATCCGCTGACGGTCGCGGCCTTCCTCGTCACCTGCGGCACGCTGAGCGATCGCATCGGACGGAAGAAGGTGCTGCTCGGCGGATTCGCCGTGTTCGGGCTGGCATCGGCGGGGGCCGCCTTCGCCACCACTCCGGTGGTGCTGATCGGCTTCCGCGCCGCGCTCGGGTTCGGTGCGGCCATGATCGCGGCCGCCACGGTGGCCATCATCCGCATCACCTTCCCCGACGCCCGGGAGCGCGCGTTCGCGATCGGCGTGTGGTCGGCCTGCCACAGCGCGGGCGCGGCCATCGGGCCGATCGCGGCCGGATTCCTGCTGGAGCACTTCTGGTGGGGATCGGTGTTCCTGATCAACGTGCCGGTCGTGCTCGTCGCGCTGGTCGTCGGCGCGGTCGTCGTGCCGGAGTCCAAGGACGAGGTGCGGCGCCGGTGGGATGCGCTCAGCGCCGTGATGTCCGTCCTCGGGCTGGGCGGGCTGGTGTACGCGTTGAAGCAGATCGGCGAGCACGGCTCGGTTTCCGCGCCGAACCTCATGATCGGCGTGGTGGCGGTGGCGCTGCTCATCGCGTTCGTGGTGCGGCAGCGCCGGATCAGGGAGCCGCTGCTGGATCTGTCGCTGTTCGCCGACCGGAAGTTCTCGGTGGCCACCGGGGCGATCCTCGCCTCCTTCGCCGGCTACATCGCGCTGATGTTCTTCGCCACGCAGCACTTCCAGCTCGTCTCGGGCTACTCACCGCTGCTGGCCGGCGCGGCTCTGCTGCCGATGGCCGCCGCGAACGCCGTCGGTGCGGTCTTGGCGCCCAACGTGGCGGCGGTGCTGAGCGATCGCGTCGCCATCACCCTGGCACTGCTGGTCTTCGGGGGCTCGATGCTCGGCCTCGCCCTGCTCGGTCCCGGCAGCGGGTACGGCGTCGTCGTCGCGCTGCTGGCGGGCAGCGGACTCGGGGTCGGCGTGGTGACGACGCTCGGTTCGGACGTGATCATGTCGGCGGCGGACCCGAGCCGGGCCGGTGCGGCGGGCGCGATCCAGGAGACGTCGTTCGAACTGGGCTCCGGCCTGGGCATCGTCGTCCTCGGCACGACGTTGAGCGTGATCTACCGGAACACCCTGGAGCCGGTCGCGGGCGTGGCCTCCGCGCAGCACGCGGAGGCGCAGAACTCGCTCGGGGCGGCGGTGCAGATCGCGGGCGGCCTGGACGAGCAGATGGGCGCGGCGCTGCGAACAGCGGCGGTGACGGCCTTCGGCAACGGCTTCTCCGCCGCCGCCGTCATGGGCGGCGCGATGCTGCTGGTGGTGGCCGTGGCGTCCTGGTTCGTGCTGCGCGAGCGGTAGCGCAATCGGTCCGCCTCCCCGGCGATCGGGGAGGCGGACCGGCCGGTGATCAGCGCAGGGCGGGCTGACCGCTGAGCGTGACGTCCGGGGTGAGCATCGCGCGGTCGAACTCGCGGAGCCGACCACCACCGGCCAGCAGCCGGGGCCAGTCGGGGTTGGCCAGCGCACCGCGGCCCAGCGCGACCAGGTCGGCTTCGCCGCCGGAGAGCAGGGGTTCCGCTCGCGCGGGCTCGTGCATCCCGCCGTTGGCGATCACGGGCAGGCCGGTGATCTCCTTGGCCAGCCGCGTGATCGTCACGCCCGGGGCGAGCTGAGCGCTCTCGGCCCAGTCCCGGCCCTCGCTGGCCAGGTGGAGGTAATCGGCGCCCGCGGCGGCGACGGAGCCGAAGATCACCTCCGCTTCGCCGACGCCACCCGGCCAGCGGTGCTCGAAGTCGTTGACCTTGGTCTGCGAAAGCCGGATGCCCACCGGGAACTCCGGGCCCACGGCGGCGCGCACCGCGCGGAGCACCTCGGCGGCGAAGTGCGCCCGGTTCGCCACCGAGCCGCCGTACCGGTCGGAGCGGAGGTTGGTGTAGTCGGTGATGAACTGGTCGACGAGGTAGCCGTTCGCGCCGTGCACCTCCACCGCGTCGAAGCCGGCCTCGCGCGCCCGGGCCGCAGTCGCGGCGAAGCCCGCGATGGCCTGGGCGATCTCCGCCTCGGTGGCCTCCGCCGGAGTCCGGAACGGCCCGGCGCCGCCGCCGTACGCGGGCATCTTCGCGCCCTTGGGGGCGACCGCCGAAGGCGCGATCGTCGGCCGGTCGAGCTGTGAGAGGGCTCCCGCGTGCATGAGCTGCAGTGCGATCCGGCCCCCGGCGTCGTGCACGGCGCGCACGACCTCGCGCCAGCCCGCCGCGTGCGCTTCGGACGTCAGGCCCGGCTGGTCCGGGTAGGCCTGGCTGTGCTGGTCGTCGGTGTAGGTGCCCTCGGTGGTGATCAGCCCGAACCCGCCGAGCGCGAATTCCCGGTAGTAGTCGGCCATCCGCTCGGTGGGCACCCCGTCTCCGGAGGTGCTGACCCGCGACATCGGGGCGACGACGGCGCGGTTGGGCAGCTCGGTCCCGCCGATGCGGACCGGGGTCAGGGCAGGGTGAATCGACATCTCATTCCTCGTTTCGGTGAACAGCGGCCGTGCTCGACGACGCGGAATGATCCTGTGCTCCACACATGCGCTAGGACAAGTACGGTCTTTGAAGTGCCGTAGTGTCATTTTGTATACTAATGAGGTGCCACGCGGGTTCTGCGCGGTGGCGCGGTCGGCAACCGGGAAGCAGACGGCGAAGAGGAGCGGGGCTCGTGCGGGAGAACGTTTCGGAGATGCCCGAGTACTGCACCGTCGAGGCGGCGATGGAGGTGGTCGGCGGCAAGTGGAAGATGGCCATCCTCAACTACCTCACCGGAGGGCCGCAGCGGTTCGGCGAGCTCAAGCGGGCGCTGCCGTCGATCACCCAGCGGATGCTGACCCGGCAGCTGCGCGAGCTCGAAGCCGACGGCATCGTGCTCCGCACCGTGTACGCGCAGGTCCCGCCGAAGGTCGAGTACAGCCTGACCACGATCGGCAAGAGCCTGGAGGACATCCTCCAGCGGCTGGAGGAGTGGGGCGCGTGGTACCGGGAGCAGCGCCGCCCGTGACCGGCGGCGCGCTCACCGGTCGACGCCCCACAGCAGCTCGGCGAGCTCGGTCAGGTCGGTGACGCCGGTCAGGTCGAGCGGTGTCCGCTCGAACACGTCGAAGTCGTGCAGGAACGTGAAGGCCAGCATCTCCTGCGGAAAGGTCGGCGCGACCGGCCAGTCCGCGCCGCGCAGCGCCGCCGCGAGCAGCTCCCGGTCGGCGCGGAAGGTGCTGAGGTGCAGCTGCACGAGGCCGTAGCGGAAGTCCCCGGCGTGGACGTCGTTGAAGTCGATCAGCCCGGTGACCTCACCGCGCTCCGGGTCGACGAAGAGGTTGCCCGCGTGCAGGTCGCCGTGGACGAACTCGGGGCTGCCGCCCAGCAGCTCGGCCGCCTCGGGCAGGAAGTCGTCGATGGCGTCGACGAGCCCGGGGGACAGGTGCTTCCACTCGCGGTGATCGGCAGCGGTCGCCGCCGCGCGCTCCCGCAGCAGGTCGGCGAACGCGGCCGGGTGCAGGACTTCGCTGCCGGTGAGCGGGATTCGCCGCAGCCGTCCCAGCAGTTCGCCCACCCGGCAGGCCAGCGCCAGCTCGGCGGCCCGGTCCATCTCGGCGGTCGCGCGCTGCCAGGGCCGGCCTTCGGCCACCGAGAGCACCAGGAACGGCCAGCTCCACCCGGTGGCGTCCGGCCGGAGCTCACCGCGGCCGAGCAGCGCCGGAACGGGCAGCTCGTGCCCGGCGAGCACCCGGTAAGCTGCGGCCTCGCATTCGAGGCTGCTCGGCCCGCACCAGAACTCCCCGTAGAGCTTCACCACGAGTCCGTTGTCGCCGATGAACACCGGGTTCGTGCTCTCACCGGGGCTCCGGAGCTCACCCGGCTGCGGGAAGCCGAGCGAGTCCAGGCCGCGCCGCACCCAGGGCTCCCAGAACCCGAGGTCGTTGCGGCGGTCGGCGTAGGACTCGTCCGAAGTGATCTCGCCGAGGTCGGGCAGCACCCCGTCGAGTCTAGGAGCGCCCTCCTGCCCGCGTGCGCAGTGCGTCGCCGGGCGCTCGCAGCCGGTGCTTGATCGAGTGATCTCCTCGCGCTGCCGCCGCCGGCGGCGGGCCCGGGGCCGGGGCTTTTGGCGGGACCCTACAAATCTTGGTCGCGAATGCTGGCGCGTTGCTCCTCTCACAACGGGGCGGCATCAGGCAGGGTTGAGGTCAAGTTCGGCGACGTTCCGCTCCGGGTCGTCGCCTTTCTCGTGTTGTCGAAGATGTGAGGCTCGGTGTTCAGTCGTATCGCCATCGTGAACAGGGGAGAGGCCGCCGTGCGGCTGATCCACGCCGTCCGGGAGGTCAACGCCGAGGGCACGGCGTCGATCCGGACGATCGCGCTCCACACCGATGTGGACGCCACCTCCACCTTCGTCCGAGAGGCGGATATCGGCTACCTGCTGGGCCCGGCGTCCGCGCGCCCCTACCTGGACCTGGACGTGTTGGAGCGCGCCCTGCGCGAGACCGGCGCCGACGCGGTGTGGGTCGGCTGGGGCTTCGTGGCCGAGGACCCGGCGTTCGCCGAGCTCTGCGAGAAGCTGGGCGTGACCTTCATCGGTCCGAGCCCCGAGGCCATGCGCAGGCTCGGTGACAAGATCGGCGCGAAGCTCCTCGCCGAGGAGGCCGGCGTGCCGGTGGCGCCCTGGAGCCGCGGCGCGGTGGCCGACCTCGACGGTGCGCTGCACGCCGCGAAGGAGATCGGCTACCCGCTGATGCTCAAGGCCACCGCGGGCGGTGGCGGGCGCGGTATCCGCGTCATCCACTCCGAGGACGAGTTGGCGGAGGCCTACGAACGCACCAGCCTCGAAGCCGAGCGCGCCTTCGGCAGCGGCGTGCTGTTCCTGGAGCGGCTGGTCACCGGTGCCCGCCACGTCGAGGTCCAGGTGATCGCCGACGGCCAGGGCACGGCCTGGGCGCTGGGCGTCCGGGACTGCTCGGTGCAGCGCCGCAACCAGAAGGTCATCGAGGAATCGGCGTCGCCGGTGCTCGGCGCCGAGCAGGTGCGCGAGCTCAAGGCCGCCGCCGAGCGGCTGGCGCTGGCCGCGGACTACCGCGGCGCCGGGACCGTCGAGTTCCTCTACCAGCCCGCCGAGAAGCTGTTCGCCTTCCTGGAGGTCAACACCCGGCTGCAGGTGGAGCACCCGATCACCGAGGCCACCACCGGCGTGGACCTGGTCAAGGCGCAGCTGCACGTGGCCGCGGGCGGCAAGCTCGAAGGCGAGATCCCGGCCGAGATCGGGCACGCGGTCGAAGCCCGCCTCAACGCCGAGGACCCGGACCGCGACTTCGCGCCCGCGCCCGGCCGGATCGCGCTGCTCGACCTGCCCGCCGGTCCCGGTATCCGCGTCGACACCGGGGTGAGCGAGGGCGACACCATCCCCGCCGACTTCGACTCGATGATCGCCAAGATCATCGCCTACGGCCGCGACCGGGACGAGGCGCTGGGCAGGCTGCGGCGCGCGCTGTCCCAGACGACGGTGATCATCGAGGGCGGCACCACCAACAAGAGCTTCCTGCTCGACCTGCTCGGCGAGCCCGAGGTGATCGACGGCAGCGCCGACACCGGCTGGATCGACCGGGTCCGCGAACAGGGCCGCCTGGTGTGCGACAGCGGCTCCGGGGTCGCGCTGGCCGCCGCCGCGATCGAGGCCTACGAGGACGAGGCGCAGGTCGAGCTGCAGCGGCTGCTGTCCACCGCGCACGGCGGCCGCCCGCAGGTCCAGCACGAGGGCGGCCGCGCGATCGACCTCAAGCTGCGCGGCGCGAGCTACCGGGTGCTGGTCGCCCAGGTGGGCCCGCAGCGCTACCGCGTCGGCTTCGCCAACGGCGACGACGTGCGCATGGTCGACGCCGAGCTCGAGCGCTACGACGCCGCCACCGGCCAGCTCGTGGTCAACGGGCAGCGGTTCCGGCTGGTCACCAGCACGCACGGCCCGATCCACCTGGTCGAGGTGGACGGCGTGACGCACCGGATCAGCCGCGACGAGGGCGGCGTGCTGCGCTCGCAGTCGCCCGCGCTGGTGGTCGCCACGCCGCTGGAGGTCGGCGACGAGGTCGAGGCCGGGGCACCGGTGCTCGTCCTGGAGGCCATGAAGATGGAGACGGTGCTGCGCGCACCGTTCCGCGCCAAGGTGCGCGAATGCCTGGTCTCGATCGGCAGCCAGGTGGAGACCGGTGCTCCGCTGCTGCGCCTGGAACCGGTCGAGGAGGACGGCGAGGAGTCCGCGACCGCCGCCAGCCAGGCCGCCGACATCGCGCTGCCGGACGAGCCCACCGGCGTCTCGGCGGCGGACCGGGTGCAGCGCGGGCTGCAGGACCTGCGCAGCCGCCTGCTCGGCTTCGACGTCGACCCGCACGACCAGCAGCGCGTGCTGGCCGACTACCTGGCCGCGCGCGCCGAGGTCACCGCCGACGGCGACCGCCCGCTGACCGGCGAGGTCGACCTGCTGTGGGTCTTCGCCGACCTCTCGGAGCTGAGCCGCAACAAGCCCGCCGCGCAGGACTCCACCGCCGACGTGCAGGTGCACAGCCCGCGCGAGTTCTTCCACAGCTACCTGCAGAGCCTCGACGTCGAGCGCGCCGGGCTCCCGGAGACCTTCCAGAACCGGCTCACCCGCGTCGTCGGGCACTACGGCGTCGACGGCCTGGACCGCACGCCCGCACTGGAGGAAGCGGTCTTCCGCATCTTCCTGGCCCAGCAGCGCGCCGCCTCCGACGTTGCCGTGGTCACCACGCTGCTGAAGCAGTGGCTCACCGAACCGGTGCCGCCGGCTTCGGTGCGCGAGACCGTGGGCCACGCCCTGGAGCACCTGATCGTGGCGACCCAGGTGCGGTTCCCGGTCGTCGGCGACCTCGCGCGCAGCCTGGTGTTCCGCTGGTTCGCCCAGCCGATGCTGCGGCGCACCCGCGCCGAGGTCTACACCGACGTGCGCAGGCACCTGCGCCACCTCGACGAGAACCCCGCCGCGCCGGACCGCGCGGAGCGCATCGCCGCCATGGTGGCCAGCCCGGAACCGCTGGTGCGGCTGCTCGGCCAGCGGATGGACCGCGACGGATCCGACCACGGGCCGCTGCTGGAGGTGCTCAGCAGGCGCTACT